>JAFWTH010000013.1 GCA_017518975.1 Clostridia bacterium
CGCTCGATCGCGGAATACTCCGCAGATCCGAGAACGTCCGAGAGCAGCTTTTCGATCTTCGGCACGTCTTCTTTTACGATTTCTCTCACTTTTTGTCAACTCCTTTTAACGTTTTTGTTTCATAATCATATTCAAAGCGCGAGCCGTCCGCCGTGAAGCGGAATCCGGCCGCGGCGTTGTCGCCGGTTTTGAAAGCGGTGACCTCGGTAATATCTCTTTCTTTGCACCCGAGCCTCTGCGCACAGTCCTTCAGGATATGCGAGCGCGTGTCGCCGACGTACGATTCGTCGAAGAGACGGAGCTCGTCGAGCGTGTCGAACTCGAAGATCTCGCCGTCCCGGTATTTGCGTATCTTCATTTTCAGCTCGTCGAGGTGTTCCATATATATCGACTCCCAAAGGAGCCCCGCCGTCCGTTCCTCGCCGTATATCCGGTCGAGGATCGCGAGGAATCCCCGCGTGAACTTCTCGTCCCAGAACGTGTGGCCGAGCATATACCACGCGTCCTTGCCGCCGACGGTCACCGAGTCGATGAAGCCGTCCCCGTCCTCCGTCATGCACCACTCCTTCGTTTCGCCCGCCGAGTAGACGGCGGCGTAGTACGCGCCGTCGACCTCATCCTCGAACGGATTTTCCGTGAAATAGTTGTCGGAGGAGCAGACGTAGGAGTTTTTGAGCAGTCCGCTCACCGCGCGGATCGTCGAGTTGTTGTTCCGCGTGAGATAGTCGGGGTTATGGACGATCTTCACTCCGAACTTGTCGCGAAGATATGAAAAATCCTCCGCCCGGTATCCGGTCACGACGACGATCTCGGGCACGCCCGCCTCTTTGAGCTGGCGGATCTGCCTTTCGATAAGCACCTCGCCCCTGACCTCGATCAGCGCTTTCGGCTTCTCGTACGAGAGAGGAGCGAAGCGGCTCGACGTGCCCGCCGCCATGATGACGGCGTTGTCAACTTTGTATTTCATTGTCGTCTCCTCAAGGTATCTTGTGTTCCGTGAGCACGGTCGGAACGTCGATATATTCCCAGTCGCCTCTGTTCCAGATGTTGTCGGTCACGGCGACCCAAGGAGTAGGCAGGAACTGAGTCCCGTTGTTCTTCGCCGTGTCCCACCCGGTGTGATAAGTCATTATGAACTGGTCGTGCGCCGTCTTCTTGTCCGAGTTGATCGGATTGCCGGTGAACGGGTTGCGCGGATCTTCGACGAGCCCCTCGAGGGCGATCGTCGGAATGTCGGCGTTCGTCATGAACTCGTCGGACGTCTTGAAACCGGTTTCGCCGAAATCCTTGACGAGAAGGAGAGGGAAGAAGTTTGCGGCGTCCGTGGTCCTGACCCCTTCGGCCGAGAGATTGAGGGCGTCGGTCGTGAACAGGTAATATCCGTGGTCGCCCGCGATGATGATCCTCGTGTTGTCGTAAACGCCCTCGGCGCGCAGATAGTCGAGCCATTCGCCGACGGCGTTCAGCGCCGCCATGTTCGTCTGGTAGTGAGCCATCTGCTTGACCGTCGTGATGTGGAGCGTTCTGCCGTTCAGAGTGAAGCGCGACTGATGCGTGCTGTCAAAGACAGTGTTGTCGATCTCAGGCGCCGGTACGTATTCCGGCTCCTTGAGAAGCATCGGCTCGTGCGGGGTGTCGTTGCTGAGGAAAAGGAACGTCCCGCGGTCGTCCTTCGTCACCTTCGTCATCCTGTCAAGACTGCGAAGGACGTTGTACGGCTCGATGAACGCCTGATTCTCGCCCTTGGCGACGGACATCGAATACGCCTCCTGCTCGGCAGATTCCGTGCTGAGCGTCATCGAGTGATAATCTCCGCGGTCGTACACCGCGTACTCCGTTGCGAGAGGAAGCGATTTCATGAGTGAGAAGCAGAAGAAATTGCGCAGATCGGCGTCGACCGCCTGCTGCTTTTTCTCCTTTTCTCCGAAATAACCGAGAGTGATGTATTTCGAGATCTCCGGGTACTCGTCGTAGATCGACAGATCAGGGATCCAGCCGTAGTTGGCGTACGGGGCGTCGCAGACGGTGACGTCGTAACCCTCGTTCATGAACAGGACGGGCATCACCTTGAGAGCCTCGTTGTGCTTGTCCACGAGGAGTTCGGTATCTCTTTTGTTCAGCTCGACCGGCGTGTATTCGTATCCTCCGAGCATCGCGGGCACCGCCATGTTCGTGTGACCGCCGTATGAGATGACGTTCGAATAGTAGGTAAAACCGTCGAATTTCTTTTCAAGTTCCGGGTTCTCGGCGACGAGGTACGGGAAGAAATCTCCGAGCGCGCGGTCGAGCATGATGACGACCACGTTCTTGCCGGTGCGGCTTAAGGTGAAGTGGGGCATCTCCGAGCTCTCTTCAGTGACGAGACCGTCGATCGAGCTTTTGGCGGTGACGATATTGACGCCCGCCATGACTGCGACGGCGAACGAGCCCGCCAGAAGGACCGCTCCCGCAACTTTCTTCCATTTTGCGGCGATCAGAACGACCAGAGCAGCGACGGCGATCACGACGCCCGCGTTGATCAGGACTTCGGATACTTCAAACTTCAGGCCCGATTCGTAAACGAGCGACGAGGAGATGATGCCGAGCTTCGTGCCGAAGAACATATAGTCGACGGCGGCGACGACGGCAAACGCCGCCATGACCCTCTCGAATACGACTTTACCCTTCGGGCTCGCGAGCCAGTAGAAGACGCCGAACCAGAGGATGAACGTACCCGCCGCCATCACTCCGGAGCGCGCGACATACCAGAGCGGATGGAAGAAATACGAGACGTCGATATATTCCTGCGGGGAGCTCGCCACGTACGCGGACGGGATCAGCACCCCGACAAACACGGTGAGAAAGACGGCGGACAGGATGAATACAGCTCTGTGCGGGACGGGCTCCCGCGTCTTTTTCCTTTTCGGGAGGACCGACCTGATCAGCCGCGCGAGCAGCGGGATCAGAAGGGCGAAACCGAGCGTCGGCACGATAAGACGCCTCATCTGCGGGACGCCGAACCGCTGCGCGTTGAAAAACGTCACGATGCACGCCGCGCCGGCGAGAGTCGATATGACGGATATGATCCTGCCCGGCTTCGGGATCTTGTAAAAGATATTCTTGACGAGTGAGAAAACGTTGTTGAGCGTCCAGTAAAAGACGAGGCCGGACGGGGAAGAGTACAGGAAGAAAAGGAAGAAAACGGCCATTCCGTACAGCTGGATCTTCGTCTTGAGCGGGAAGCCGCGCAGATAGATCGCAGCGGAGATGAAGTTGATGACCGTCATTACGATCGGCAGCAGGTTGAGAGTCAGCGAACCGATCGTGAGAAGACCGTCCGGGCGGGAGAGGTCCGCTATCGGACCGAAGCTTACGCCCTTGAGGATCTCAAGCGTCGACAGGAAACGGTACGCCGCCATGAAGAACGGGATCTCGAGCAGAAGCGAGACGGACCCGCGCAGGGCGTTCGTCGGGGAGTAGTTGTTCTGACGGTAGTACGTCTGGAGCATCATCATCCGCTCGTTGCCCGAAAACGTCTTTTTGATATGGGTGATGCCGGGTTTGAGAGCCGCCTCGGTATCCCTCGCCTTTTCCTGCATCGCGTCGGCGCGCCGGTAAAGCGGCAGGATGAGGATATTCATCGCAAGGGACAGGAAGATGATCGCGAGTCCCGGCGACAGGACGAGGTCGTGCGCGTAGTTGAAGATGACCTCGAAGAGCAGTTTCAAAGGACCTATGAAGAAGGTCTCGACGAGCGACCAGAAACTCATTTCGTCTCCTCCTTCCCCTCGATCTCTTCGATCTTGCCGACGAGATAGTCGGCGGCGAGGCGCGCGCCCTCGGACGGATGCGCCCACGTTTCCGCCTTGACTTCTCGTCTGCCCTCCGCGTAACGCGGGTCTTCAAGCACCCGGTCGACGAGTCCCTTCATATTCGCCTCCCCCTCCGGCGTGAGTTTTTCGCCGAGGCGAGGCAGCGCGCTCATCGTCCACAGCGGGCGGTCGAGCCACCACGCGTCGTACGGAGCGAGGTCGAAGTCGGGATCGGTGTAGATCACGGGCTTGTCAAAGATCAGCGTGAAGTCGAAAACGACGCCCGAAAAATCGGAGACGAGGATATCCGAGCGGTTGAGGACGTCGAAATTGTCCCTGTCCCTGTTCCACTCGAGTTTGTCCGACTCCGGATATTTTTTCATCAGTTCTTCGATCATCTCCGTCTCCGACTGGAACGACTGCGGATGGGGACGGACGATCACGTGATAGCCGGTCGAGAGCAGATCCTCTATGATCTTCCCGCCGTAAACGCCGAAAAGAGCGGACTTGCCCCACGACGGAGCGAGCAGTACTGTGCGCTCGTGAGGATCGGCGGGACCCTCTTTTTCAAGGCGAGCCGCCATCTCGTCCATATACGGGATGCCGATGAGCTTTATCTCTTTTTCGGGCAGGCCTCTGAGCGCCTCGAGATCGCGGACGTCCTTCTTTTGATACTCGCCGGAGAGAAGGACCGCGTCGTAATAGTCGATGCCGAACGAGCGGTAAAGGATGATCTCGCTCGCCGCGTGCGGGATATGAACGTAATAGGAGACCTTCGGCGATCTTTTCCACTGGTAGACGTCGAGCCCCGGCGTCGTCGACAGAACGACCGTCGCGTCGAGCGAGTTGAGCCGCGTGAAGACGCGGTTGCCCGGGCCGATATACTCGGCGGTAAGACCCTCGTATCCGCACTCGAGGGCGGGGTCGTCCTCCGACGCGGTGAGATAAAGAACGGACTGTCCTCTTGCGGACAGTTCGCGCAGAACGGGATCGAAAACGGTGAAATAGCGCTTGTTGTCGGAGAAAACGGCGAGAGGGACGCGGCTGCCCTTTTTCGCTCTGCCGCCGCCGACGCGCGACTTCATTTTAAGTATAAAGACGCGCACGGAGTAGACCGCGGCGCCGAGAATCCCGATGAGGACGGTGAAGAGCATGCTCCCCGTTCCCGGATCGATATATGAAAACATAATAATCCTCTTAAATATAGATAAAGATAGAATGCACGGGAAGAATTATACCACTTCTGCAGACGTTTTGCAAGTATCGGGTCGGCGGACGGGAGAAGGACGCCGGGGGACCGACGGCTGCGCCTTTAAAAAACGCGGTTTTCCGACGCGCGCCGGGAGCGCTTTTTTCGCTTTTTCCGACGCCCGCGTCGACCGGAAGCGCATTCGCTCGGCGATTTGATTTTTCATTTTTCATTTTCCGTTTTTCATTTGCTTTCCATCCCCTTTTGTGCTAAAATATAATAGAGAAAAGTGTGCCTTTTGAAAGGATGAAAAATATGAAGAAAAGAGTGCTCGTAGTCAGCAGCGCGAACATGGATATGGTACAGCGCATAAGACGCGTTCCGGCGTCCGGAGAGACGACCCTCGAGCACGGAGGATCGTACTCTTACGTCCCCGGAGGAAAGGGAGCGAATTCCGCGATCGCGATGGCGCGGCTCGGCGCGGACTGCGTGTTCGTGTGCAAGGTCGGAGACGACGCGAACGGGCGGACGCTCACGGATCTGTACCGCTCCGAGGGGATCGATACGAGATATATTATCGTTGACGGCGGCGCGCCCACGGGGCTGGCGTCCATTCTCGTGGAGGACAGCGGCGCGAACAGGATAATCGTTTTCCCCGGCGCGAACGGGACGCTTTCCGCCTCCGACGTCGAGGAGTGCTTCAACTGTTACCCGGACGCTCTGTACGTCCAGTTCGAGATACCGGACGAGGCGGTCCTCGAGGCGTGCGCGATCGCGCACAGGAGAGAGATACCGATCTTCGTCGACGCGGCCCCCGCGAGGGAGGACTTCCCGCTTGACAAGATCGGACCTGTCGAGATGTTTTCGCTCAATGAGAACGAGTGCGCGGTATTTACCGGGATCGATCCCGTGAACGAGGAAAAATGTCTGCGCGCCTCGATCAAGCTTCGCGGGCTGACCCGCGCTAAATACGTCGTTCTGAAACTCGGTGCGCGCGGCGCGTTCCTGTTCGACGGCGAGGAGTATTTCTCATATCCCGCCGAGCGGGTAAAAGCGGTCGACACTACCGCGGCGGGCGACGTTTTCACCGCCGCTCTGACGACGTATTACGTCAATCACGGCAACATCGGCGCGGCTATCAGGTTCGGCAACGCCGCCGCGGGGATATCCGTTTCACGTCCCGGCGCGTCGACTTCGATCCCCACTCTGAAGGAACTCACCGAATACAAGCGGGAAAAGGAAGAGCGGGAGAGCTTCTGACCTATGGTGATAATGAGCATCGATTACGGCGACGCCCGCACCGGACTCGCCGTGTGCGACAGGACCGAGCTGATCGCCTCCCCGGCGGGGTTGATCGACCGTCCCGGTTTCAAGAAGGTCGCGGCGGCCGCGGCGGCGCGCGCCGAAGAGGTCGGCGCGGAACTGATCGTCGTAGGCGATCCCGTCAATATGGACGGATCGGCGGGACCGAGAAGCGAAAAATGCCGCGACTTCGCGCGTGAGGTCGAAGAAGTATCCGGTGTAAAAACGGTCATGTGTGACGAGCGTCTCACGACGGTCGATGCGCACGAGATACTGTCCCTCTCGGGATTGAGACAGAAAAAACACAAAAAGCACGTGGACGAGCTTGCCGCCGTCCTGATACTCGAGGCGTTCCTTGAAAAAAGGAAAGCGGAAAAAGAAAAGGAAGACCAAAACTCACAGGGAGAAAAAATATGAAGATCGAAGAACTGAGGAAGATTATAGGGGAGAACTTCCCGGATAAGGAAACGGCGGCGCGTCTCGCTATCGCGGACGCGGACAGGGAAAGAGAGAGATATCTTTCGCTGCTCGACGCTTATGAAAAATATTACGGCGCGGAGGGGGATCTGTCGGTCTATTCCGTGGGCGGCAGGAGCGAGATCTCCGGCAACCACACGGATCACAACCACGGCAGGGTCATAGCCGCGTCCGTCAATCTCGATATCATCGCCGCCGCGGCTCCCGCGGCAGACGGCGTTATAAGGATAAAGAGCGAAGGGTTCGACGAGGACGTCGTAACGGAGGAAGACTCCGAGGGTCCCGATCCCTCAAAGTATTACACCTCGGCCGCTATCATCGCGGGTATGAGACGCGCGTTCGAGAACGCGGGTCACCGCGTGGGCGGATTCACGGCTTATACCACGTCGAACGTTCTCAAGGGTTCCGGCGTCTCGTCGTCCGCCGCGTTCGAGGTGATGGTCGGAAATATCCTGAATCACCTTTACTGCGGGGGGAAAGTCTCGAACGTCGAGATCGCAAAAATGGCGCAGTGGTCGGAGAACGTATTCTTCGGAAAGCCGTGCGGGCTTATGGATCAGACGGCGTGCGCCGTCGGCGGGTTCATCACGATAGATTTCCTCGAACCGGGGAATCCCGTGATCGAGGCGCTCGACTTCGATCTCACGGCGCGCGGGTATTCTCTCTGCGTCGTCAACACGGGCGGAAACCACGCCGACCTCAACGAGGATTACGCTTCCGTTCCGCGCGAGATGAAGGACGTCGCCGCTCACCTCGGAGGTGAGGTGATGCGCGGATTCACCATCGCGGACGTCGTCGGAAAGATCGGCGAACTCAGGGCGGAGTGCGGCGACCGCGCCGTGTTGCGCGCGCTTCACTTTATCGGAGAAAACAACCGCGTCGGCGAACAGGTTGAGGCGATAAAAGCGGGAGATCTCGACGGATTCCTCGCGCGCGTCAACGAGAGCGGGAACTCCTCGTACAAGTATCTTCAGAACGTATATACGACGATCAACGTTAAGGAGCAGGGACTCTCTCTCGCTCTTTGTCTGACTGACAATTTCCTCCGCTGCAAAAAGGCCGCCCACCGCGTACACGGAGGCGGTTTCGCCGGGACGATCCAGGCGTTCGTTCCCTCGGAGGACGCGGCGGAGTACAAGGCGCTTATGGATTCCGTTTTCGGGGACGGCGCCTGCCATATCCTCTCGGTCCGTCCCGCCGGGGCGGTCAGGGTGATCTGACGTGGCGGATCTCACCGTCATCGCCGTCGGATCCCTCAGGGAGAGATATTTCAGGGAAGCGGCGGACGAGTACAAAAAACGGCTTTCCGCGTCGTGGAACGTGAGAGAGATCGAGATAAAAGAGGAGAAGACGTCCTCGTCCCCATCGGAGGCGCAGATCGCGGACGCTCTTGAAAAAGAGGGAGACCGCATTCTCGACGCCGTTCCGAAAAGGGCGTACGCCGTCGCGCTTTGCATCGAGGGCGACTCGCCCGATTCGCGCGGGCTTTCCCGAATGATCGACGACGCAAAAAGCTCCGGGTACTCCTCGATCTGCTTTATCGTCGGTTCATCGCACGGAATGGCTGAAAAGGTCAAGGAAAAATGCGCGCGCCGTCTGTCGATGTCGAGGATGACCTTCCCTCACGAGCTTGCGCGCGTAATGCTTTACGAGGCGCTTTACCGCGCGGCGGAAATAAGCCGCGGAACGGGGTATCATAAGTAAGAATCATTTATTCTGACCGGAAAGGAGAGGCGGATATGAAAGAACGAATCGAATTATCCGGAAGCGTCAAAAAGGCGCTCGCCGTCGCTCTCTCCGCCATTCTGTTCTTCGCGACATGCGCCGCGCTCGTTTTCTCGCTTTCCGCGCTTAAGAACGCGAGCCGGAACGTCCCGCGCAAAGATTCCGCTCCGTTCGTTCCCGATAATAAAGAGGACGACAGTCCGATCTTTTACCGGGAGGAAAAGGAGCCGACCGTGACGGACGGCGAGGCGCGAGCCGAGGTCAGAAGGATCCCGAACGGGTCGGTGCGCGAGATCGTCGATACGGCGGCGCTTTCGGGCGAATCGTTCAAGCTGCCGTACGCGGGAAATCTCTCCGCGGAGGGGTGGGGAACGACGGATCTTCCGTACGACCCCGCGACCATGAAGATCGCCGTTATGACTCCGAATTTCGACGTGCCCGCCGCGTTCTCGCTCAGGGACAAGACCGAGACTGTATACGTGCCGACTCAGGCGACCCTTTACGGCGAGTTCATCCCGACGCCTGTCGAATCGACCGTCGCGCGTCCCGCGCTCGATATGTATATGGGTTATATCGTCGTCGACGACGGCGCGCTTCTGACCCTGTATTCCGGAGCCGGGAACCGTCTTCTCTCGTTCGACGACGGGGAGTACATCCCCGCCTACGAGCGCGACAGATCGGGAGCGCCTCTTTTCAAGAGGCCGTCGTCCTCCGAAGTGACGACGTACGATCCGGAACAGATCGAGATCAAGGTATATAAAGAAGACGATCCGGAAAGGGAGGACAAGAGAGTCCACCTCACCCGCGAGCCGCGGGACAAGGACAAGACCGTACTCGTCGAGGGCGATCTTCTTGACAAGGACCCGGACAACAAGGAGAAGGATAAAGAGAAGGAAAAGGAGAAAGTCGAGGGACATCCCGTAAGGGAGGAGACGTGGGCGTACTACCGCCTGTCGTACGACGGATCATATTTCGCATATTCCGATTTCAACGAACTGACCGACTCCCGCGGATCGAAGTTCGACTATCCCGCTTATTACGGGCTGCCCGATTCGGGGCCGTCCCTGTCGGTCAAAAAATACAACCTCTACCGCAAGACCAAAGACGGAGAGGTCGAGATATTCCACAAGGGAGACTGGACGTACAAGGTCTGGGACAATCCGATAACGGAGGACGTGTTCGACAGGGCTTATAACTTCTCCGAGGGACTCGGGTGTACCGTCACCGAGACGTTTTATAAAGACGGAGGTCTCGCTTTTATCAACGCCGCAGGGAACAGGGCTTTCCCCATTACGAGGCAGGTAAAGGACAACGCGGAAAGACCTGTAATAGAGTCGTTTGCGCCTCCCGTCAGCTACGGAAAAGAGAGCATCGGTTACTTCTACTACGACCACGGGCTCGTCAGGGTCCGCGAAGAGGGGATCGACGGCATCATCTTCAATTACGACAACAAGGTGAGGTATCTCACCACTAAAGAGATAATCATAGATCAGTCCGGCAACAGGTTCCCGATACCCGAGGGATATGAGATAAAAGCGTATTCAGACGGCGTTATCCTCCTCTTCAAGGACTGGAAATACGGGTATATGGATCACACGGGAGCGTGGATCGCGGAGCCGGTCTATAAAAAAGCGCTTCCGTTCTCGGAGGGACTCGGCGTCCTGACGGCGGCGGACGGGACGGTCGGAGTTATCGACACTTCCGGAAATATCGTCGTTCCGTTCGAGTACTCGTTCATCAGCGATTGCTCCGACGGGATAATGACCGCGTACGCGGAGGGTGTGGGATGGCGGCTGCTCAGAAAAATGACCCCGTCGTGAGAGACGGGATCAAAGTCGGTCTCGCCCCGATGGCGGGCTTTACCGATATGCCGTTCCGCCTCCTCTGTTCCGGGTGCGGAGCGGACTTCACGGTGTCCGAAATGATCTCCGCGACGGCTCTCACGAGGGGCGACGGAAAGACGCTCGAACTCGCGGCGACAGATCCGCGCGAGGCGCCGTGCGCTCTGCAGATATTCGGTCACGATCCGGACGTCATGGCTGAAGCGGCGGCGTCGCTCGCAGCAGGAAGACCGCTCGCGATAGAGATAAACATGGGATGTCCGGTAAAGAAGATAGTATCGTCGGGCGACGGCTCGGCGCTGATGAAGGATCCCGAGCTCGCCGGGAAGATAACGGAGGCGGCGTCCCGCGCCGTTCACGCGGCGGGCCTTCCGCTCTGGGTGAAGATCAGAGCGGGATGGAAAAAGGGTGAGATCACGGCTCCGTCCTTCGCCGACGTTCTCGCCGGAGCGGGAGCCGACCGGATAACGGTACACGGCAGGACCCGCGATCAGATGTACGCGCCTTCCTCCGACAACGGAGTTATCCGCGCGGTGAAGGAGAAGGTCGGGAGCCGTGCCGAGGTCTTCGGAAACGGCGATATCGACGGGCCCGAAAGCGCGATCCGGATGATCCGTGAAACCGGCTGCGACGGGTTGCTCGTCGGGCGAGCCGCGCTCGGCGATCCGTGGATATTCGGCCGTATCAAAGCCGCGTTCGCCGGCGGGAAAGTCCCGCCTCTTCCGACGAAAGAGGAGAG
Source organism: Clostridia bacterium (assembly GCA_017518975.1). Lineage (GTDB taxonomy): Bacteria > Bacillota > Clostridia > Oscillospirales > CAG-272 > RUG11130. The sequence continues at coordinate 11,065 of JAFWTH010000013.1, forward strand.
GGTCGGGGCGGCGACGGAGCTTTTGTCCGCCGTCTGCGAGCTTTACGGAGAGGAGCGCGGCGTCAGGGACTCGAGAGGACGCGCCGCGCGTTTCATAAAGGGGATAAAAGGTTCCGCCTCCGTGCGCGACCGGCTCAATCACGCAGAGACCGAGGCGGAGTTCCGGGAGATCCTTTCACACTTGTTATAAGACGGAGAAGGGTATTATAAGATGAAAAAACGCAAGCTTATCGCGGTATTTCTGGCATTATCGGCAATTGTCTTTCTTGCTGGATGCCGGGACGGCGCGCCCGCCGTTACGGTCGGTACCGAGACGGACGCCCTGACGACGGACGCGATCACTCAGACCGAGCCCGTGACGGAGCCGGCGACGGAAACCGAAACGGAAACGGAAACCGAAACCGAGACGTCTCCTCCCCCGGAGACCGAACCCGCGCCCGAACCCATACCGGATCCCGTACCCGAACCCATACCGGAGCCGATACCGGATCCCGCACCCGAACCCATACCGGAACCGATACCCGATCCCGCGCCCGAGCCGGATCCCGAACCCGCGCCTCCGGTGCAGGCCGGATATACCCGGAACGGCTTCCCGATCGAGGTTAGGGACGGGCTGACGTACATAGGCGGTATTCTCATCGTCAATAAAACGTATTCGATCCCGTCGTGGTACGATCCCGGCGGGATGACCGCGGAGTGCGCCTCGGCGTTTTACTCCATGTGCTCCGCCGCGTCGGCGGAGGGCATAGGGTTTTACTCGATCTCCGACTACCGGTCGTACTCCCTTCAGTCGTGGCTTTATCAGACTTACGTAGACCGCGACGGGCAGGCGGCGGCGGACACGTTCTCCGCACGCCCCGGTCACAGCGAGCACCAGACGGGTCTCGCGATCGACGTCAATTCCACGACTCAGTGGTTCGCGGACACCCCGGAGGGGCAATGGCTCGCCGCGCACTGCTGGGATTACGGATTCATAATCAGATATCCCGCCGGAAAGGAATGGGCGACCGGATTCATATACGAGCCGTGGCACATCAGATACGTGGGAACGGCGCTGTCGATCCCGCTCCGCGACAGCGGACAGACGCTTGAGGAATATCTCGGAATAGATTCGGTGTATAATTGACGCCCGGATGTCAATAATCAAATAAAAGCGTCTCATTCGACCGGAGAGAAAGATGAAGATAACGTTTCCGTCCCTGTCGCTGTTTTACAGGTTCGTATACCGCGCGAACGACAAAAGAATCAAAAACGCGCCGCCGTGGGACAAATACTCCCCGCTCCTCGACGAGCCGTACGGGGAGGGGAGATCGAGAGTTTTCGATCTGTTTTTCGCCGAGCCCTCAAAGAGAAAAAACATTCTCCTGATACTCGTCCACGGAGGGTACTATATCAGGGGGAGGCACAGGGATTCGTACCCGTTCGCCGTTTCCTTCCTCGAGGAGGGATTCGACGTCGCATCCGTGGAATACCGGGCGGCGGAACGTGGCGTCGGGACGAGAGAGAAGATCGAGGATGTCGCCGCCTTTCTGCGGTTTTTGTTCTCGTCTCTCGAAAAGCTCGGTCTCGGCGGTGAGCGGAAGTTCTTTATCAGCGGAGACAGCGCGGGCGGTCACCTCGCGCTTATCAACGCGGAGGGCGCGTGCGATCCCGGGATCGGTATCGACCTTGAGGGCGTCCGTCTCGACGGAGTGCTTCTGAACTGTCCGAGTTACGATTACGCCGCGTACAGGGAGATCGGGGAGCTCAGCCGCGGGATGAAAAAGAAGATGCTCGGCGAGGACTACGAAAAGCCGGGCGCTCTCGAACGCGTCTCGCCGAGGACCTATATCGCGTCGGTCGGCATACCCGTTTTCGTGTCGACGTGCAAAAACGATTTTTTGAGAGAGGGTGTCCTTCGTCTTCGCGGGGACCTCGACAGGTTCGATAAAAAATACGTTTCGGTCGATATAGACGAGGACGACAGAAAAGTTGTCCACGTCCACAACGTGATCTATCCGGAACACCCCGCGTCCGTTCGCGTAAACCGCGCGATGATGGACTTCATGACACAGTAAAAAAGCCGCTGCCGTCTTTCCGACGGCAGCGGCAAATCTGTTTTCAGCCGATTTTATACGTCGTGCCCTCTTTGGAGTCTATGAGCGTCACGCCCATCGACGAGAGTTCGTTTCTGATCCTGTCCGCTTCGGCGTAGTTCTTTGCCGCCTTGGCGTCCGCTCTCTGTTTGATCATCTCCTCGATCTTCTTGCGCAGCGCGCCGTCGATTCCGGCGTCGCCGCCGTCTTCGCTTTCGCTGTCCTTCGCTTTTTCGGCTGCGGCGAGCAGACCGAGCGAGAGGACTTCGTCGAATTTTCCGACGAGCGCGAGCTTCGTCCCGTCGGCGATCTTCGCTTTGAACACGTCGTAGAGGGCGGTGACCGCCATCGAGGTGTTGAGATCCGAATCGAGCGCGTCGCGGAAGGACGCGTCGAGCCGCTTCGCCTCTTCTTCGTCGCCGGCGGCGATCCCGGCGGGGCCTTTGAGCGCGGCGACTTTTTTGACGAGTCCCGCGTACGAGGACGCGGCGCCGTCGAGTCCTTCCCACGAGAACGTAAGGTTCTTGCGGTAGTGCGACCCGAGGCAGAACAGACGGTATGCGAGCGGATCGTAACCTTTCTCTTCAAGCAGAGAGACGGTCAGGAATTCGCCGGACGACTTGCTCATTTTGCCGTGATTGGTATTCAAATGGTGGACGTGGAACCAGAAATTGCACCATTTGTGACCGAGATACGCTTCGCTCTGCGCGATCTCGTTCGTGTGGTGCGGGAACGCGTTGTCGATGCCTCCGCAGTGGATGTCGAGCCGCTCGCCGAGGTATTTCATACTGATCGCGGAGCACTCGATGTGCCATCCGGGGTATCCGAGACCCCACGGACTCTCCCATTTCAGTTCCTGATCCTCGAATTTCGATTTCGTGAACCAGAGGACGAAGTCGGTCTTGTTCTTCTTCGCCGCGTCGACGCCGACGCCTTCGCGGACGCCCTCTTCGAGGTCCTCAGCGTCGTGACGGTTGAATACGTAATACTCGTCGAGCTTCGACGTGTCGAAATACACGTTGCCGTCGGAGACGTACGCGTGGCCGTTATCGATCAGCGCCGCGACTACCTTGATGAATTCGGCGATCTCCGTCGTCGCGGGGACGACCGTCTCCGGCTTTTTGATATTGAGTTTTTCGCAGTCCGCGAAGAACGCGTCGGTGTAATACCGGGCGATATCCATAACGGTCTTTTTCTCGCGCCGCGCTCCGGCGAGCATTTTATCCTCTCCGGTGTCGGCGTCGGAGGTCAGGTGGCCGACGTCGGTTATGTTCATAACGCGTTCGACCTTCAAACCGGAGTATCCGAGATATTTCTCAAGCACGTCCTCCATTATGTACGTGCGGAGGTTCCCGATATGGGCGAAGTGGTAGACCGTCGGACCGCACGTGTACATTTTCACGACGCCCGGTTCGTTCGGCTTGAACTCCTCTTTTTCTCGCGTTGCAGTATTATACAGTTTCATTCGTTCCTCCTGCCTCGGGGAGAGTTTCTTTCTTTTTTTTGGTCACGAACCAGATGCCCGCTACGGACACTGCGGCGCATATCGAGAAGATCGCCAGGTCGAGAGTGACGGATCCCGCAAAATCCGGCAGAAGCGTCGCGGTCAGGTTGAATCCGAGATGGGCGAGCATCGTGGGATAAAGACTCCGGTGTCTCAGGAAGGTACACGCGAGCACGACCCCGAACGCCGACGCATAGATTATGGCGATCGGCGTCCCGTGCGCGATCCCGAAAATAAGCGACGACGCGATGACGGCGACGACGTTCGGAAACGCGGGGGTGAAACGGGAACATGCGATCCCGCGGAAGAGCAGTTCTTCCGTTATCGGAGCCATTATAACGGTGCTCAGAACGACAAGGATGAACGAAGTGTCCCCGCCGAGCAGGGGGTCGTACGTCCGGTTGAACGAATCGACGAAAAACCCGGGCCACGGAATAACGTCAACGATATAGGTGACGACGCGGTTGAGCGCGGCGCCCAGAACGAGCGATACCGCGCAGATCGGGATAGGCGCTTTTCTGAAGCCGACCTCGCGGAAGAGATTCTTCTGCGGGAAGACCCCGAGCCGGTCGCGCCTTCTCTGCCTGATCGAGAAGATCAGAAAGACGACCGCGATGAACAGAACGGACGAGAGGATCGAGATGACGGTCAGGTATCCCGAGACTCTGCTCATAAGCGCGTTGTAGATCCGGTCGTAGTCCAAAGTCATCAGTTTACGGTCTGAAAAAACGGAGATCGCGACGGGAATCATGAACGCGACCGTCATAACGGTCTGCGAGGCGAGCCAGATCCCGAGATAGATGAAGAAGCTCCCTATCGCGCGGCCTTTTGAACGCGGCGGCTCGTACGGGACGAGCAGATCCGATCCGCAGTGTCCGCAGAAGTTCGACCTCGGATGCGCTTCGGCGCCGCAGCTTTTACATATTTTTCTCACGTCAGTCCTCTTTTCCGTCGAGTTTGTTTTCCAGAGCGGCGAGCCGCTCTTTTACTTTCGCTATTTCTTCGGCGATAGGGTCGGGAACGTTGACCTGGTCGAGGTCGAAACCGTCCCTGACGCGGACGCCCTCTCTTTTGACGATCCTCGCGGGAATGCCGACCGCGGTCGAGTCTGCGGGAACGTCGCGGAGCACTACCGCCCCGGCGGCGATCTTCGCGTTGTCTCCAACGTTGAACGCGCCGAGAAGCTTCGCGCCCGCGCCGACCATGACTCCGTTTCCGAGCGTCGGATGGCGCTTGCCCGTTTCCTTGCCGGTACCGCCGAGCGTGACGCCCTGATAAAAGGTGCAGTTGTCTCCGATTATCGAGGTCTCGCCGATGACGACCCCGGCGCCGTGGTCGATGAAAAGGCCCTTTCCGATCTTCGCGGACGGGTGTATCTCGATCCCTGTGAGGAATTTCGCGAACTGCGACAGCGCACGGGCGGTCACGTGCGCGCCGTTTTCGTCGAGCGCGTGCGCGGCGCGGTAAAACGCGAGCGCGTGAAAACCGGAATAAAGAAGGATGACCTCAAGGCGGCCTCTCGCGGCGGGGTCGCGCTCGCAGATCGAATCGACGTCTCTGATGACGGAGCGCAAACCTCTCGTGACGGGATTGCCGCCTCGCGGCTTTTTCACTTTGATATCTATCTTCATATCTTCCTCCGAAAACGGGACGGAGCCCGGGCCGATCGCATTATATACTACGTTCTTAACATAATAATCTATCATAAATCGCGCGTTTTGTAAAGAATTTAATCCAAAAAACCGTTTTTTGAAAAGCGAGCGGGGGAAAAGGGGGGCCAAACCGGGCGCGGATCGCGTCCGACCGCTCTCGGACGATTTTTTTACTTTCTTTTTAACGTAATAAGTGATATAATAATCTATGTATGAGCAAAAAACGGGGAGGTGACGTCTTTGGAGCGCGCGGGAAGGGATAAAACGTGCTTTTTCACCGGGCACCGGTCGGTATCCTCCGACTCGGAGTCCGCTCTCGTTGCCGAGCTTGACGTCGTCCTTCGGCGGCTCCGCTTCGACGGCTTCACGGACTTCGTCTGCGGGGGAGCGGTCGGGTTCGACACGCTCGCCGCGTGCCGGGTCGCCGCCGCGGCGAGGAGGGATCCCGGATTTCGTCTCATCCTCGTTCTGCCCTGCCGCGATCAGACCGCCATGTGGCGGAAGACCGGCGACATCGCCCTTTATCAGAAGCTGAAGGGGCTCGCGTCGGAGATCGTATACGTGCGCGACTTTTTCGACGACGGCGTCATGCTCGAGAGGAACCGTATGATGGCGGATATGAGCTCTCTCTGCGTCGCTTACTACGACGGAAGGCGCTCGGGCGGTACGGCGTACACGGTGCGGTACTCCGAAAAGAAGGGGATACCGGTCGTCAATCTCTTTGACAAAGTTAATAATATTTCCTGAAAGGACTTTTTCAATATGGAACACAAACTCAAGAAGATCAGCGGCAAAGAGGGCGTGCGCCCCGTTCTCACGATCGTAATGGACGGAGTGGGGCTTGCCCCGAAGGTCGAGTCGAACGCGGTATATACCGCGCGTACTCCCAATCTCGACAGAATAATGAGGGACTACCCGACCGTCGCGCTCAAGGCGCACGGCACCGCGGTCGGTCTCCCCTCCGACGACGATATGGGCAACTCCGAGGTCGGTCACAATGCGCTCGGATCGGGTCAGGTCTTCGCGCAGGGCGCGAAGCTCGTCACCGAGAGCATCGAGAGCGGCAAGATGTTCGCCTCCGACACGTGGCGCTGGCTCACGGACGGCGTGAAGGCGTCCGGCGGGACGCTCCACTTCCTCGGGCTGTTCTCCGACGGCAACGTCCACTCGCATATCGACCACCTCAAGGCGATGCTCACCCGCGCCGCCGACGAGGGGATAGGGAAAGTCAGAGTACATATCCTTCTCGACGGCAGAGACGTCGGCGAGACTTCCGCTCTCGATTACGTTATCCCGTTCGAGTCCTTCCTCGCGGAGCTCCGCTCGCGCGGCTGCGACGCGAAGATCGCGTCAGGCGGCGGCAGGATGAAGATAACGATGGACCGCTACGAGGCAAACTGGGCGATGGTCCGCGACGGCTGGTACACCCATGTTTTAGGCGAGGGCAGACAGTTCGCAACGGCGGAAGAGGCGATAACCACGTACAGAAACGAACTCTCCGTCATCGACCAGGATCTTCCCGCGTTCGTGATCGCCGAGGGCGGCGAGCCGGTCGGAAAGATTGAAGACGGC
>JAFWTH010000099.1 GCA_017518975.1 Clostridia bacterium
ACCTGATCTCTCTCATTCTGAAATAAAGTCGAAAAACACGACTTCCGGCGGGTTGTTGATCCTCGGGAAGGGCGTTCTGTTTCCGATCCCCCGTCCGACGAAAAGCCGTCCTCCGTCGTAGAATCCGGAGGTATACTTCGGGAAAAGGCCCTGCCCCGGAGCGATGATCCCGCGGCCGAAAAACCGCCACTGTCCCCCGTGCGCGTGACCCGAAAGAGTCAGGTCCACGGGGTATTTTTTTATGATATCGCCGTAATAATGCGGGTAGTGGCTGAGAAGCAGGCGAAATCCGTCCTCGCGCGAAAACCGCTCGAGAAAAGCGGCGTCCGGGTCCCTGCCGCGCGGGGTGAGCCCGCCGATCAGAACGCCGCCGAATCGGACGAAACTGTCGCATAGAGGTACGGCGCCCGTTTTTTCAACGTCTGCGGGCGTGGTCTTTGAATCCTTCTCGTGATTGCCGAAGCTGACGAAAGTCGGGAACGTCTCCGCGGACAGGCGCAAAAATGAAAGTCCGGGTTCTCTGACCCTCACGCTGTGGGTAAAGTCGCCGCAGACGAGGACCGCGTCGGGCTCCCCTTTTTTTATCGCTTCGATGACCGGGCCGTTCGGCGCACCGTGAAGGTCCGAAACGAATGCGAAGCGGACGGAGTCCGCAACGGGCGCTTTGACCTTATAAAACGCCGCCGCGAGGCCCCGCCCGCGATTTTTCGCTTTCATCATCGTGAAACGTCCTTCGTCGCTACGACGGGGACTCCGGTCCCGGCGGCGTCGGGGACGATCACGTCTCCGATCCTCACAGGAAGGGACGGTTTCGCCTTCTTGACGTCGCTCACGACGGCAAAGATCGCACCTTTAGGGACGGTCCCCGCCGTCTTTACGGGAACGGGGACGCCGTCCTTTGAAAGCGCGGTCGAGGTGACGGTCCTTTTCGGCGCCGTGACCTCTTCCTCCGCGTATTTTTTGCCTATGGGGCAGGTATTCCCCGTGACCGAGACGGGGACTCCGTTCTCAAGATCGACCGACAGATCGCAGCCCATGGGGCATCCGATGCAGATAAGTTTTACGGTTTCCATATCACACCCCCGCGATCGATACCGTGACGGGGCCCGTCACGTCTTTGAGGTCCGTTTTTTTCAGGATCACGTCCTCCATTTCGGAGGGAACGGTGATCCTTCTCTTTTTGGTGAGGATCGTCCGTCCGTTCGAGGATACGACGATCGCGCAGGATCTGTAAACGTCCCTTACGCGGAATCTCAGATGGATGAGATCGTCGCAGAACTCCCGGTCCACGGTCGACGGAACGGTATATCTGACGCCGTCGCCGGGTTCGATCTTCACGACGCTTTCCTCCGATTTTTCGGCGGATCCGCCGAGATATCTCGCGGCGGCGGCTCCGGCTCTTTCCGACTCTTCGGAGACGAAGTCGACGAGGTCGTGAACGTGCAGGACGTTTCCGCACGCGAAGACGCCTTCCACGTTCGTCTCGAGCCGGTCGTCGACGAACGGGCCGTTCGTGACCGGGTTGAGCTTTACGCCCGCAGTGAGCGACAGCTCGTTTTCGGGGATCAGCCCGCACGACAGAAGGAGAGTGTCGCACTCGACAAACTCCTCCGTCCCCGGAACGGGAACGCTGTTTTTGTCGACTTCGGCGACGGTGACGCCCTCGAGTTTGCGTTTTCCTTTGATATCGACGACGGTATGTGAGAGCAGAAGCGGGATCCCGTAGTCGTCGAGACATTGAACGATATTTCTCTTGAGCCCGCCCGAATAAGGCATGAGCTCCGCGACGAGTTTGACCTCGGCGCCTTCGAGCGTCATCCTTCTCGCCATGATCAGCCCGATATCGCCCGAGCCGAGGATGACGACCTTTTTGCCCGGGATGAATCCGTCGCAGTTGACGAGCTTCTGCGCGGCTCCCGCCGTGTAGATCCCCTGCGGACGGGTACCGGGGATGTTGAGCGCCCCGCGGGGACGCTCGCGGCAGCCCATCGCGAGGATGACGGCGTCCGCTTCGATCACGAACAGACCGCGCGCGCGGCTCACCGCCGTGATCTTCTTGTCCTCCGAGATCGAGAGGACCATCGTCCCCGTCTCGTATCTTATTCCGAGTTCCTTGACGCGCTCGATATATCTGCTCGCGTATTCGGGGCCGGTGAGTTCTTCCTTGAACGTGTGAAGACCGAATCCGTTGTGTATGCACTGGTTGAGGATCCCTCCGAGCTCCGTATCGCGCTCGAGGATCACCATATCGCGGACTCCCGCTTCATACGCGCCGATCGCCGCGGCCATCCCGGCGGGACCGCCGCCGATGATCGCGAGTTTTACTCTCTCAGCCATTCTTCTTCACCTCCCCGTACGGGATACCGAGTTCCCGCGAGAGGATCGCGATAACGCGGGGCGAACAGAAACCGGACTGACATCTGCCCATTCCCGCGCGGACGCGTCTTTTCACTCCGTCGAGCGTCGTCGCTCCGAGGGGACGCCTTATCGCGTCGAGGATCTCTCCCTCGCTCACGCCTTCGCAGCGGCATATTATCTGACCGTAATCGGGTTTTTTCTTTATATATTCCGCGCGTTCCGCGTCGCTCATATGGGACAGACGCGGGACCCCGCGCCTGACGGGATCGAAGTTTTCGTTTTCTTCAAGCGACAGCGCGTCGCAGACCGTTTTCGCGACCGCGACGCCTATGGCGGGAGCGGACGAGAGTCCGGGGGACTCTATGGCAGCCGCCTCGAAATAACGCTTTACCTTTTCGTCCTCGCGGATGATGAAATCGCCCGTGTCGCCCGTCGCGCGCAGACCCGCGAACGACGTGATGACGAGTTTGTACGGTATATTTTTCACGTTGAGCGCGCTTTGTTCCTTCAGTTTGCCGATCCCCGCGCCCGTCGTCGCCGTGTCCTCCGGATCGTCGACGGCCTCGGCGGTCGGACCGACCATAAGGTTCCCGTGGACCGTCGGAGTGACGAGAACGCCCTTGCCCTGTTTCGACGGCGTGCCGAATACGGTGTGCGAGACGGTCCCGCCGGCGTTTTTGTCGAGGAGGAGATATTCGCCCCTTCTCGGAGTTATCGTATAGTCGGGCTCCGCGATCATTTCTCTGATCTTTGCGGCGAACACGCCCGCGCAGTTGACGACGGCGCGCGCCCGGTATTCGTTACCCGCGGCGGTGAGCGTGAATCCGTCTCCGTCGCGTCCGATCGCGGTGACTTCGCTGTTGAGTCTGAAGACGACGCCGTTCTTTACGGCGTTCTCGGCAAAGCCGAGCGTCAGCTCGAACGGGCAGACGATACCCGACGAGGGGCAGAAAAGAGCGGACGTGACATCGTCCGACAGACCGGGCTCGATTTCTCTCGCCTCGTCGCCGGAGAGGATCCGGAGATCCTTTACTCCGTTTTTCTCCCCGCGTCCGAAAAGTTCTCTGACCGTTTCGTCTCCTTCCTCGGAACGGGCGACGACGAGCGCGCCGATCCTCTTGAAAGGAACGTCGAGTTCTTCGGATATTCTGTCCATCATCGCGTTGCCCTCGACGTTGTACTTCGCCTTGAGCGTGCCGGGCAGAGCGTCGAAACCGCCGTGGATTATGGCGCTGTTCGCCTTGCTCGTCCCCTCGCAGACGTCGCTTTCGCGCTCGAGCACGAGGATACGCGCTCGACGGCGGGAAAGTTCTCTTGCGACGGCGCATCCGATAACGCCCGCGCCGATCACGGCGACGTCGAAGAAGTTTTCTTTATCGATCATACGGTTTTTTCCTTACATTGAAATTAATACGGTCATCCGCAACTATTATTATACACTATTTCACGTGAGAAAAAAAGGGGTAAAACGCGCGCGGAGACGAAAAAGCGGAGTATCCTTCGCGGTTGACTTTGAGGGCGGTCTGATTTATAATGTTTTTGATAAAATGAATGAAAACCGTCGGGGAGGGAGGAGATCGAAACGGATAACGAAGTCCGGAAAAAAGGAACGGCATCGGCGGCTTTGCGCCGCGTTTCCGCAGCGATAATAAAAGGCCGCTTCATCGTCATCGCGCTCTTCGTTCTGGCGGTCGTTTTCTGTATCTTCGCGATGAAATGGGTCAGGGTCAACGCTGAGCTGACCTCGTATCTGCCCCCGTCTTTCGAGACCCGCCGCGGTCTTTCGATAATGGATGAGGAATTTCCCGCGACGTTCGCCGCGGATTTCATGGTAAAAGACGTCACGCTCGAAGAAGCCGGTGAGATCGCGGAAAAGATCAGAGGGACGGAGCGCGTTCTCGCCGTGGTTTTCGACGGGACGGAGGACGACTATAAAGAGCCGTACGCGCTTTTTGCCGTCACGTTCGACGGCCCCGAGACCGACCCGGGGATCAAGGACGCGGTTCGTTCGGTGAGAGCGTGCGCGGACGGGAAGGAGATCTGCGAGTATTCAGGTCTTACCTCCGCATATTCCGACACGCTCGCGCGCGAGATGATCCCGATCGTCGCGATCGCGGTCGCCGTGATCGTCGCGGCGATCGTATTCACGTCGCGCTCGTTCTTTGAGATCGCGCTTTTCGCGGTCGTCTTCACGGTTGCCGCCGTTCTGAACATGGGAACGAATTTCATATTCGGAGAGATCGGCGCGATCACCAACTCCGTCGCCGTTATCCTCCAGCTCGCTCTCGCGATCGACTACGCGATAATCCTTACCCACAGATATCAGGACGAGGCGAAGGAAAAGGGGTACGGAAAAGAGGCGCTGATCGAGGCGCTTTCCCGTTCGATCGTCGAGATATCGTCGTCGTGTCTCACCACCGTCGCGGGTCTGCTCGCCCTTACTCTGATGCAGTTCCGCCTCGGTTACGATCTCGGTATCGTGCTTGCAAAGGGCATCCTCTGCAGTATGCTGACGGTCTTTCTCCTTATGCCCTGCCTTATCTCTCTCACTTCACGGGCGATCGAGAAAACGCGTCACAGATCGTTCGTTCCCGACGTTGGGCGGTGGGCGCGTTTCCTTTCGAAGCGCGGGATCGTCTTCGTGGTGATATTCGCTGTACTTCTTCCGCTCGCGGCGTTTTTCTCCTCGCGGGTCGGTTACGCGTTCTCGAACAAGACGGTCGATCCGGTCGCGGGCCGCGGGAGGGACGAAGGCGCCGTTATCGACTCCGTTTTCGGTTACAGGACGCCCGTTGCGATCCTCGTTCCGGGCGGGGACTATGAAAAAGAAAACGAACTTGTCGGGCTGATCGGTGAGATCGACGGCGTAAGATCCGTCGCGGGTCTGCCCAACGTCGGCGCGGAAGGGGTATATCTCACCGATCCGGTGTCGGCGGACGAACTCGCATCGCTCGCCGGAGTCGGCGCGGAGGAGGCAAAGACGCTTTTCTCCCTTTACGGGAGATCGAAAGGACTCGCCGGGGACGCCTTTGAAGTCCCGCTTTGCGACCTGCTTTCGTTTTACTTCAGGAATTTTGAACTCCCCGAGGGCGAAGCGGGCGATCTTGCGTCTCTCGTGAGATCCGCGCTCGCTCTTATGAAAGGAGAACGCCACGACAGGATCGTCCTGACCGTCTCTCTCCCGGTCGAGGGAGAGGACAGCCGCGCGCTCGTCGACGCTTTGCGGGATCGCGGCGACTCTCTGTACGGAGAGGGCGAGACGGTCGTGATAGGCGATATCACCAGCGCGCGCGACCTCGAGGATTCTTTCCGGAGCGACCGCGTCCTGATCGGGGTGCTCTCCGTTTTCTTCGTTCTCGCGGTCCTGCTCTTCACGTTCAGATCGGTCGCGGGATCCGTCCTCCTCGTCGCGGTGATCCAGGGGAGCATCTGGCTCGGGTTCGCCGTTTCATACTTTACGCGGACCCGCGCCGTGTTCGTGACGGAGATGATAACGACCGCCGTGCAGATGGGCGCGACGATCGACTACGCGATCGTCCTGATGAACAGATATCTTCACAACCGCGAGTCGCTCCCGAAAAAAGACGCAATGATCGCGGCGCTCCGCGAGAGCTTCCCGACCGTCCTGACGTCGGGGACGATAATGACGGTCGCCGGTTTTCTCATAGCGTTCGGTATCAGCGACGTGTACGTCGGACATATAGGGCTCGCGGTAGGGCGCGGAGCGGCGATATCCGCCGCCGTGGTGCTTACCGTTCTGCCTCCGCTGCTCGTCCTTTTCGACCGCGCGATAATTGCGACGACGTTCTCAAAAAGGCGGAAAACGTTCAAAAAATAAAAGGACCGGGGATGTCCCCGGTCCTCGTGAGGAATCTTATTCCTTGTCTTTCTTGAGCAGATCCCTGATCTCGGAAAGGATCTCTTCGGTAGTTTCCTTCTCCTCTTCGGGTTCCGACTCTTCTTCTTTCTTCTTCTTCGCTCTCGCGCGAAGGGTGTTCATTCCCTTGATCATAAGGAATATGATGATCGCCAGGATGATGAACGTGATGATGCTGGATATGAAATCTCCGAATTTCAGGTAGTTGACGACTTTCTCGCCGGTCTCCGGATCGATCTTGTCGCCGAACAGGGAGGGAAGAGCGACCTTCCAGGACGTGAAATCGACGCTGCCGGTAAAGATGCCGATGATCGGCATAATGACGTTGTTGGTGAACGATGCGACGAGATCCTTGAAAACGCCGCCGATCAGAACGCCGACCGCCATGTCGAAGAGATTGCCCTGAAGCGCAAACTCTTTGAATTCCTTTGCGAGTTTCTTCATTTTTCGTTTTCCTTTCTGAAAAATCAGATTACGCCATTATTCTACCATTCACTCAAACGGTTGTCAATAAAAAAACAAGGAGTGTTGACCTATGAAAATCGATCTCGGAGACTTTTTTACGTCTCAGCAGAGCGTATTTCCGCTCGATCTGTCTTTTTCGCCCGACGACGCGAACGCAACGGGGATGATCCCCGCGGATATGAAGATTAAAGAGGACGGGATCGTCATTTCGGGCGAGATCCGGAGCGTCGGGGACTATCTGTCGCTCGTCTCGACCGTAACCGTGAGGTACGGCGCGCTGTGCGACCGGTGCCTTTCACCTTTCGACGGCGAGTTGACTTTTGAGTTTGACCGCCAGATCGTCGCCTCACAGAAACGCGGGATCGCCCTGAATAAAGACGGGGAAGAGGAGCTGCTCGCCGTCGAGGAAGGGAAGATCGACCTCACCGAACCGCTCTCAGAGGCGATCGCGCTTGAGGCGCCGACCGTCCATTTGTGCCGCGTCGACTGTCCCGGTCTCTGCCCGAAATGCGGGAAAATGCGCGACGATCCGACCTGCAAATGCGCCGAAAAAAAAGAAATCGATCCCCGGCTTGAGATTTTGAAAAAAATACTTGATAAATCCGACGAAGTGTAGTATAATAATCTGTACTCGCGTAAAAATGCGTAAAAAAGTGACGTTATATATATGGTAGGAGGTGTAGATCATGGCAGTACCGAAGGGTAAGGTATCGAAGGCTCGCAGAGATAAGAGACGTTCCAACGTTTGGAAACTGGGTCTTCCCGGTATGGTAAAATGCTCCCATTGCGGAGAGTACAATCTTGCGCACCGCGTTTGCAAGGCGTGCGGCTGGTACAACGGCGAGCAGATCGTCAACAAGGAAGAGGCGTAAGACAAGTTATGCCCGGACCGTGGCGTCATCAAATGACGCGGCGGTCTGTTTTTTTGAGAGGCTGGTGAGCGGATGAAATATTCACCCGGATCGGGCGGCGGAAGAGTATCGGTTTCGGCGATCCTCCTCCTCGTCGCCGCGGCGATCACGTTTATGCTCCCGAATATCCCCGCCGTCTCGGCGTCCGTTCCGACGTCCGTCGTTCAGTTCGCCGCTCTCGTCATCGCGGTCGCGGGCATTTTTATCCTCGTCAGATTCAGGTTCGTCACGTTCACGTACGTTCTCGATCTTCGCGGGGACGGGACCGACCCCGACGCGGCGCTCGCTTACGAGGGCGAAACGAACGTTCTGCGTATCCCGCGCGATATGCTCGATTTTACCGTGTTCAAGACGCAGGGGAGCAGGGACGCGATAAAGGAATGCGTGCTCGGGATCGATTCCCTCGAGGCGGTGAGGAGTTTTCCGGGACGGCGCGGTATCGCGCGAACGCTCCGCCGCGAGTACGGCGAGATCGCTTATTTCGACTACACCGCGTCGCCGAGGCCTGAGGGCGTCACGGTTCTGATCTTCTCGGAACCGGAAAAAAAGATCGCTCTTTCCGTCGAGTGCGGCGGTGAGATGAGGGACGCTCTGATCTCTCTTTCCGACGGAGGTATCTCTTGACAGTTTTCAAAAAGATCGTAAAATACTTTTTCATTTCGGTTATCGCGCTCGCTAACGCGATAATCATTTTCCGCGTCGTTCTGACGCTCAACAAAAACGAACTGAAGTCGATAGAGCCGACGGACTCTCTCGCCGCCGCGTACGCGGAGAACGGAGACCTTGAAGTTCTCACGAACAAATTCGTGAACGACATATCGACGAACAGATCGTTCACCGCGTATTCGTTTGCCTACGTTCCCGCCGCGGGCGAGGCGCAGATCACTGTGCGTATCAACAGGGGCGAATACAAAAAGGTCTCTCTCGGCGAGGGCGGGGAATTCTCCTTCGCTCTGCGCGACGCGAAGACCGACGAGCTTACCGGCGGCGAGATCCTCGCGGTCAAGGACTGGATGATGTACCGCTATTTCAGGGTCTCCTTCCCGTGCGGGGAGCTTAAAGAGGACGGCAGTTACGGCTTGATCCTGCTCGCGAACGGCGGGGCGGAGGACGAGCTGATCGTCCATCACAAGGACCAGGATTTTTCATCGCGTTCGCTCACGTCGGGCGAGCAAAAAGCGATTTCACAGAATTGAGGTAATATGAAACAGATAAAAGGCCGTGAGTTTTCGGAGGAACGCGCTTTTTTCGGCGCGAAGGACGTCGTCGTATCGGAATGTGTAATTAAGACGGGAGAATCGCCGTTCAAGCATTCGGAAGGTATCACTTTCGAGGATTCGACGGTCAGTTCGAAATATCCGTTCTGGTATTCGGAAAACGTACGGGTAAACGGATGCGTCTTCGAGCCCGGCGCCCGCGCCGGGATATGGTATTCAAAGGACGTCTTTATCGGAAATACGAAGATCCTCTCTCCGAAAATGTTCCGCAGATGCGAAGGCGTCGAACTCGACGGCGTCTCGATCCCGGACGCCGGGGAGACCTTCTGGCAATGCTCCGGGATAAAGCTGCGCGGCTTTGAAGCGGCGGGAGCCGACTATATTTTTATGAACTCGTCGGGTATCGATATCGACGGGATGACCCTTGACGGGAAATACGCTTTCGACGGCGCGTCCGATATCGTCGTCAGAGGCGCGAAGATCGATACGAAGGACGCTTTCTGGAATTCGAAGAACGTCACGGTGTACGATTCGACGATATCGAGCGAGTACATCGGATGGAACTCCGAGAATATCACCTTCGTCCGCTGCACGATAGAGAGTTTGCAGGGCTTCTGTTACATAAACGGGCTGAAGCTCGTCGACTGCCGCCTGCCCGGAACGACGCTCGCGTTCGAGTATTCTACCGTCGACGCGGAGGTGAAGGGCGAGATCGGGAGCGTTCTCGACCCGGCGGGGGGCGTGATAAAGGCGGACTCGATAGGAACGCTGACCGTCAGAGACAGATACGTCGACCCGGACGCGACGCGGATAGACGCCCGCGTTGAAAGAACAGCGGAAGAGCCCGAGTTCTGAAATATCAAAAGGGAGGGGATTGTATGAGTTACGATTTCGATTCCGTGATCGAGAGAAGAGGGACCGATTCGATAAAGTGGAACGTCGGAGAGGGAGAACTCCCGATGTGGGTCGCCGATATGGATTTCAAAACGGCTCCGGAGATAACGGAGGCGATCCTCTACCGCGCCGAACACGGCGTTTACGGCTACAACGAAGTTCCCGACATCTGGTACGATTCGTATATCGGATGGTGGGCGCGTCGCCACGATCTCACGATGAAGAAGGACTGGCTCGTCTTCTGCACCGGAGTGGTCCCGGCGATCTCCTCGGCCGTCAGAAAGCTGACGACGCCGGGAGAGAACGTCCTGATACAGACCCCGGTCTACAACGTTTTCTTCAATTCGATCCTCAACAACGGATGCCGCGTCGTCGAGAATCCGCTCGTTTTTGAGGACGGCGAGTACCGGATGGACCTTGACGATCTCGAAAAGAAACTTTCCGACCCGCAGACGAATCTGATGATCCTCTGCAACCCGCACAATCCTGTCGGAAAGATATGGGATAAAAAGACGCTCGCGAGCGTCGGCAAGATAGCGGCTCGATGCGGAGTCACGGTGATCTCCGACGAGATCCACTGCGATCTGACTTCTCCCGGGACCGGATACGTCCCGTTCGCGTCGGCTTCCGACATCTGCCGAGAAAACAGTATCACCTGTATCGCTCCGACGAAGGCGTTCAACCTTGCGGGACTCCAGACGGCGGCGGTCTGCGTTCCCGACGGCAGACTCCGCCATAAAATCACGCGGGCCCTCAACACCGACGAGGTAGCCGAGCCCGGCACGTTCGCCGTGACGGCGGCGGTCGCCGCTTTCGAGCGGGGCGAGGCGTGGCTCGACGAGCTGAGAGAGTACCTTTACGGGAACAGAAAAGCCGCGTGCGATTTCATCCGCGAGAGGATCCCGTCTCTCGTTCCGGTGGACGGCGACGCGACGTATCTGCTCTGGGTGAACGTCGCGGGTACGGGACTCTCCGGCAAGCAGTTCGCCGCCGGACTCAGAGAGAAGACGGGTCTGTTCGTCACCCCCGGCGCCGCGTACGGCGCGGCGGGCCGCGACTTCTTCCGGCTCAACTTCGCCTGCCCGCGCTCCGTTCTCGAAGACGGGCTTCACCGCCTCGAGAGTTTCGCGAATTCAATAAACGAATAAAGTGCCTGAACGGCACAAATCTCGACTCCCGCGACGATTCGTCGCGGGAGTCGTTTTCTGTATGGTGCGGACGCCTGAGAGGCGTCCCTACGGTTATAAATTTTGATACCGGAAGTTCCGGAGGCGTCAAGGGGATGCCTCCCTACGGCGGTGTCAATAACGATACCGCTGATCCCGTAGGGAGCGATCCCGAGTGTTTCACGGAACGTGGGACACGATGATCGCTCCGATCTTTATTTCCTGCTTTATTTCAGTATTCCGAGGACTTCCTGAAATTCAGGTTTTGCTTTGAATTCGTCAGACATAGGATAGTGTTTTGTCATTAACTCATACATACGTTCCCTCAAACTCAGATCACGAAAACGTTCCTCGCGCTCATAGAACATAGAGATTCTTTCCGCTTCGGGAAGAGCGTCAAACAGCACGGCTTGTTCGGCTGAGAGACGAAGATAATGAATCGCCTTTTCATTATCACCGATTTCGGCGTACAAGTGACCAAGATGACCGTAATTGTAGATCATATGAACTCTGTTTTTCGACGGACGGTTTTCGGTATCGGTAATCCGAAAGATACCGTTCATATGACTAATGACGTCGATCTTGTATTCCGGTGTAAAGTTTTTATCATAATAATAATAACTGATTATCGTATTCTGCAAAAGGTATGACAATTCTTCAATCGTGCGCTGCCTGTTTTCATACCATTTTGAGTAGTTGTGGTTTTTCGGGTCGAAGTCAAGCTCGGGCAGAACGAATTCTTTTGAATCGCTCATTGAAGGTAAACTGTCAGCGATGGATTTTGCCTGTTGCAAATATTCGTTATTGAATCCAAGACATTGATACTTATGCATAAGGTTTTCGATTATCAAACGTTTTGCGCGGATTCGGATCGCGTCGTCCGTACAGTATTTTTGTATCTTCTCATAAGAAGCGATCATTTGATTTGAGATCCATTCGCGATCCTGTTTCATCTCGTCGCTTTTTACAATTTGCAGCAGTTCCATATATCGAACGAGGATCGTATACTCGTTTGGAAATTCTTTAACTGCTTTTTTGTATTCTTTCAAGACAGAGTGAACGTCTTTCAACTTCATATTGTCAAACAAATCAATGAGCTTTTGTATTTTTTCTTGGGTACGTGCTTTATCTGTTCCGAGCAAAAAATCGACAGAAACGCCAAAGAATGAGGAGATGATGGGCAGAATGGAAATATCCGGGTAACTTTCGCCTCGTTCCCACTTGCTTACTGTCTGAAAAGAAACGCCGATTACGTCCGCGATCGCATCCTGAGTCATATCTTTTTGTTTTCTTAAACGCTTAAAGTTTTCGCTGAAATAGATGTTCATATTTTCCCTCCGTTTTAATTGAGTGTTCGGGAGTATCATCTGATCAAATCATACCGTATAATCAACGCCTAATCAATAACGACCTCGTTGAATTAATTCTCTATTTTGAAGAATTATTCTTCAAAACCGATAATTTATAATCCGTTTGTTGAAACATAATACGGTGCGGCATCGCAAAATGCCGCACCGTATCTTTTCACATATCTTTCGTTACTTCCTGTGCGAGGGCGGCGTTGTCGACGCCCCAGATAGAGAGGGAGGAGTTTTTGATCTTCGCGCAGACGGCGTCCTTTTCAAACGGCGTGCCGATGAGGGCGCGCAGCGCGTCCGTGCCGTCCCCCGAGAAGAAGTCGCCCTGTGCGGCGACGTCTTTTATCACTCCGTTTTTCACGGAAAACAGGAGTTTCACCGTTCCTCCGGGGAGGTGGCAGACCTTTTCGACGTCAAACGCAGGGGAGTGAAGAAAGACGGAATCGCGGTCGCGAAAATGCGCGTCCGCGAGTTCTTCGATCCGCTTTCGGTCTTCCGCCGTCAGCTCATACCTCTCCATACCGCCCGATACTTCGGCGATCCGCCGGACGAGCTCGTCGGCGAAACGCTCCGCAGTCATATCGAGCCCCGCCGCTTTCTTTATGTTCGTCACGCGGTCGCGGACCGATTTGATGCTTTTGGACGTTATCTTGTATTCCGGCGGTCTCGACGCCCGTTCCATCATATCGAGGTCCGTGTCGAAGAGGAGGGAACCGTGGTGGACCGTCTTTCCGCCGAGCTTGAACTGCGCGTTGCCGGAGATCTTTTTGCCGTCGAGGAGCATATCGTTGCGCCCGCTTATCTCCGCCGGCACGCCCATTCTTCTCAGCGCCTCCGCGACGGGTCTCATATACTCCGAAAAATCGATCAGCTCGCCGCCTTTTTCGATAAAGGTGTACTGAAAACCGCCTTCGTCAGTGTATATCGTCCCGCCGCCCGAAAGACGGCGCGTTATTTTTATTCCCTTCTCACGCGCAAAGGCGAGATCGACTTCCTCGAAAACGTTCTGGTACTTGCCTATCATCAGCGTCGGCGCCGTCGACCAGAGCATGAAGACGGGCGCGAGAAGATCGCGCTCCGCGGCGAAATAGTATTCCGCTCCGAAGTTGAAGGCTGCGTCACGCGAGCCGGTGTCAACGAAGATCATTTCGCTTCATTCCTTTTATGTTCCGCTTCCCTCAGCATATCGCCCGCCATATACGACGACCGCGCGAGCGGATGCGCAGTCACGGATAAGAACCCGAGCGAGAGGGCGTATTCTTTGTATTTCTCAAACGTCCCGGGCGTCACGTATTCCGCGACCGGAACGTGCTCCGCCGTCGGCGCGAGATACTGACCGAGTGTGAGCAGATCGCATCCGGTCGCTCTGACGTCGCGGATCAACTCTTTTACTTCGTCTTCCGTTTCGCCGAGTCCGACCATGAACGCGGTTTTTATAAAGCTCTCTTTCGAGTAGGCTTTCAGATATTTGAGGACGGCGAGCGATCTTTTGTATACCGCCTGAGGCCTTGCGGCGGGGTAAAGGCGTCTCACCGTCTCGACGTTGTGGCCGATGACCTCGGGGCGCGAGGTGATCACGGTATCGAGCGCCGCCTCGTCTCCACTGAGATCGGGTATCAGAACTTCGACCGTCGCGCCGACCGTCTTTTTTATTTCGCGGACGCAGTCGGCGAAGACGGACGCTCCGCCGTCCGGCAGATCGTCTCTCGTCACGCTCGTGACGACGGCGTGAGAGAGACCGAGCGTCTTCACCGCCTCGGCGAGGCGGCGCGGCTCGCCGGGATCGGGCGGGGCGGGCGTGCCGTGGTCGACCTCGCAGAAGCGGCAGTTTCGCGTACAGTATTTTCCGAGGATCATAAACGTCGCGCTGCCGCACTTTGAGCATTTTCCGATATTCGGGCAGCCGCTCTCGCGGCATACCGTGTTGAGCTCGAGCCGGTCGGCGAGATCGTATACCGAGCGCACCTCGCTCATGTTATAACTGACTCTGAGCCAGTCGGGTTTCTTCATATCCTTCATTCTGCGGTCTCCGCCTCGAAAAGCGGCGCGCCGACGGCGACCTCGTCGCCCTCGTCGGCGAGCAGACGAACGACCGTGAGGTCTTCTTCCGCCTCGACCGCGCTGACCGCCTTTTCCGTCTCGGTCTCGAACAACTCGAAGCCCTTTTTGACTTTCTGTCCCTCTTCGACGTTCCAGCGGCAGAGGACGGCGGAGGTCATTCCCTTTTTGAGTTCAGGCATCGTGACCGTTATTTTCATATTTCTACTCCTTAATAGGCAACTGTCAAATATTAAATTTTCCCCGTCAGAACGAATCTTTCGAGGAGCTCGGCGTCGGTCTCTCCGACGCCTGACCCGATAAGCGCGCTGTACGTCGCGCCCGGAGCGAGCGGCGCTCCGGCGAGTTTGTTTATCTGCTCGGCGAACGCGCCTTCGGCGCGGACCTCGGTGATCGCGCCTTTTCCCGACTCGTAAGAGAGAGTCAGCGCGCCGCGCGCCGTTTCGCACTTTCCCGAAAAAGTGAATTTCGGGTTTTCGCCGTACGTCCGGCTGTCGGATGTGTACTCCCCGGCGAGGTCAGAGACGGCGAAGAGATCGAAGCCGTCCTCCGTCTGCCATCCGTACGCCCCGCCGAGCGCGGCTTTGACCTCCCCGACGAACTCATCCGTCGAAGTACCCGGCAGAAAAGCGGAAACATTCGCGACGGGTGATTTCCGGCTTGCGATCCCTCCTGAGACGAACGCGTCGCCCGATACCGACGACGTCAGCGAGCGAAGAGCGTCGAGGTCCGTGTCGAACAGAAGAGTCGCGTGGTGGATCTCACGGTCTCCGACCGCGGCTCTCGCGCTTCCGGAGATCTTATACCCTCCCGCCGTGACGTCCGAGCCGCCGCCGACTTCCGCGGGGATCCCGATCCTGCGGAGAGCAGCCGCGAGTTTTTCGGGCAGAAGGAGCGTGTCGATCCCGTCGGGTCCTTTGCGGGTGATATACGATACGTTTACGTTTCCTTCGTCGTGGTATACCGTCCCGCCCCCGGTGATCCGGCGCAGGACCGGGACGCCTCGATCCCTCGCCGCGATCACGTCCGTCTCGCGGAAAACGTTCTGAAATCTCCCGCAGACGACCGCGGGAGAATCACGCCAGACGATGAGGACTTCGTCGCTTCCCGTATTGCGTGCCATGTATTCTTCAAACGCGAGGTTGAAAGCGGGATCGCGCCGCGTCGATTCGATCTTTTTCATACTAATCCGGATTCCTCTCGGCGACGAGGTCGTGATACTCGTTGTAGAAGGACTCGAACCGGTCTTTGTCCATCGCCTCTCTTATCGAGCGGGTGAAATCGTTGTAGAAGTGGATGCTGTGCGTGACGGCGAGGCGCATCCCGAGCGCTTCCTTCGCCTTGATAAGGTGGCGGATATACGCGCGGCTGTGGTTCCGGCACGCCTCGCACGTGCAGTTCTCGTCTATCGGACGCGGATCGCGCGCGTATTTTTCGTTCAGAAGATTCATCTTGCCGTGCCACGTGAACACGTTTCCGTGGCGCGCGTTGCGCGACGGCATGACGCAGTCGAAAAAGTCGATCCCGCGGTGAACCGCCTCGATTATGTTCTGCGGCGTTCCGACGCCCATCAGATATCTCGGCCGGTCCTCGGGCATAAAGGGCTCGACCTGTTCGATCGTTTCGTACATCTCCTCGACCGTCTCGCCGACGGCGAGGCCTCCGATCGCGTATCCCTCGCAGGGGATCTCGCGGATCCGTTTCATATGTTCGATCCGCAGATCGGAGTACGTGCTTCCCTGATTGATACCGAAAAGATACTGTCCGGGGTTGACCGCGCCCTCTTCCGCTTTCAGCCGGTCGAGCTCGGCGCGGCACCTCTCGAGCCAGCGCGCGGTGCGCTCGCAGGACCTTTTCGTGTAATTATATTCCGCGGGGTTCTCTATGCACTCGTCGAACGCCATCGCGATCGTCGAGCCGAGGTTCGACTGGATCCGCATGCTTTCCTCCGGACCCATGAAGATGCGCTTTCCGTCGATATGGGAGGCGAAATAGACGCCCTCCTCTTTGATCCTGCGGAGCTTCGCGAGCGAGAAGACCTGAAAACCGCCGCTGTCTGTGAGGACGGGGCCGTCCCATCCGGTGAATTTCCGTATGCCGCCCATGTCGCGGACGAGCTCGTCGCCCGGACGAAGGTGAAGATGATACGTGTTCGAGAGCATCACGCGGCAGTCGTTGTCCTTGAGGTCGAACGCCGAAAGGCCGCCTTTTATCGCGGCGCACGTGGCGACGTTCATAAAGACGGGCGTTTCGATGTCGCCGTGCGGAGTCTTCAGCACTCCGCGCCGCGCTCTTGAATTTTCTTCTTTCTTCTTCAGAATGAACATAGAAATTTCCTTACAAACTATTTGTATTCTTTTTTGCGTCACCTCAATCAGCCCGCATTGCTTCGCAATGCCGACGGCTTCTGCCTTCCGCCTCTTTGCGGAGCAAAAAGAGGGAAGACTTTGAGATTCTTCGACTTCACTCGCGTTGCTCGTTCCGCTCAGAATGACACGGTAATGAAGAAAAGGCGTCATCCTGAGTGAAGCGGAACAAAGTGGAGCGGAATCGAAGGATCTACTATTCTCGAGCCGAATACTCTGCTTGCAGAGCAAGCAGACGGGTGAGGTGAGAAACCAACGATTACTCAAGTCTGCCGAACTGGCGGTCGATCGACGAGCGTTTTATCTCAAACGCCACCGGTCTGCCGTGCGGGCACGTACGAATGACCGAGCCGCCCGGGTTCTTGACGAACAGCCGGTCGCAGATCCATTTTATGTGTTCGATGCCGTATCTTCTGCCGCCCTTTATCGCCGCCTTGCACGCGGACTGGAAGAGGCGCGACTCGAAGAACTCGGCGTATGCGGAATCGATCGACGCCGTCGTGTCGGAGAGCTTTGCCACGAGCGTCGAGAACAGCTCCCGCGCCTCCGCGGAGTCGAGCTGCTCGGGGATCGCCGTGACCTTGACGGTCGTGCGGTTTCCCTCGTCCTTCGCCGTGAACTCGAAGCCGAGCGAGCGGACGTCGTCCGAATAGTCGCGGAGCGTTTCACCCTCCCAGGCGGGCACGTCGAGGACGATCGGCGTCATGAGAAGCTGCGCGTTTTTCTCCGCGCTCCTCGCGTTTCGGCAAAGCTCGTCGAAGATTATCCGCTCGTGGGCGGCGTGTTTGTCGACGAACGTGATCCTGTCCTCGAACTGGACGATGACGTAGCAGTTGTACGCCTCGCCGAGGATGATGTATTCGGGCGGGTCGATCGGGCCCGGGTCCGTTATCGCCGGGCGGTCCTCGCCGCCGTCTTCGGGGACGGCGGGCGCCGGCGCGGGCGCCTCTTTTTTCGCGGGTGGCGGGGAGTCGTATATCTTTACCTGTTCGGTCTTCGTTCTGTGCGTGTCGGCGGGAACGAAAGCGTTGAGAAGCCGTCTCGCTTCCTCTCCGTCGATCCAGAAATCGTCTTTGCTTTCTTTTTTCGGCGGGAATGAGGCGGGCTCGCTCCCCTCGCAGGGGATATCCGCCCCGGTACCCGCGAATTTGAGTTCCGGTCTCACCGTTTCGGACTGAAGCGCGCTGAGTACGGCGTAGTAGACCGAGTCGAAGATGACTTTTTCGTCGGAGAATTTTACCTCGAGCTTCGCCGGGTGGACGTTCACGTCGACGGCGGAGAGATTGAGATCGACGTTCAGGACGCAGACGGGGAACTTCTCCGCCGGGATCCGCGAACGGTACGCCTGCTCGACCGCCGCCATTATCGTGCGGCTCTTGACGAGACGGCCGTTGACGAAGAAGACCTCCATGTTCCTGTTCGATTTGTAAAGGTCGGGCTCGGAGATGAAACCGGTTACGGTAACGCCTCCGTCCGTGCGCTCGACTCTGATCGAGCGGTTAGCGCACTCCCTGCCGAAGACGGAATAGACCGCTTCCTTCAGGTCGCCGCTTCCCGTCGTTACGAATTTAACTTCTCCGTCGGAGATGTATTTGATCTCGACGTCGGGGCGCGAGAGGGCGATCCTCTCGACGACTGCGCTGACCGCCGCGGCTTCCGTCGCGTCTCTTTTCAGGAATTTGCGCCGCGCGGGGACCGAGTAGAAGAGATCCTCCACGACTACGGTCGTTCCCGTCGCGCACCCCACCTCGCTGAGGGAGGTGACGCGGCCCGCCTCGCATTCGAGGAGCGTGCCCATCTCGTTTGCGGCGGGTTTCGAGAAGATCCTCATTTTCGACACCGACGCGATCGCCGCGAGCGCCTCGCCGCGGAAGCCGAGCGTGCCGATCTCGGAGAGATCCCTCGCCGTTTTGATCTTGCTCGTCGCGTGGCGGAGGATCGCCACGGGGAGATCGTCCGGCTCCATTCCGCACCCGTTGTCGGTGACGCGGATCAGAGTGA
The DNA here is from genome assembly GCA_017518975.1 of Clostridia bacterium. Lineage (GTDB taxonomy): Bacteria > Bacillota > Clostridia > Oscillospirales > CAG-272 > RUG11130. Next base: position 18,672 of record JAFWTH010000099.1, read on the forward strand.
CGCCTCCGCTTTGTATTTCGGCTGTGACGGAGGTCGCCTCCGCGTCTATCGAGTTTTCGAGCAGTTCCTTGACGACGGACGCGGGTCTGTCGACGACCTCGCCCGCGGCTATCAGGTTGGCGACGTCAAAACCGAGTACGTTTATCTTTCCCACGGTGGGACCTCCTTTCTGTTTTCGTTATCGGATCAATCGACGAGTTTTTTCCACTCGAAGATCAGGTTCATCGCCTCTATAGGCGTTATGGTGTTCAGATCGCATTCGGCGATCTTCCGTTTGAGTTCTTCCGTCAGCGAGTCGGTCATCGGGATAGCGAGCTCAAAGTCGTCGGATCCCTTAACGGCGTTTGCCCTCGCGAACGTGACGGGTTTGCCTTCCGATTCGAGATCGGCGAGGATCCTCTTCGCGCGTTTCGTGATCTCGGAGGGGACCCCGGCGAGTTTGGCGACCTCGATCCCGTACGAGTCGTCCGTCGGGCCCTTTACGATCTTGCGTAGGAAGATTATATCGTCGCCGCGCTTCTTTGCGGCGATGTTGTAGTTGACGAAGCCGGGGATCTCGTTCTCGAGGGACGTCAGCTCGTGATAGTGCGTCGCGAACATTGTCTTCGCGCCGAGCTTGTTCGACGCCGTGTACTCAGCGACGGCGCGCGCGATGCTCATACCGTCGTACGTGCTCGTCCCGCGGCCGATCTCGTCGTAGATTATAAAGCTCTTTTTCGTCGCGTGGTTCAGAATGTATGCGACTTCTCTCATTTCGAGCATGAAGGTCGACTGACCGGACGCGAGGTCGTCGGACGCGCCGACGCGGGTGAACAGTTTATCGACGATCCCGACACGCGCGTAGGAGGCGGGGACGAAAGAACCGATCTGAGCGAGAAGAACGATCAGCGCGGTTTGTCTCATATATGTGGATTTTCCCGCCATATTCGGGCCGGTGATCAGCGCGAGGCGGTTGTCCTTCGTGTCAAGGTACGCGTCGTTCGGGACGAAATACGCGTCGCGGACGAATTTTTCGACGACGGGGTGCCGTCCGTCGCGAATCTCGATAACGTCGCTTGCGTCGACGGTCGGGCAGACGTAGCCGTTCTGCGCTGCGACCTCGGACAGCGCGATGAAAACGTCGAGCCGCGCGAGCGCGGACGCGGTCGTCCTGATCCTGTCCTCCGCCTCGCCGACTTTGTCGCGCACGGCGCAGAAGAGACCGTATTCAAGATTTTTCAGCCGTTCCTCGGCTCCGAGAACGGTCGATTCCATCTCTTTCAGTTCGTCGGTGATATACCGCTCTTTGTCGGAGAGCGTCTGCTTTCTGATATACCCGTCGGGGACCGATCCCGCCGCGGAGCGGGGGACTTCTATGTAGTAACCGAACACGCGGTTGTATCCGATCTTCAGGTTCTTGATGCCGGTCTTTTCTCTTTCCCTCGTCTCGGCGTTTTTGATGAAGTCGCGTCCTCCGTTCATGATGGAGCGGAGCTCGTCGACCTCGGCGTTGTATCCCTCGCGGATCATTCCGCCGTCCCTTACGGTGAAGGGCGGCTGATCGACGATCGCTCCGTCGATGAGAGCGCGGACGTCCTCGAGTTCGTCGAGTTCGCCCCGGATCACGGATAACTCGCCGCCCGATACGTCGGCGAGAAGTTTTCTGACTCTCGGTACGACCGACGCGGTCTGCGATATCGCGCGCAGGTCGCGCCCGCCCGCCGTGCCATATGTGACGCGGGTGATCAGCCGCTCGAGATCGAGTACGTTCTCCATCTCGGCACGGAGTTCTTCGCGGAGCATCAGATTACCGAACAGCTCGGTCACCGCCTGCTGCCGTTTAGTGATCGCGGCGGGACGGGTGAGCGGATGCTCGACCATGAATTTCAGAAGGCGCGCGCCGGGCGACGTCGACGTCTTGTCGAGTACCCAGAGCAGAGAGCCCCTCTTGTCCTTCGTCAGCATCGTCTCGGTCAGTTCGAGATTGCGTCGTGTCGACACGTCCATTTCAAGATATTCCGACGAGTCGTAGGACGACAGCCGCTTGAGATACGAGATATCCTTCATCTGCGTTTCGGCTATGTATTTCAGCGCCGCGCCCGCTGCTACGAGAGCAGCGCGGGGGATGCCGACCGTTCCTTCCGCGCCGAAACGTTCCGAGGTACGCGCGAGGCATTCCTCCTCGTCGAAGTGCGCGGTCGATCTCTCCGTCACGAGCGCGCCGAGACGGTCCTTTACGACCGCGGCGACGGCGGGACGGCTTTTCATCGTCACGTTCGTCACGATCTCGCGCGGGGCGAAGGTCGAAAGCTCGTTCACCACGGCGTCGTCGGAGCCGGAGGCGTCGACGGCGGTGGCGCAGATATACGCGGTCGAGATATCGGAGAAGCAGAGGCCCACTGTCGGGCCGTCGCAGTACATCGTGCAAAGGTAGTTGTTGCGGTCCTCGGAGAGCAGATCGGATTCTATCAGCGTGCCGGGAGTGATGACCCTGATGACCTCGCGCTTGACGAGCGTTTTCGTTTTCGACGGGTCCTCCGTCTGCTCGCAGATCGCGACTTTATAGCCCTTCGAGATGAGTTTCCCTATATACGGCTCGCACGAGTGGTACGGAACGCCGCACATCGGCGCGCGCTCCTCCTCGCCGCAGTCGCGTCCGGTGAGAGTCAGGTCGAGTTCCTTCGAGGCGATCTGGGCGTCCTCAAAGAACATCTCGTAGAAGTCTCCGAGACGGTAAAACAGGATATAGTCGCGGTACCTGTCCTTGATCTCAAGGTACTGCTGCATCATGGGGGTCACGGCCATATTGAGCCTCCGATAGGATAATTTTTCTTGTCACCTCATCAGTCAACTCTATTGCTTCGCAATTTGAGTTGACAGCTTCCCCTCAAGGGGAAGCCTCAATTTCGCCGTTCGTCATTGTGGCTCGACGATAGCAGATCCTTCGACTCCGGTTTTCGACCTGCGCTCAGGTCGTCATTGATCCGCCTTTCGGCTGATCAATGACGGATAAAATACCTTCTCCGGATTAACCGGAATCCGGTATTTTACGGAATATCTTTTTCCGTGTCATTCTGAGCGAAACGAGCGGAGCGAGTGAAGTCGAAGAATCTGAAGCCTTCCCCTTGAGGGGAAGGTGGATTTGAGGGTCGAAAGACCCGAAAAGACGGATGAGGTGAGATAAATGTTTAAGTTTAATACCTTAGTCGATTATTTCTCCGCCGACCCAGAACGCGCCGGCGCTTTTTATCTTCACGTTTACGAATTTGCCCGTCAGTTCCTCCCCGCCGGGGAAGTGCACGGGCCGCGCGGGCGAGCCGCGCCCGGTCATCATCCCGGGGTCCGTGCGGCTGACGCCGTCGGCGAGAACGCGGAGCGTACGGCCGACGAAGCGGGAATTCCTTTCCTCGGACAGTTCCGTCCCGAGGGCGAGCAGCCGTTCCATCCGTTCCGCGGAGACCTCGCGCGGAACGCGCGGCTCCATCTTCGCGGCGGGCGTGCCGACGCGCGGGGAATAGATGAACGAGAAGATCATATCGTATCTCACGCGGCGCATCAGGTCGAGCGTGCCCTCAAAATCCGTCTCCTCCTCGCCGGGGAAACCGACGATGATATCGGAGGTCAGCGTCACGTCCGGGACGCGCGCGCGGAGCTTGTCCACGACGGAGAGGTATCTCTCCCTGTCGTAATGGCGGTTCATCAGTTTCAAAATCCTGTCGGAGCCCGACTGCACCGGAAGGTGGAAATGTTTGACGATCTTCGGCTCCTCGGCGATAGCGTCGATCAGCTCGTCCGAGGCGTCCTTAGGATGGCTCGTCATGAAGCGGAGCTCGAAGTCGCCGTCGATCGCGCAGATGCGGCGCATCAGCTCGGCGATATCGCAGCAGCCGTCTGAGTCCTTTCCGTAGGAGTTCACGTTCTGACCGAGAAGCGTTATGTTTTTCGCGCCTCCGTCGACGAGGCGCTTCGCTTCCTCGATTATATCGTCCGGTCTGCGGCTCCGCTCGCGTCCTCTGACGTAGGGGACGATGCAGTAAGAGCAGAAATTGTTGCAGCCGTACATCACGGAGAGCCATACGGAGTGGGAGTTTTCCCTTACGGTCGGGACGCCTTCGGCGATCACGTCGCCGCACTCGCGGATAAAGCGCCGCCGACCTCCCATCGCGTCCTTCACGAGGGAGGGGAGGGAATAGGCGGAAGCGGGCTCGAACACGAAATCGACGTACGGGTAACTCATCTTGAGCGTGTTCGCACGGTGTTCCTCCGCCGCCATACAGCCGCCGACGCCTATGACGACGTCGGGATCGGCGTCCTTTACGTGCTTGAACGAGCCGATTATCGAGAGCGCCTTTTTCTCGGCGTGCTCGCGGATCGCGCAGGTGTTAACGAGGATCAGCTTCGCCGCTTCGGGAACGGGAACGGGGGAGTATCCCATCGTCTCGCAGAGACCGGCGAGCCGTTCGCTGTCCGCCTCGTTCTGCTGACAGCCGAAGGTACGGATGAAATACCCCGGCGCGCGCTCGCCGACAAGGCCGCGCGAAGCGAAGCCTTCTTTTATTTCCCGGGCGGTCTCAAGCTCGGAGGAGACCTCTTCGGGATCGCGGAAACGACGTGATTCTGCCGCCATGAGATATCCTCCTTTCGCGATTCCACATATTACTCCATTATATTAGATATTATACACTATACGGGGGGATCAAGTCAACGCGGAGCGAGTAATTTCGAGCCTTTTTTCGCCCCGGACCGGACGGCTCCGGACGGGCAAAAAAATTCTCAATTTGTTGTTGACAAAAGGACGTGGTTATAGTATAATACACTTTGCCGACGGGAAACCGGGGGCAATGCGAGAGTGGCGGAACTGGCAGACGCGCACGTTTGAGGGGCGTGTGGTTCACACCGTACGGGTTCAAGTCCCGTTTCTCGCATAGAAAAAGGGCACTCGAAGAAGTGCCCTTTTTCTATGCGAGAAATTGAACACGGGACTTGAAGGCGCCGCGTGTAAGCAAACAGTCCGGGGGACTGTTTGCCCGCGGCGTGACCGAGGGAGCGTCAGCATTTCGTATTTTGCGAAATGCTGACCCGCGCGACCGAGAACAAGTCCCGTCCGTACCGAAGGTACGGCAAAAAGCGGATGAAACTTCAATTTGAGTTATTTTCAGATTTGAATGACAGTCCGGGGGTTGCGGACAGATAAACTTTTCCGTAATCGTTCGATACTGCTGTCCGCTCGAGTTTTGCGCATGAAGCGCAAAACTCCGGAAGAAACTGTATCTCTTCAGCCGAGCCCTGACCGAGCGCCCGTCATCCTTTCGTATTTTGCGAAAGGATGACTCGCGGGCGCGAGAATCAAGTCCCCCGCGCCAAAGGCGCGGCGAACTTGAGTTGCAGTAACCTTCATTTTGAGTATCAGAGTTTTTGTCCCGCTCCCCGCGCAGCGGGCAGAACCGAAAGAAATACGGAAAACTATTTTACCCCCCTTGACAACCTCATTCTCTTCAAGTATAATACAACGATTTAACGAAAACGTTGAATGGGCGGCATGGGCGAAGAAAGGAATTACTATATGTTCGAACTCGTCTATGAATCAGAGTACAGACCCTATCGGAAAAAATGCGCCGAAATTCTGACAAAAGTTTGTAAAATGCTGAAAGATGAAAAAAGCATCATAGCTCAGTTTACTCTCATCGGAAGCGGCGCGCGGAATTTGGTTACCCGGAACGGAAACGGCCATTTTGATTTGGATTATAATCTTGTTATAATCAAAGCGCCTGATGAGTATTGGGACAATCCGAGAAAACTCAAGGAAACAGTACGTGTATATCTTGACAGAGCAAGCGGACCCATGAGTTTTGCGCGATCTCAAAATTCAACGGTTGCCTTGACAGTTCTTTTGTTCTCTTTTAATGAAAACGTTGCATTCAAATTTGACGTTGCATTGATAAGGCGAAACAGAAACGGTACTCTTTGCAGATTGGTCAATAATAAGCAATGGTATTTCAAAGGTATTCAGGGTCAATACGTATGGAATGAAATACCGGATTCTCATAACGTCAAAGAGAAAGCTGACAGAATAAAGAAAGCCGGAAAATGGAACCTCGTTCGCGAAAGATATGTTGAACTGAAAAACGATTATCTTTCCATACAAGATAACGACCACCCCTCATTCATTGTTTACGTCGAAACTGTTAATGAGATATACGGTCAACTATTCCCAAATCAAAAACGTTGAGGAATCCATATGCGTAACATAGAATCAAAATATATCGACCTCTACAAATCCGTCGACTCCGTTTGCAAGGATATCTTCCGAAGCGAACGTTTATTCAACGACCGCGGGGAAGAAGTATTCGGCGTAAGCGCTTACGTTGAAACAATGGCGCGTGACCGTTATTCCATGGCGTCGCGCCCGCCGGACTGGGACGCGAAGTATAAAACGCTGAAGCGTCTGCGTTGGCTTCGCAACACGATAGTACATGATCCCGGCGCGTCCGAATGCGATGAAGAGGATTACGACGATCTGAAACGGTTTTACAACGAGTTGATGAGCGGAAACGATATTCTCGCCCGCGCGCGCCGGATGAGGTCTGCGGCATCCGCCCGAAAAAGAGCGCCTGCGTCCGACGCCGCTCAGCGTGCGGCGTACGTCGCCGTACAACGTCCGACGCCCGGTTGGAATCAAGCACCGAAGATAAAGTCTTACGTCGGATGGGCGGTTTTCGGTATCGTCGCGGCGGTCGCGGCGGCGGGGCTTATTTTTTTCTTTTTTGTGAAATAACGTGAGGCGGGGGGGGGGAGTCCCCCGCCTCGTTTGACTGTGAATGATCCGTTTCTCTCACCGGCGGTGAGAGTTTTTTCTTAGACCCTACATTTCGATACCGTCCGTTCGGTTTTCAATCGCCGGTTGAAGCGTAGAGCGGAGACCCGCCGCCGCGTTTCAATAACCGGTTGATTGACGGCGCGTCCGGCGCGTGGTACGATTAAAGCGTCGGCCGACGAAACAAAACAAAGGAGAAATCAAAATGTTCAATATGTCAGAAGTATCCGAGCGGATAATGCTCGCGAGAAAAAACAAAGGGATGACTCAGATGGAGTTGGCTAACGCGCTCGGGATCTCTTATCAGGCGGTCTCGAACTGGGAGAGAGGAGTTTCGATGCCCGATATCTCGAACCTTGAGCCGCTCGCCTCGGTCCTCGGCGTGACCGTCGACGAGATCCTGTCCGACAAAAAGATCGCGTCTCTGATCAAGGACGGCGAAATACCCGATGAGATATCGGCTGCGGAATTCAACGCCGTATCTCCGCTTCTCGGACCCGAACAAAACGAGGAGTTGATCAAAAAAATAAACGTGGTAGACAGCGCAGACGAAGAGATTAACACAGAATCGCTGTGCAAAACGAGAAAAGAGTGTGAGGAGCTTGCTCTGAACGCCTATGAAAACGGACAGATGCCGGTTTTCGCCATGTTCATCTCCCGTTGTTCCGGGGAATTCATCGAATCGCTCGCAGACAGGACGTTCGATGAAGGGAAAATACCCTTTTTCGCCATGCTCAGATCCCGTATCCCGGATGAAAAAAGAGCGTCGCTTTTAAAGCGAGCCGTTGAAAGAGGGGATATGCCCTTCACGGCGATCCTTTCCCCGCGCCATCGCTCAAAAGATCCGGATGATTCCGACGACGAAGACTGATCTGATATTCAACAAAAGAACCTAAAAATCGAGGCGGGGATCGTTCTCCGCCTCAAATAACACAATCGACTCTCATTTTTGTTTATTTATTCAATCGAAATGATTGCTTGAAGTTGTATTATCTGAATGATATAATCCAGTCGTAAGCTTACAAATATCTTTTTTGGAGGATAAAAAACATGGAATCGTTAAGCGAAAGGCTGAAAACTCTGCGTAAAGCGAAGGATTTGACGCAGGAACAACTCGCTGATTATATGGGCGTTTCGCCTCAGGCGGTCAGCCGTTGGGAAACCGGCGCGACTTCCCCCGACATATCAGCTCTGCCACAACTTGCCGATTTGTTTGGCATTTCAATCGATGAATTGCTCGGATATGATGAAGCAGAACGGCAAAAAGAGATATTGTCGGTGATTGCTGACGCGGAGGAGCAGATCAATCAGAATATAACGGAGAAACCTATCATAGATCTACGACGGGCACTGAATAAATATCCGAACTGCGACAGACTTCTTACCTGTCTGATGTACGCGCTTTATGTGGCGAGCGAGGATGAGGATCTTTGCCGGAAATACGATCCGGAAATCATTTCGATATATTATCGGATACAGAGGTATTCGACCGATAATTATTGCAGAAACGAAACGCTGAGGGTGCTTTTCAGGCATTACTGCGATACCGGCAGGAAAACGGAAGCAAAGCAACTCGCGGCAAGTATGGCAAGCGCCGAGGCTTGTTATGATTACAATATTTACTGGGCGCTTGAAGGCAAAGAAAGGATAGACTTTCTGAAAGACCGGATGAGAGCCGACCTGCGTCAGTTATTGTGGGATATCTGGGCGTTTTCGACGCACGCGGAAATCAATGACGACGAAGAACAGCAGTTGAACGATTTACGCCGGGAGATCGAATTAAGAGTAAAAAGCAGTTTTCACTTGGAATGAAGCAAAACGAGGCGGGGACGACGTCCCCGCCTTGATGCGTTATTGTGGTAACTCCTAACCCTCCGGAAGCACGTCGCTGAACATGATGAGGTTCGCGGTGACGCGTTCTTTATCCGTCAGGGGTTTGAACGTACCGTTTTCATAAAGTATTTCAAGCGCCATTATGGCGGTCATGTTGTCGATGAACGCGCCCGCGTTCCAGTCGACGACCAGATCCTGCATCTGAGGAGGATATCTTTTCGCGGTCTGCATGGCGTATTCAAGCGCATAATCGGCAAACCGTTCCTTGATTTTGCCGTCAAGAGGCGGGATCCGGTCGTAGAAATCGGTATCGTCGCCCCTATAAACCATGATCATGACCTTGCCGTCGTCGTCGATGAATCCGCGTTCTTTCAGACGGGCGAGCTTTTCGGCGTTCGTCACCCGGTCGGTCAGTTTACCGTTTATCAACTCGTATACGTACTCGTAATCCTCGCCCTGATTGTTTTTCCACGTTCCAGTCCTTGTGTCAAAACGGCTGTCTATCGCCCACGCTTTTACGGCGGGATATTTGTCCGATGCTCTCCACATATTCCCGCACGACGAATATTCCCCGTTTATTTTTGATATGTAATCCGGGTCGGTGCACTCGGAGGCAAGGTTGACGCATGCTATATACGTTCCTCCGTCAAGTGTTGAAACACGGTACTTCGCCATATCGTGCTTGACCGAATCGAAGTCTATCGTACACTTATTCGCGATACCGTAAAAGATCGCCGCCGCTTCAAGCAGCTGCCTGTTGCCGCTCGGGATATAAACGTCTTTCATTCCCTCCACGGCGCGTCTGATCGACGGGACGTACTCGGAGAGGAGTATTTTCGCCGCTTCGCGTTTCTTTCCCCACGCGGCGTCCGTTTCCTCGTTTGAATACGTGCGGGGGGAGAATTTCACGTAGGTCGTGTACCTTCCGCCTTTCGTTTTTACGATGAAGCCGTTGTTCTCGAGCAGCTTGATCCTGTCCTCGATAAACACCGGGGTCACGCCGAGTTCTTCGGCGATCTCGCTCTGGTTTTTCGGCTCAAAGTAAACGCTGTATACGATATTCAGGTTCAGTTTGTCGCCGAGATAGTATTCCGGGCCGCCGTGCTCTCCCGGAGTTCCGCTGTGCCCGAAATCCACGGCTTCAACGGGGTGGATGCCGAGTTCTCCGATCTTTCTTTCCATAGCAAAACCTTCTTTCAGTTCGTTTCTCGCCTTGTTCAGATGCCACTTCACGGTGCCGACGGGTACGGCAAGCCGCGACGCGATCGACCTGATCGGCTCATTCTTGTAGTAAAAACGGAAAACGATCTCGCGCCTTTGCGAGGAGAGGAAAGCGATCTCTCTTCTCAGCCGATCGGTCTCGCCCTCATCGTCCGCGACCTCGTCGAAATACGGGATATCGCCCATCTCGTCTATCGAGACGCCGCTTTGCTTTTTTACCCTCGACACGTATTTCGCGTACGTATGCTCGCAGATCCGCCAGATATATCCCTCCGGATTGACGACTTCCCCGCTGCCGCGCAAAGCGCGGTAAACCTCGGACGTCATTTCAGCGGCGAGCTCTTCCGCCTCGTCGTACGAGAAGGATTTTTTGTAGGCGAAACCGTATATCTTCCCGAGATAATCGGTTATCAGGGCGTCTGCTTTCTCTTTTTCCATTTTTACAGGTCTCCCGAGCGCTCTTGACTATACAGTGCGCCTTTTTGAAAGAAGGTTGGAGATTATTCAGTTTTTTTTCTCATTCCGGCGAAGTTCCGCTTGCTTGCGTATTCCCCGGAACACTTTTTCATTGATTTTACTGATTAAATCGGCTGCTTTTTCCGGCGTAAGGGACTGATCGCCCGGAGGAAAGCTTCTTATGTCGTGAACTCCCGTAATACCCGCGCGGTCGAGAAGTTCACCTACTTTGTGAGGAGGCAGGAACGCGGCGATAGCATGTACCTCATCGAGCCCGAAGTCATCCGGGATGCTCGCGCGGTCGACGAGCCCTGCGAGTTTATTCGAAGGGAGAAACGCCCCGAGACCGATCAGTTCCTCGACGCTGAATTCCTCGTCCGGGCTTATCCGGTCGGCGAGTTCGCCGAGTTTGTACGACGGAAGAAAAGGGGCGAGAGCGTACATTTCCGCGATCCCGAAACTATCCGGTATCTTTGCGCGGTCAACGAGCTCGGCGAGTTTGTCATGCGAGAAAAACGGGGCGAGATCCATCAAGTCTTCAAGATCGAAGCTTTGACAGGGGTTTATCCGGTTGACCAGCTTTCCGAGATCGTACGACGACAAAAACGGCGCGAGCGCTTGAAGTTCGTTGATCCCGTAATCGTCCGGGACGTTCGCGACCCCCACGAGTTCGGCAAGTTTTTCTCTTGTCAGAAAAGGGGCGAGCGCCGCGACCTCGTAAATGCTGACTTCTGCTCCGGCGCTACTTTCAACTCTGCTTTCGAGTTCGCGAGGCGGGATGATGGGGGCGATCTTAGCCGTTTCGCTGAGCGAGATCGGCTCGCCTCCCATAACCTTTTTTACCGCGTCGGCTTCTTCACGTTTGTCGCCGAGCAGTTCGTCAAGCGTCAGCCCGAGTACGTCGCACAGGTCGTTGAATTTGGATATATCAGGCATGGAACGGCATCGTTCCCAATTCGATACCGCCTGATAGCTGACTCCCATCTTGTCGGCGAGTTCGGTCTGGGTCATATTCTTTTCGATCCTTGCGGCGCGGATCTTGTCCGCAATTTTTTGAATATCAAACATTTTCGGTTCTCCTTTGCGTTTTTTGAGCAGGGGGCGCCGCCCTGCGCTTTCAGTCTAACATTCAAGCCGCAGCCGGTCAATCAAGAGGTGCTTGAGTTTGATCGCGCGTTCAGAGTTGCATTTGTTTTCACTTCGGCTCGTAAAGTTTGAACTCTGATTCCGTCATCACGACGACGCAGGCTTTTCCCAGTGCTCTTTCTCTCTTCGCAGACAGCCAAATCCCCTCGTCGAGCCCCTCGATCATCGCGGGCTTGCCCTTGATAACGACAATCACAGACTCGTCCGTCTTTTTCTCCGGTCTTACGAGAACGTATTTTTCGACGGACGGCTTCGTTACTCCGCCCGCTATGTGATACTGTTTCCAGTAAACGGACCCGTCAACGTCGCAACAGATATTCGTCGCTTTTGACGCCGCCCTCTTTGAGAAATAGACGGTATAGTTTCGGTTACCGAAAACAAATCCGATCTTTTTGACTCTCTCGTTCTCTTCTATTTGCTTGCCGTATGCGCGGCAATAACGATAGAGCGAAAGGGTGTTTTCATCGACGCATTCCATAATACTCCCGACGTCGCACGAAAGGGCGGCGCAGATCTTCGAGAGCGTGTCCGTCGTGACCGTCTCGTTCTTCACGAGTTTACCTATCACGCGGGAACTGAGGCCCGTCAGTTCCATCAGGTCGGATTTTGACAGTCCTTTCTCCGCCAACAGTTTCCACAGTTTGGAATAATCCATACACATATTCGTCACCTCCGCATACTATATTATACTCGAAAGCACGTAATAGTCAATAAAAAATTTACTATAGTAAATATTTTAATGCAAATTAGAAAACAATAATGGCATTATAATAGCATGATTTATAGATTAAAATATAATATTGCAAAACAATGCAAAACAAATTACTAAAAATAAATGACAATGTGTTGACAACCAACCGGATTTAGGGTATAATAATACTGCCCTTTTGTGAGGAGGTGCTTTTATGGCCACAACAAATATCAACGTTCGTGTCGATTCCGAACTGAAACAGTCGGCCGAGGCCTTGTTTGACGATCTCGGCCTCAATATGTCCGCCGCGATCACGATGTTTTTGAAAAGCGCTGTCAGCCATGACGGTATCCCGTTTGAGGTCAGGCGCTTTACTCCTAACGCAGATACCCGCGCGGCACTGGCGGAGTATGAAGAGATGAAGAAAAACCCCGGGAAATACAAACGTTACGATTCTTTTGACGATCTGATGTCCGAGGTGGTTTCGGATGCGTAGGGTAACAGGAGCTATCCGGACCCGGTTTTGACGGGTTGATTTTCGCCCCTGCTTCGTTATCACCCTCGCAGGTAGGTGGCGCTACCTGCTTCGGGCACTGCCTTGCCGGGACAAAAATCATCTCCGGCAAAACTCTTCGACCCCGAGCGGATGATTATACGAGCAGATTCTAGCGCCGAGGACGAAGCCTTATAAAAATAAGGCAAGGACGAGAAACGAAAATATGCCGTATAGGCGCCGCTCCGGGCGGGCTCAGATAACTCCTGTTACCCTATAATAGTATCGTCCAATCAGTTCAAGAAGGACTTGAAACTTGCGGTCAAGCGCGGACTGAAGATCGAAAAACTTCGTGACGTCGTCAACTCGCTTGCCGGACAGGAGACCCTCGACGAAAAATTCCGGGATCACGTTCTTACCGGGGAGTACCGCGGTTTTCGAGAATGCCATATTGAACCGGACTGGCTGCTTGTTTATCGGGTGGATGAGGGAGAACTTGAGCTTTTTCTGTTCAGAACGGGAAGCCACTCGGATCTGTTTTGATCATCGGACGAAGAACTGAGGCGGGGAAATCAATTCCTCGCCTCGTAGTATTTTTAAACCTCAGGCGGCGCGTCGCTGAACATGATGAAGTTCGCGGTGACGCGTTCCTCATATCGCAGCGGTTTATAATAATGAATACAGCGCGCCGCTGTGAAAGAAGGTTGGGGATTTTTTCATTTTTTTGCCGCCGGATCTCTCCGGCGGCAAAAATGCATTATAAAGGACCAAGGTGCGCGCCGCGTCCCTTTTTCTCGATCTCCAGCAGCGCGGATTTGCGGCCGAGACCGCCGCCGTAGCCGACGAGGGCTCCGCCCGCGCCGACGACTCTGTGACACGGCACGATTATCGCGATCGGGTTGCGATGGACCGCGCTCCCGACCGCCTGCGCCGCCATACGCGGTATGCCGCGCTCCCGTGCGACCGTCTTCGCGATCGCGCCGTAAGTCTCCGTCTGCCCGTACGGGATCGTGAGAAGGATCTCGCAGACTCTTTTGCAGAACGGTGTCGAGTCGATCCGCAGGGGAGGGGTGAAATCGGGGATCTCACCGGAGAAATAGACCTCGAGCCACCTTTTCGTCTGCGCGAAGACGGAGAGCTCGGGCGACTCGTCGGGGCGGGGCGGACCGTCCCGCTCTTCGAATTTCAGCCCCGTGAGGACGTCGCCGTCGCTCTCGAGGGTGACCGTCCCGAGGGGGGAAGAAAAATAGTTTATGAGACGCCGATCGTCTTTCATTCCGTGACCGCCTCCACGCCTTCTCCGACGACGATCGGCTCGCCGCGGCTGACGACGCGGTTCCGCCGCAGAACGGCGCGCTTCGTATCCTCGACTATGATCCCGTGCTCGCATTTGGGGCAGACGATCTCGTTGTCCTCGATCACGACGGTCCCGTGCGCTCTTTTTTTCACCTCGGCGTCCATATAGACGGCGATCCCGCCGCAGATATCGTACCTGCGGCCGTTGTTATAAAACCGGCAGTTCCTCACCGTGACGGATTCCGAGTTGATCCCCTCCGCCCATCCGGACTCCGCCGCCACCTTGACGCCGAGCTCGAAAACGTCGGAGAACTCGCAGTTTTCGATCAGAGCCTCGCGCGATTTGATGAGGACCGAGCGGGCGAAGTGGTTTCTCGCTTTGCAGTTGACGAACTCGACGCGCGGTACCTGGTCGGGATCGGCGAAGAGCATTCCGCCGAGATACTCCGGCGGTTCGCGGTCGAGCGTGACGCGGCATTTATTCTCTCCGATGACCGCCGCTTCCTCGACGCGGTACGTGTCGAGCGGAGCGCACGACGACGCTTCGGTCAGCTCCATCCTGTCGCCTTTTTGCGGGCAGTCGGTCTTCTGTGTGTGCGTTCCGTCGGGCGCGCGGACCTCGAGCGTCACGGTGCGCCCGTCGCGCTCGCAGATCGAATAGTAATACGTGTGGACGTTGATCGAGTCGTCCCCCTGACCGTCGAACTCGCACCCGTCGAGACGGACGAGACCTCGGCACGACGCAAAGTGCGTCGCGTCGGTCGTGGTTGAAAAATGCTCGCCGACAGACGGAACGACGCGCAGGCGGTCGACGGTCACGTTTGTCGCGTGGAACGCCGTGACCCCCATGCCCGGATGAGTATGGATCGTTATATCCTCGAGGAGCGTATTCTCCGCCTCCTCGATAAGGACGGCGGGTCTGCCGTGGAACACGTGACTGATATACAGTTCGTCGCCCTCATTGAGAACGCCGTCGGCGGACGGGACGCCCGTCGCGCGGTGAGGCCCTTCGTATCTGAAATCGCCGATACCGCACTCGTTGCGCGGGAGCAGTCTTCCTTTTTCCCGCGAATAGACCGCCGAGCGCAGGAAAGGCATCGTTTCCGTGATCCCGTCAGCGAACTCAAAGACGGCGCGGCCGCCGTCGAACCCGGTCACGACGCCCTTTGAGTACGGTTTTCTTTTCAGGTCGACCGTGAATCCCCGGACGGTCACGCCGGAGCATTCGCGGATCGAGATCTCCTCCATGAATCCGTCGACGAGGAGCGTCGCGCCGTACGCCTCGACGGTCGAGTTTACGTGACCCTTGAAGTCGAGTCCCCGGTCGTATACGTAATCCGGGGTGAACATCACCTTTTGCGGGTCTTCGCCGTATTCTCCCGCCATAACGGCGCGCTGCGCCTCGCGGGCGCGGGCGGTCGTGAGATCGTAGACTCCCGGTTCGACGGTGAGCGTCGTTCCCGGGTTGTCCTTCATGAACGAGAGCGCGGAGGCGAACCGCTCGCGGCAGTCGCCGCCCGTGAAATCGGAAAGAGTTATTTTCATTTTCCGCCTTCCTTGTATCCTCTGTATATTTCGAGCGCGTTCGAGTACGAATAGTTCATCTCGGAGATCATATTGTCGCAGAAAAAGCCGGTGAAGGCGTCCCTTCCGCCGATCACGCGGCGGAAGAGCGCGGCGGGCGCGTTCTTCAGGTATTTTTCGCGGAATCTGTCCGTTTCTTTAACCGCTTTCGCTATCGGGCCGACTTTTTCAAGATACGCTTTTTTGAAATCCGCCTCCGCCGCGGACAGCCCCGCGGCGACCCCGCTCGAGAGGGCGAAATAGATCCCCTCGCCCGTGACCTGGTCGACGAATCCGGCGGCGTCGCCCGCGAGGACGGCGAAGTCCGGTCCTTTTCTCTGATCGACCGGTTTTCCGAAAGGCAGAAACGCGCCTCTCATTTTGTATTTATCCGGGTCGGCGCCGAGCGAGGCGAGGTATTCCTTCAAGAGATCGTCGTACCGACGGTCCTTTTTGCTCTTGCCGCCGAGGCCGATACAATAGTCATCCCCCGACGGGAAGACCCACACGTAACCGTTTTTCACGAATCCGAAGTCGATCACGACTCTTTCTTCGATATCGAGGTCCGCTTTCGGGACGTACGTCTCGGTGCAGAACGCAAGCTCCGGCGTCTCGAAGCCGAGCGTCCGTCTTGTCGGGCTCAGCGCGCCGTCGGCGACGACGAGACGTCGGTATTTTACCGTGCCGCCGCCCGAGAGGGCAAGCGTCCGGCTTTCGGTATCGATGCTCTCGACGGTCGTCTCTTCGAGCAGCGTCCCGCCGATAGACCTGTATTTTTTTACGAGATAATCGTCGAACGTGACGCGTCTCACGGAGCGCAGTTTTTTCGCGACTTTCGACCCGGCAAGCCGCTCGCCGCCGTAGTAAAGATCAAGCCGTTCGCTCACGTCGCGGAAAACGCCCCCGAGATCCGATCCGTCGACGGGATCGGTAAGAAGCGTCTTTGTCAGGACGCGGTACGTTTTCTCGGTGAGAAGGCCGCCGCACGTTTTGTTGCGCGGAAAGCGGCTTTTATCGATAAGGATATTCGTTATCCCCGCCTTCTGCAGGGTGATACCGCACGCCGACCCGGCGGGTCCCGCGCCGATCACGGCGACTTCAACGTCGTAATTCATTTTATTCTCCCGTTTCGTTGACTTCTTACCTATAGAATAACACACGATCCGCCTTTTTTCAACAAAAGACGGCGGTTTACGCTGCGTAAATCGTTGAAATCGGCGCGTGGATATGGTATACTTATACGGTAAAGCACCGACGCCTGAAAAGAGTACGGATCACTTCCCTATAAACTTTTTATAAGGAGCTAATAATGGCTGATATAAGATTTGAAACCAAAGACGGCGTTCTCACGATCTTCCTGACGGGGAGAGTCGATTCCCAGAACGCGGCGGCCGTCGGCGACGAACTCGACGCGATCAGAGCGGAAAACCCGTGCGGCAAGCTCGTGATAGACCTCGGCGATCTTTCCTATATTTCGAGTGCGGGGCTTCGTGTTCTGCTCAGAGAGAAAAAGGCTGTCCCCGACACGCACGTCATAAACGCCTCGCCCGAGGTGTACGAGATCCTCGATATGACCGGATTCACCGAAATGCTTAACGTTACCCGCGCGTACCGTACGATCTCCGTAGAGGGATGCGAGGTCATCGGGCGCGGAGCGAACGGCGAGGTCTACCGGATCGATCCGGAGACGATCGTCAAGGTCTATCTCAATCCCGATTCGATCGACGAGATCACACGCGAGCGCGAGCTGGCGCGCACCGCTTTCGTTCTCGGGGTGCCGACCGCTATCTCCTATGACGTCGTAAAAGTCAAGGAAGGCGGATTCGGCTCCGTTTTTGAACTTCTCAACGCGAAAAGCTGCGCGAAGTTGATGAAGACCGGCGAAAAGACGGTCGCCGAGGTTGCGAAAATGAGCATAGATCTGCTGAAGACGATCCACTCGACGGTCGTAAAGCCGGACGCAATGCCGTCGATGAAAGAGGTCGCCCGGGGGTGGGTAGACTGCGCGAAGCGCGCGCTTCCCGCCGACGCTTACGAAAAGTTCGCGGAGCTTATGGACGCGCTTCCCGAGGATCTTCATATGATCCACGGAGACTACCATACCAACAACGTCATGTATCAGAACGGCGAGACGCTTCTGATCGATATGGATTCGCTCTCCCACGGAGACCCGGTTTTTGAGTTTGCCGGGATCTACAACGCAAACGTCGGTTTCTCCGAGCTCGATCACAAGAATATCGAGGGCTTTCTCGGTATCACGTTCGAGCAGGGAAAGGAGTTCTGGCGCAAGTCTCTCGAGCTGTACTTCGGCACGGAGGACGACGGCGTTATCCGCGCGGAGGAGGACAAGGCGAGAGTTATGGCGTACGCCCGAATGATACGCCGCGTTTACGCCCACGGATGGGAGAATTCGGAAAGCGGAGCGGCGACGCTCCGGAACTGCGTCGGCAATATGGCAGAAATACTGCCCCGGGTCGATTCGCTTTCAATGAGAGAATAAAAGAAAAAAGGGCACGGTGCGGCGGCAGGCCGCACCGTGCTTTTTTTGTTATCAGTATCTTCCGATAAGCTCAAACGGGATATTCTCAAAGTCCGCGTCGCCGCGCATGCGGTAGTCGCCTACGGTCGGGTTGATGAAGAAAGGATTCTCGTCGACGGTATACGCTTTCTCGTTCGAGATATCGGAGTAGAGGAGTGCCTGATCGTAGTAGTTGACCGTTGCGCCCGCGACATTGATCTCCGCGTTGTTTCTTATCGTCGCCGACGAGTTCATGCAGAAATCTTTATCAAACATCCGGTCAAGGTCGCACGTTACGTCGAGCAGACCGGGCCACAGTTCGGCGACTTTCGCCTTGTACTCGGGATGCGCGTCGTAGTTCTCGAGCGCGCTCTTCCAGTACGCGTAGCACCAATCCTCGGTAATGATGCTGAGATCGTCCTGTTCCAGAGCGTAGTTGACTATATCGACGCCTTCGGAATGGATTGTTGCGAGCGCGCCCTTCGTCGAGGAGGGATTGACGACGATATTGTCGTGAATGAAGTTGCGCTTGCTCGTCCCGTTGTTCATAACTCCGCAGGCGACTTCGAAGAAGATATTATTACATACTTCGCAGCCCCACGAGCCGTCGAGATACAGGCCGTATCTGCCGTTCGTTCCGCCCCGGATGTTGAGGAACAGATTACGGCGGACGACAGAGCCCTCCGAATCGCTCATGGCGCGGAACGTCTGCATGGCGCCGGTGTCGTCGCCGTTATAGCACGATTGCTCGAATACGTTGTACTCCGCGACGAGGTTCGGGGCGTGGCGAAAGTCGATATCTTCCCAGTAGTTCTTATAGAAATGATTGTGTGAGACACGCGCGAACGGCGCGGAGATCCTGACTGCTCCGTTACATCCGTACCTCAGGCACGTGAGGGTGAAATAGTTGTTATCCACGATGACGTTCGTACCCGACGTGAATCTGTCTTCAATATTGAAATCCGCTTCGATCCAGAGCGCTATCCCGGCGCATACCGAGAACTCGCATCCGGTGACGGTGACGTCGAGCGGGATCCCGCCCGGATCGCCTTCGATAAAGATCATCGTATCTCTTGCGCATCCGGAGAAGGCGCACCGGTCGATCGTCAGTCCGCGCGGATGGCCCGACGCCCACATGATATGTTCGTCGGAATTCCTGAAATCGAGGCCGAGGAGCGTGATATATTCGGCTCCGATCAGCGTCAGCATCGTATCGTCGCCGCCGGTGAAGTGATAGTCGCCTGAGGGTTCCATAACGTAGAACGTCGATGTCGATTCGTCGACCCAGTACTCGCCCGCTCTGTCAAGTTCTTCGGAGACGTTGACGACCGCCGTCTGATTCCACCATTCGCTGTCGAATTCGGGAAGGAAACGGAGTTTGCCCATTCTCGCCTGGTTCGGATAGGGGATACGGATAAGTCCGGTATCGGGATCGTAATCCGCCGTCGTGAGCAGATCCTTGTACCAGCCGGTCGTGATATAGCCGTAGATCAGCATCCCGTCCCAGGTATGGTACTTGTCGATCCTGCTTTTGAGGTACCCCTCCTTGAACCGGAAATGGTTTTCGTCGGGGATTAACCCCGTCCCGGCTATCAGCTGATCTGTCCCGTCTTCATATTTGTTCGGGAAGCGCGCGAGCGTCATCTCTCCCTCGTCGCTGAGCACGAGGCACGTGCGCGGGTCGTATTTCGTAAGTTTGCCCGAAAGGTCGGCTTTTTTGATCTTGCCGGCAACGGAGGCGCGGAACATCGTCTTTTCTTCTTCCGAGAGATCGGTGAAGTCGGACTCCGCTACGTCGAATCCGTCGTTGAATATGACGTCGCCGTCGCCGTATGCGCAATAGACGATCCTCTGTTTTTCCGAGCCGGAGTCCTCTTCTCTCATCTTGACGTTGATCGGACCGTAATCGCCCGCGAAGAACGCGACCTTGATATCGCCCTCGGTTTTAGTCGTTTTGAGGACTCTGACCGCCTCGAGCGCGCGATCCCACGTTCTGAAGGGATGATCTTTCGAGCCGTCGGCGTTGTCGTCGCCGTCGATCGCGACGTAAAAGTCGGCGTCGTCGACGAGCGGATATTCCGGTTCGGTGTAAGTTGAACGGACGACGGGTTCGTTATACTTGAGCATGAAAGTGCTGTCGAAACGCTCGACTATCGCGGCGAACTGTTCGCGCGTCGCGCCCTCCGAAGGGGCGAGGCGATTTCCGTCTGTGCCGTTGACGATTCCCGCCTCGACCGCCCACTCGAGCGATTCTTTCGCCCAGGCCGACACTTTTTCGTCGTCGGAAAACGGGGTGAGGTCGGCGCGTTCCGGCACGGATACCGGAGCGCCCGACGAGAAACGGAACAGCATCGTTGCGAGCTGTTCGCGCGTTATGTGTGCGTTGGGACCGAACGTTTTGTCCGTCAGACCCATGACTACGCCGGCCTCTTTTGCCCACGCCACGGCGTCGGCGTACCACGCGCCGGCGGGGACGTCGACAAAACCGCTCGGGGCGGCCGGAGCGGGAGCACCTTCACGCCTCCACAGGACGGTCGCGACCATTCCTCTCGTCAGGTGGCCGGAGGGATCGAATTTGCCTTCGCCGACTCCGTTCATATAACCTGCTTGAACGGCGTAATCGATGGACCGATAGCTCCATCTTGATTCCGGCACGTCGGAGAAAACAGTTTTTGCAGCCGACGCGGGAAGGATGGCGGCGAACGCCGACGCGATCATAACGGCCGCGAGAAGGGAAGCGAGCAGTTTTTTCATTTTTATACCTCTTGATAATTGTTTCCGCGACATACGTATTACTCAACAGAAAATATATATCAAAAAGGACAAAAAGTCAAGCAAAGGGCTGTAAACAAACAGAAACCGTCATTTGCCCTACCGGGCAAAAAGACGGTTTCTGAATATGGAGAACTGTGAAAAGGTTAGCTCGTAAGCGCAGGGATTTACCAGACGACGCTTTCGGCTATCGCGACAAGTTCGTCTATGCTTATACCGTATCCGGATACCGTAACCATTACGTCGCTGTCCCCGAAAATGATCTCTCCTCCTTCAATGTCGTCAAGATCGATTCCCCACTGTTCATATTGCTTTTTGAGTTCTTCATCTTCGTCGAGAGCCTTCACGTAATAGTCATGTTCGTCATAAATAAATGCGTCCATCCCTCTGATCGTTGTCGGCGTGAAACGATCTTCAAACGCATCCGCCGGGTGGATCTTCGCTTCATAAAGTCTCGAAGAATAGATATAGATCATTACACCCCGGGGAGCATTATTATACGGATCCTCCGCCGTTTCGTCCAACAGATCGATTACCCTGGATTCCTCATATTGATAATCAGGGTCACAAGCGGGATTATATTCCTTCACGGTAAAACCGTCCGGTACGTATCCGACGGTGGCGTCGAAAACGGTTTTGGGTTCGGCGGATTCATCTGCGGAATCCGGATCTGCGAATTTCACGACGGTAAGGTCGTCATCCGTATGCCATATGAACACGCCGAGAACTGCGGCTCTTACGTTCGCGTTCAGCATAAGCAAGCCGCATACGGTGAGTACGACGGCGAGAGCTATGACCGCGACGCGCTTGAAGCCGAGCGATTTGCGCGGAGTTTTAACGGGTTCCGCGTCTGCGCTTTCGACGAGCCGCGGGTCGATCCCGCCGATGGCGCGCCTCATTACGTCTTTCTTCATTTCAAATAACCTCTTTCTTTCAGGTATCGGGCGAGGTCGTCCCTCGTCCTTTTGAGCATCATGAGAACCTTGCTTTTTCCGAAGCCGTATCTTCTGCAGATATTTTTTACCGGGTCGTAGAACCAGTATCTTCGGATAAAAACGTTTCTCTTGTCTTCGTCGACGGAAAAAAGGAACCGTGAGATCTCCCGGGACAGCTCTGCTTCTTCAAATTCCGCGTCGGGATCGCCGCCCGAAACGATCTCTTCGATCTCGTCGAGAGACCTCACCAGGTCAGACCGGATCCGCTTCCCGCTCGTGTTTCTGCGCCAGCGGCTTATCGCGATCTCCCGCGTAAGCTTGCCGAGATACGTTTTGAGATTGTCGGGATTTTGCGGCGGGATGCTCTCCCACGCGGCGAGAAGCGCGTCGGAAACGCATTCTTCCGATTCTCCCCGGTCGTGAAGAACGTTGTTCGCGATATACGCAAGATACTTTTCGTATTTTTCTTTTGCTGCCGCGAGAGCGTCTTCGTCCCGGTCCCGGAACATCTGAACGATCAGGTGGTCATCCAAGGTTTACCTCCTTTCCGACTGAAAGGCCTTTCACCCTTATACCCGCAAAAAAACCGGATTGATCACATTTTTTGAAAAATAAGGTTATAAGTGACGTTTTTGAATGAGGTGACTGCATTCTGAGCTGGCTGATACTGCGTGGCGGAGGAGGCTTCCCCTTGAGGGTAGCGAAGCGCACGGCGCGGTGGTGAATGACTGCGAACATATAAGGACACTGTATTTTGCAGTCACCGATGTTCGCTTGAAGTTTGCGCAGGAGCGCAAACTTTCGAAAGTATCCGTAATTGGTCAGAGCCGCTTTTGCAACAACCGCAGATCGCGGAAAGATCGACGCGAGGCGTCGATCTTCGGCAGACAGACGGTAACAATGAAGTACGCTTTTCTTTATTCTGTTTTTGCAACAACCGCAGATCGCGGAAAGATCGACGCGAGGCGTCGATCTTCGGCAGACAGACGGTAACAATGAAGTACGCTTTTCTTTATTCTGTCTGCAACCGAACCCCGCAGGGTAGACAAGGTGTCGCCGATAGGCGACGGATGAGGTGAGAAAGGGTACTGCATTTTGAACATGCCGTGCCTGCGGCGCGGAGTTAAGCCTTCCCCTTTGAGGGGAAGGTGTCGCCGATAGGCGACGGATGAGGTGAGAAAGGGTACTGCATTTCGAGCAGGCTGATCCTGCAAAGCAGGATCAGAGGGATTCGATTCTCAGGGGCGCGAAGTCAATTTTCGCAAAATGCGAAAATTGACGCCCCTTCGGTCACGGCGCGGTTCTGACAGCCCCCCGGGCTGTCATTCATTACCGCACCGCTTCGAATCCCTCCCTTGCTCTCTCCGAAAGGAAAAAGGAGCCCACTTCGTGGCTCCTTTTTCCTTTCGGAGAGAGAGGGATTCGAACCCTCGAAACCGTTTTGCGATTTACGCGATTTCCAGTCGCGCGCCCTCGACCAACTAGGCGACCTCTCCGTGCCCCCAATCGGACGAGTGGTATTATATCACAGTTTCTTTTATTTTGCAACCCTTTTTTCAAAAAACCGGACCGTTCCCGCCGCCGCCGAACCGGCGTCTGAAGCCGGGAAGAGCGATGAAGGTCAGAGCGCATCCGACGGCCGCGATCGCGCACCAGAGAGCGACCGTAGCAGACCAGTCTCCGCCTCCTGCGACGATCGGGACGAGCCACACCGACGCCGCGCTGCCGATATACGTGCACGTGTTCAGCGCGCCGGACACGAACGCCACCTTGCCCGTCCCGCGGAAGAATCCGGGGACCATGCAGACGAGGATCAGGTTGACTCCGTGCATCGCTCCGGTGAGCGCCGCGGAGAAGAGCACCGACCCGACCGTCGTCCTGCCGGTCGCGAAGTACAGGCAAGCCGCCGAGACGACGCCGAAACCGAATATAACTCCTCCGCACGTCATCGGGTTTTTGAGAACTTTAGAGTAGAGCGCCCCCGCGAGTTTAAGGCAGAGCATTCCGAACAGCGGAAGAAGAACTCCGGTGAGTATCGCCGCCGCCGTGCCGAGCGAGTACGTCTCCGATATATACGACGGCATCCACGTCGTCACGCCGTCGCGCAGCGCGCCCTGACAGACGATCGCCGCCATCAGCGCCATCATCACCGGCGAGAAGACGAGCGCCCATCCGCCGCGTTTTTTCTCTTCCGTTACGACGCCGTTCTCCTCTTTCGTTTCGCTTTCCGTCTTTGGGCAAAACCTGAAAACGAGAGCGGACGCGACGAGGCCGACGAACGCCGAGGCGATGAAGACGGCGCGCCATCCGGAGAGCGTGATGATCAGCGGACTGACGAGGTATACGAGGATCGTCCCCGTCGTGATACCGTACGATACGATGACCGTGCTCTTTTTGAAATCGTCCTTTGTCATCCTGTTCGCCGTGAGCCGGACGATCGGCGGCCAGAGAAACGCTTGCGCGAGACCGTTCACGCACCAGACCGCCGCCATCGCGACGGGGTCGGAGAGCGACGCAGTAACGAGGTTCATCGCCGAGGAGACGAACAGGCCGAGCGAGAGCAGATACTTCGGCTGAACGCGGTCGCCGAGCCACCCCGAGAGCAGCTGACCCGCGCCGTACGTGATGAACGCGCCTGTCAGCGACCACGACAGCGCGTCCTTCGACAGGCCCGTTCCGGCGACCATTTCCGCGACGATCGCGCCGAAGTTGATCCGCGTAACGTAACTTGACGTGTAGACGCACATCAGAAAGAGCGCGAGTTTTCTTGACTTCTTTTCCATATATTCTCCCCGTCGGGCTGAATTCCTGACGATATATTATCACAACGGGGCGGGGCAGTCAAACGTAACACTTGTGAGAACGGTCCCGATATGGTAAAATATATCAAACGGAGGTGATAAAAACGGCAAGCGAAAGATCTCTGGTCATAAGGGCGATCTCGACCGACGGGTCGGCGAGGATCGTATTCTGCGACAGCACGGCGATCGTAAGGCGCGCGTGCGGGATACACAAAACGGCAAAGACGGCGACCGCCGTCCTCGGGCGCGCTCTCACAGCCGCCTCGATGATGGGCTCGCTTCTGAAAGACAGCGACGACTCCCTGACTCTTCGCTTCGACGGCGACGGACCCGCGGGTCACGTCGTATGCGTCAGCGACTACAAGGGAAACGTTCGCGGATATATGGACAACCCGTCCGTCGAACTTCCGCCGAACAAGGCGGGCAAGCTCGACGTGGGCGGGGCGATAGGGAAGGGATCGCTTTACGTGATCCGCGACCTCGGACTGAAGGAGCCGTACGTCGGCGCGTCCCCGATAGTCACCGGGGAGATCGGAGACGACGTGACGGCGTATTTCGCGAATTCCGAGCAGGTGCCGACGGTTTGCGCCGTCGGAGTGCGCGTCGACCGGGACAATATGTGCTTCGCTTCGGGCGGATTCCTCATCCAGCTTCTTCCGGGAGCCGACGACACGGCGGCGGAGATCATTGAGAAAAACGTGAGCGGAATGAAAAGCGTCTCGGAACTGATCGCGTCGGGCGTATCGGGCGACGAGATAATCGCGCAGGCGTTTTTCGGGATGGAATACGAAATGTTTGACGAATTCGACGTCGGTTACGTCTGCAAGTGCTCTCGCGGCAGATATCTTTCCGCGCTCGCGTCGCTCGGACAGAGCGACCTAGACGAGTTGATCGCGGACGGCGGTCCCGTCGAGACAGGATGTATGTTCTGCGGGAAAAAATACGTTTTCACTCCCGCCGAGGTCCTCGCAGAGAGGGAGAAAAAGAAAAAGGAGAAAAAGGAAAATGAGTAAAATAAGACACGTTGTACTCACCGTTAAGGATTACGGCGAGGTGAAGCTTGAACTGGACGGAAACGCGGCTCCTCTGACCGTCGACAATTTCGTGAAACTCGCGGAAAGCGGATTTTACGACGGGCTGACCTTTCACCGCATCATCGACGGATTCATGATCCAGGGCGGCGACCCGGAGGGAACGGGCTACGGCGGCTCCGACGAGAATATCAAGGGCGAGTTCAGGGCGAATGGCGTCGACAATCCGATCTCCCACGAGGCGGGCGTTATCTCGATGGCGAGGTCGTCCGACCCGGACAGCGCGTCCTCGCAGTTCTTCATCACCGTCGCCGACGCGACGTTCCTCGACGGTCAGTACGCGGCGTTCGGACGCGTCACCGACGGCTTCGATTCCGTCCGCCTTATCGCGCGCGACGCGCGGCCGATCGACGGCAACGGAACGGTCCCGAAAAAGGATCAGCCCGTGATCGAGAGCGTCCGCGTGATCGACTGATAAATATCACAGATCATAAATCCCCCTCGCGCCGCGTAGAATTAAAGCGACGCGAGGGGGTGCTTTTCGTGACGGAATGGGGAAGAAAACAAAACGGAGACGAGGGGCGCTTCCGGCGCGGCTTTTTTGCCGTCGGAGCGATCCTGATCGTTCTCGGGCTCGCCGCTCTGTCGCAGGGAGACGCCGCGCCGCGCGGAGGGAGCGCTCTTCGCCGTGAGGAAGCCGCCGCCGCGGCTCTGATCGCAGGAGCGGACTCCGTACCCGCCGAAACGGAGGAAGCGCCCGGGTATCTCAACGGAAAGTGGAATCTGTGGGAATACATCGGCGACGCGCTCGCCTCACTCATAACGGGAAAATGAAGCCTCAAAAAAAGCGCGGGGTCGACGCAGCGTCAGGTCCCGCGGGCTTTTTGTCTTTTTTTCTCTCCTTCGCGCTCGTTTTTGTACTCGGCGGAGCTGCCTATCCGCTCGCCGTGGGCGCCGCGCTCCTCGTTCATGAGACGGCGCACTTTCTGACCGCGGCGGCGCTCGGAGTGAAGCTCTCGTCGGTGCGGCTTGGCGCGTGGGGGATCAATACCGTCTTCGATTACTCCTCCGCTTCCGCGGGAAGAGAGATCGCGGTGCTCCTCTCCGGCCCCGCCGCGAATATCGCGGCTGCCCTCGCCGTGATAAAAACGCCGCTCACGGACGTGCCGGGCGGCGTTTATTTCGTTCTGACCTCTTTCGCGCTCGGCGCGGTGAACCTGCTCCCCGTCCGGGGACTCGACGGAGGGGCGATCCTTTCAGCCGCCGTGGGCCGATTCGTTCTGCCCGACCGCGCGTGGAGGATATGTACCGTCACGTCGCGCGTTTTCTCTTTCGCTTTCTGGGGGATCGCCGTCGCTGTTCAGGCGGCGGGATTCAGTTGGTCCCTTCTTCTTCTGTCTCTTTATTTTCTGGTTCGGGCATGGTGAATCCGAGCGCGGTGTTCACGTCGTCCGCGGTCAGGAGCATGAGATCGTCTTTCGTCACCGTTTCCATTTCCGCGAGACGGTCCGCTTGAGCGGAAAGGATCTTCTCGAACACGTTCCTGACCCCGCGGGCGTTGCCGAATTCTCCCGCATCTTCCGCGGCGGCGGCGAAGTAGCCGCGCAGTATCTTTTCGGCGTCGTCCGCAACCGTATAGCAGCCCTTCTTGCATCTGAATACGAAAATGTCGGCCATCTCGTCGCCCGTGTAGTCCGCGAAGTCGACGTATTTGTTGAAACGCGAGCGCAGACCGGGGTTCGAGTCGATGAAGTCCTCCATAAGCTCGGTGTACCCGGCGACGATTACGACGAGGTCGTCGCGGTGATCCTCCATATATTTGAGGACCGTGTCGACCGCCTCGAGACCGAAGTCGTTCTCCGTCTTGTTCGTCAGGGAGTACGCCTCGTCGATGAAGAGCACGCCTCCGAGCGCGCTCTCGAGCACTCCGGTCGTCTTGATCGCGGTCTGACCGATATATCCCGCGACCAGGCCGCCTCTGTCGCACTCGACGAGCGTCCCCTTCGAGAGGATGCCGATCGAGCGATAGACTCTCGCCATGAACCGCGCGATCATCGTCTTTCCCGTTCCGGGATTGCCCGAGAACACCATATGGAGGGACACGTCCTCGACCGGCAGATCGTGTTCACGGCGGAGTTTATAGACCTTCGCCATGTTGATGAGCCCGCGGACTTCTTTTTTGACCTCCCCGAGTCCTATGTATGAGTCGAGCTCTGCGAGCAGATCGTCGAGATTTTCCGGCGGCGGAGTCTCTTCCTTTTTCTCCTTTTCGGGAGCGGCGTCGTCGCCCGCCGATTTTGCCGCCGGCGGCTTTTTTTTGCCCGCCGCGTCCTTTTCGGAGACGGACGGAACTCTGCCCCAGATATCGTCTCCGAGACGGCGTATGTTGTTCTCCGTCATCTGACGGATCAGTTCTATCTGAGAGGCGATTATTTCGTCTTTTTTGTCCATTGTGAATACTCCTTGCAAAGAGAGATTATTTGACTACTCCCTTTTTGAGTATAACGTTTGCGTAGATCGCGCTCTCGCCGGTCACTACGACGGCGTACGCCTTTTTCGCTCTTTCATAGAACTCGAATCTCTCGAGAAAGACGGGCTCGCGGTCGGTGTGATCCGCCACGATCTTTCTGTACTCGTCCCAGATCTCGACCTTCAGATCGCGGTCCTTTTCCGTCTTGTCCATCAGGTACACGTTGTTGTCGTACTCGTCGAGAGGGAAGAGTTCGAGAATGGCGGACAGGAGTTCCGGCACTCCGGTGCCGTCGCTGCGCAGGACTATGCGGCCGATGCTCTCGCCCGGGAAGTTGCCGTCGGAGAGGACGATCTCGTCGCCGTGGCCCATTTTGGCGAGGACTCTGAGCAGATCGGGGGAGATGATCTTGTTGATGCCTTTTAACATATCGGATACCTTCCTTTTATAAAGATTCGATGAATTTGAGAACGATTGCGGACGACTTTTTCGCCGTTTCTTTGACGAACTCCGGGTAAGTGTCCGGAGCGTCGCCGTCGGCGCTGTCGGAGATCGCGCGTACCACGCAGAACGGAACGTTGTTCGCGGTACAGACGTGACCGATCGAGGCGCCCTCCATCTCGCACGCGATGGCGGAGAACGTCGAGATGATCTCTGCCTTTCTTCCCGCGTCGCAGATGAACTGGTCGCCGGACGCGATAGGACCGACGACGGTATTGATCCCCGCCTCGCGCGCGATCTCGGCGATTCGTCCGACGGTCTTTTCGTCGGCGGGAATATGGGCGCCCTCGACGCCGGGGATCGTCACCGCGCCGGGAGCGTCGCCGATCGCGGTCGTGTCGAAGTCGTGGTGGCACACGGACGACGATACCGCTATATCGCCGATCGACAGTTTGTCAGTCAGTGTGCCCGCAACGCCCGTGTTTATGATGAGGTCGGGCAGAAAGCGTATTATCATCGCCTCCGCGCAGATGGCTGCCCACACTTTGCCGACTCCGCAGACGGCGAGTACGACGTCGCTTCTTCCGATTTTCCCGGTGACGTAACGGACGGAACCGACGGTCCCTTCTCTTTTGTGCGTCATCTCCTGTTTGATGAGTTCCGCTTCCGCTTTCATGGCGGCGATTATTCCGATTTTCATATTATCACGTCCTCTTATGATTCTGTAAACAATGATACCACGGTTTGGGTGCGCAGTCAATAACCGGACGGCCCCTTGAAATGATCCGTACCGCTTGACACGGGACGGGCGAGGTGATAAAATATTCGTGTTTTTGAATGAAAAAGGAGATTTTCCTCAT
This sequence comes from Clostridia bacterium, assembly GCA_017518975.1. Taxonomy (GTDB): domain Bacteria; phylum Bacillota; class Clostridia; order Oscillospirales; family CAG-272; genus RUG11130. Next base: position 47,992 of record JAFWTH010000099.1, read on the forward strand.
GGCAGATAAAATGAAAGTATGCGTAGTCGGAGCGACCGGCATGGTGGGGCAGAGATTCGTCACCCTTCTCGACGGTCATCCGTATTTCGAAGTGACCGCGGTCGCCGCGAGCGCTCGGAGCGCGGGCGGAAAGTACGCCGACGCTGTCGCGGGCCGCTGGAAGATGAAGACGGCGATAC
>JAFWTH010000100.1 GCA_017518975.1 Clostridia bacterium
ACCGATTAGGGATACTCTCGGAAGTTTGCGCTCTTGCGCAAACTTCAAGCGAACATCGGTGTCTGCGTAATTCGGTGTTCACGTATGTTCGCAGTCATTCACTACCGCGCCGTGCGCTTCGCTACCCTCAAGGGGAAGCCTTTAGATTCTTCGACTTCGCTCAGAATGACACGGAAATAAGAAAATCCGTAAAATACCGAATTCCGGTTGATCCGGAAGAGGTATTTTATCCGTTATTAGTCAGCCGAAAGGCGGATCAATGACGACCTGAGTGAGCGCAGCGAATCGAATAATCTGCTGCCATCGAGCCGGAAACAAAAGCCTTCCCCTTGAGGGGAAGGTGGGTCCGAAGGACTCGGATGAGGTGACATTTGTCCATTGTCAATTGTTAATTAAAAAAGGCTTCGCGGAAATCCGCGAAGCCTTTTTTTGTTTGTAAGATTATCCTCTGTTTTTCTTGAGCATGCTCATGATCTCGTTGATATCGTCGTCGGAAACGACCGATTCGGCGACCTCGGGCATCTCCTCGGGAGCCGTCTCGGCGGGAGTCTCCTTGACGGAGGTCTCGAGCGTTCCGTCGTCACGCTTCTTCATAACGAGTTTCTCGTTCTTGTTGTCGAAGCCGGTGGCGATGATCGTGATCTTCATCTCGTCTTCGAGCTCGGAATCGAACGCTACGCCCCAGATAACGGTCGCGTCTTCATGCGCCTGAGCGGCGATCATGGAGGAAGCGGTGTCGATGTCGGAGAGTTCTATATCGGGAGAAGCGGTGATGCTGACGAGGATACCCATCGAACCCGCGATCGTCGTCTCGAGAAGAGGTGAAGAGATCGCCTGTTTTGCAGCGGTCTCCGCTTTGTCCTTGCCGCTGCCCTGACCGACGCCCATATGAGCGTAACCGGCGTTTCTCATTACCGTGGAGACGTCGGCGAAGTCGAGGTTCAGGTACTGCGGGACGTTGATGAGTTCGCAAATGCTCTGTACGCCGTGACGGAGAACGTCGTCGGCGACTTCAAACGCGTTGAGAAGGGTGATCTTCTCGCCGATCTGTTTCAGTTTTTCGTTCGGGATGATAATGAGAGAGTCGACGTACTGGCTGAGGTTGGCGATACCCATCTCCGCCTGGTCCATTCTCTTCTTGCCCTCGAACGCGAACGGCTTGGTGACGATACCGACCGTGAGGATGCCCATTTCCTGCGCGATCCTCGCGACGATCGGAGCCGCGCCGGTTCCGGTGCCGCCGCCCATACCGGCGGTCACGAAGACCATTTCCGCACCCGCAAGCGCGTTTTTGATCTCTTCGATGTTTTCCTCTGCCGCCTTCGCTCCCATTTCGGGATTCGAGCCGGCGCCGTTTCCTTTGGTAACTTTCTCGCCGATCGGGACCTTAATGGTCGCGCTCGAGTGGAGGAGCGTCTGATTGTCGGTATTGATCGCAATGAAGTCCACTCCGCGAACGTTCGTAACGATCATTCTGTTGACGGCGTTTCCGCCGCCGCCGCCGACGCCTATTACTTTTATGTTGACCTTGCTCTGCTGTCCTTCGTCGAATTCAAATGGCATTTTTCATTGCCTCCTTGTTCGGATTTATACGATTTTTTCGCGTTTTTCCGTCCTTTCGGTATAACCTGCGTTATCCTGCGGACTTGATCGAGCATATACCTAAACAATATAATACCTCAACCGAGCAATTTTTGCAAGAGATTTTCAAAAATATTTTAGACAAACGGTCAAAAAAGTCAAAAAAAGGCTCAAAAACCCGGTTTTACTGGGATTTTGAGCCCTGTTTTTTTATTATATGTAGTTGCCTTTTATCGATTTTTGCTTTTAGTCATTTGTCGATTTCAGTCGATCTCTATCGATCCGTCGAATACGACGCTTGCTTTTGACGGATCGGAGAGGTTGATCCTCGCCTTGTTTCCCGAGGAAAACAACTCGTCCTCCAGTACTTTTGCCGCGGTCGCAAATTTCACGTCGATATCGGTCGATGAGCCGAAGACGAGAAGGTATTTCCCGTCGCACGATGCCTCGATGTTGTATAGATCTCTCAGGTCTATCGTCGATATCCTGTCCTCCATATTGCTTCCCGCCGCCGCTTCAAGCGTCGCTCTGATCGAACGCTCGTCCTTTTCTCCCGCAAAACCTATCAGTCTTCCCTCGACCGAATAAGATACCGCGGGGAGCTTCAGTCTGACAAGATCCTCCGGCGCCTGTTCTCCCTCCGCGAGCGTGTCGAGTATCCTCAGCCCGTCTGACAGGATCACTGTCTTACCGAATATCTCCGCCGAATACTTCGGGACGTCTTCCGTAACGTTCAGCATGACCGTCCCGGGCGGAGATCTTTTCACCTCGACCCGTTCGACGTACGGAAGCTTGAACGTGACTTTAGAGTCCGTCGCGCTCGCGCGGAACGAGTAGAGATTGACCCCCTGTCTCACGCCCGACGCTTCGATTATTTCTTCTTGAGTATACGTTGACAGGTTACCGTCAACGTAGATGTTTCTCACTACGAAGACCAGCTTATAGAAGCCGAAAACGAGCAGGATCAAAAACAGAATGATCGTCAGCGCAAGGAGGAGGCCCCGTTTGCGCTGAATGAATTTCCTTCGGGCGGAAGCGCGTTTTTTAGCGTCTCCGACGTCGTCGCGGCGCTTGTCCTCCATCGCTCTGCTCCGCGGCGGGGGAGCGGCCTCCGCGAACGTCCCGCCTCCTTCCGGAGGACTGTCGAACCCGACCTTATATACCTTCGGCCTGAAATCGGCGGGGTCGTACTGACCTCTCGCAAGCTTTTCGTCCCCCTCGTAGGGTTCTCCGTCGTAATAGAAATCACGGAGTTCTTTTTCGTCCGGGATCCGCGTCGCTCCGGGAGAGGTCCTTTGTTCTTCTTTCACCGTTTCTCCCGCTTTTCCGGCAGGAGCGCGGGTTCCCTTTCCATACGCACGCTCGAGGCGCGCTCTTTTTTCTTTTTTGGGAAACAGACCGTCGGGGTACACGTAAAAGACCGGCTGCATCCCGGATCCCGTGCCGTCCGGCTGTACGCCGTTACCGTATTTTACCGTGTCGTCCGCCCCCTTTCGGTTTCTTTTTCTTTCCCGGATCCTTATTTCTTCAGAAGTTTAAGAATATCCTCGTAGATCAGTTTGTTCGCGTCCGGCGTAGCGAACGCGGATATCTTCTCGCGCATCGAGCGCATATCGTCGGCGCCCTCGTCGGAAAGGAGCGCCTCGACCGTATCGGTCAGGAGTTCGGGCTTTTCGGCGAGGTCTCTTTCCTCAAAGAGAAAAGCGGCTCCGGCGTCTTCAAGCACCTTGGCGTTTTTGTACTGGTGGTTTTCCGCAACGTTCGGACTCGGAATAAAGATCGCACAGCTTCGGCTCATCGCGAGTTCCGACACCGTCATTGCGCCCGCGCGGCAGATCACAAGATCCGCCGCCGCCATACGCAGCGGCATATCGTAAATAAACTCGAGCAGTTCGATATTCGGATATCCGTCAAGGCCCGCTTCTTTGAAGAGCCCCGTGCAGATCTCGTGCTCTATCGATCCGGTCGCGTGAACGTGAAGCGTTTCGGGGTGGCGGGATGAATACCGTTTCATCACCTCAAGCGCCGCGTCGTTTACCTTTTCCGCGCCCAAGCTTCCGCCGTATGACAGGATCATCTTTTCGTATTTCCCTGCAATTCCGAGTTTTTCGCGCGCCTCTTCTTTCGAGACGGAGCGGAAACCGGACGAGACGGGATTTCCGACGTGCAGAAGTTTGCTCTCGTATTTCCGGTTGATCGATTCCGCCGTTTTTTCGAAATTCAGCCATATCCTGTCGACGTGACCGACAAGCATTTTTACCGCGACACCCGCGATCGCGTTCGATTCGTGAAGCGCGGTCGGGATCCCCATATCAGCCGCCGCCTTCACGACCGGCCAGCACACGTATCCTCCCGTCCCTATCACTATGTCCGGTGAGAATTCGCGGATGATCTTTTTCGCTTTATGCGGCGACGTAAGAGCGAGATACGCCGCCTTTATATTCGACGGAGAAAGCGAGCGTTTGATACCTTTTACCTCGACGTGGTACATAGGATATCCGACCCGTCCCACGAGTTTGTTCTCTATTCCCCGTTCCGTTCCGACGTATGCGATAACGGCGTTCTCATCGTTCTGCTTTATCGTTCTGGCTATGGCGAGAGCGGGATTGACGTGCCCGCCGGTTCCTCCGCCCGTCATGAGGACTCTCACTTTCGTTTCCTCCCTGTCAAATCGTTTTCTTTCGGTAGAAGTGGCGTGATATCGAAAGTATAAGTCCCATCTCCGCCATCAGCATTATGAGCGACGAGCCCCCGTATGATATGAACGGAAGCGAGATACCCGTGTTGGGGATGATATCGCAGACGACCATCATATTGAGGAACGCCTGGAGTCCGACCTGAGTCACGGCCCCGAATACGAGAAGAGTTGAAAACGTATCGGGCGCTCTCATCGCGATCACGTAACCGCGCCACACGAACGCGACGAAAAGCGCGATGAGAAAGATCGCTCCGAAGAAGCCGAGTTCCTCGCACCAGATCGAAAAAATGAAATCGTTGTGCGCCATTGAGACGTAACTGTGCTTCTGATTGCTCTGACCGAATCCGAGTCCGAAAAGTCCTCCCGATCCGATCGCAAGAACGCCCTGATGCGTCTGCCATCCCTCGCCGAGAATGTCGACGTCCTCCGAAGTGAACGTCAGGATCCTCTTCAGCGCGTACGGGTTTCTGATAATGAACAATCCGACGGCTGCCGCTCCTCCGATCGCGGAAGAGATCAGTGTGTATTTGAGGTTGCACCCGCCGATCAGCATGACGGAAACTCCGAGGAGCGCCAGGATTATCGTCCCGGACAAGTGCTTTTCAAGCATGACCATTCCGCACGCGACGATAATGAACAGAAAAGGATAAAGCGTGTTATATCTGAATTTTTCCCAGAACGTGACCGAGTTTTTCATCCGGTCCTTGTATTTGTCAATGTACCAGGCAAGGACGAGCACGAGCGCGATCTTCATTATTTCCGACGGCTGAACGGAAAACGATCCGATATAGATCCACCGTTTCGCCTCGCCCTCGCTCGT
>JAFWTH010000101.1 GCA_017518975.1 Clostridia bacterium
ATACTCTTCAGAACAAGATGTTCAAGAACAGTATGCGTACGACGATCAAAAAGTTCAACGCCGCGGTTGAATCGGGCAACAAGGAAGAAGCGGCGGCGGCTTACCGCGCTGCCGTCAAGATCCTTGACCAGGCGGCCGCTCGCGGAACTATCCACAAGAACAACGCCGCGCACAAGAAGAGCCAGTTCACTCTCAAGCTCAACCGTATGTAATCAAAAAGAGAATACCGGGATCGCACGGTCCCGGTATTTTTTTCACGGGCCGCCGCCTTCAGCGCAGAACGAAAAAGCATGGATTAACAATTTATCAAGAAACAAAAAATCCGTAGTTTTCATCTTCTTCAAGGTGAAAATCCTACGGATTTTTTCATTTATATGCTTTTTCTATCGCCGTTTTGCCCCTCGACGTACGCCAGTACGCCTCACGGGGCAAGAACGGCGATTCTGCATCTGAATCCGACAGCCCCGGCTATTTCGAGTTATTATTCCCAAACGGTATCCTGTAAGTCCCGTATCCGTCCTTGTCGCGCGTGAGGAACGTGACACCCGTGAGCTTCCCGTCGTCCGCCTCCGGCGCGGAGACAGCGACGGCGTCTTCGGGGACTTCGTCCGGCGTCCTCGCTCTCGGATGAGTGCCGAATATCACGACGTCCGCCGAACGGACGGCGTCAAGTTCTTTCTCCGAACGCCCGGCAGAGGTCGGCGAGAGATATACGACCGACGCGGAATCCGTCGATACGGAGAACGACGTGACGATATGAGAAGTCTTCTTCGGGGCGTAACCTCCGAGCGGCGTGAAGACTGCGCCGCCGAGCGCTGCCGTCTCTCCCTCCGGGGCGGAGTATTCGACGAGTTCCACTCCCCGCTCCGCGCACACCGCCTTTACGGATTCAAGAGCGTCGCGCTCCTCGTCGCTCTGCGGCTCGGGAGCGAGAACGCGCCTGACCGTCGAGATCCCCGTTATCTTCCTTACCGCCGAGGCGTGCCTTGCGTGCGTATGCGTCAGGATATAGGTCTCGATCTCGCACGCCCCCTCCCCGCGCGCTACGTGAAGAAGACGTCTCGCGAAGGATACGGAGCCGGACGAATCGTCGATCAAGGAACAGTCGATCCCGCTTCTCAGAACGATCCCGTCGGAACTCTTGCCGAGAACGTACACGGCGTCCGCGGTCCCCGACCGCAGAAACGCCGTCGCCGCGACGAACGAGACGAGGACGAGAACGGCCGCGGGCAGAGCGAACCGGATCTTCCTCGCTTTTCCGGACAGGAACGGCAGGGCGAGCGCAAGGATGAATATGACGAAAACGACGATCTCGGACGCCGCGCCCCCGGAGGACCACACGATGCCCCTCGCGCCGGAGAACAGTCCCCCCGCACGTGAGATCAGATCCTCAAACGAGTTGATGAACCACGCGAGCGGAGCCGCGGGGATCCCCGCCGACGCGGCGAGAGCGAAAATGAGCGACGCCCATAGATATACGGTTATCGCCGGGATGAATACGAGATTTGAAAGAGGAGACACGACCGACACCTCGCCGAACACGAGCCACGTGACGGGAAGCGTGCATACGGTGATATATGCGGTCAGCTTCATCGAGGAGAGGATCTTTCCCCCGATCCTTGCGGGGAGCTTTCTTCTTTTCTCCGGGACGGCGGGCTTTTTTTCTCTCACGGTTCCCGAAACGCACGCGTATGCGGAGAGCAGGGAGAGCCACAGAGCGATATCCAGAACTGAGAAAGGATTGAGCGCGACGATCGCCGCGCCCGCGACGCCGAGCGCGGTCAGGTGATCGCTCCTCTTGCCGAAAAGACCCGCGACGATCGCGATCACGTGCATGAGAGAAGCTCTCAGCACCGATACCGAGAACCCGGTAAGAGCCGCGAAAAAGACGATAAAGACGACCGAGACGATCCCCTTCGGGACTCTGCCTACCCCGAGCGAGTCGAGGAACGTCCCGAGAACAAATATAAGTACGGACAGATGAAGACCGCTGATCGCGAGAAGGTGGGACACGCCGAGCCGCGAAAAATCGCGCTTCAGGGTATCGGAAACGCCGCTTCTGTCGCCCGTCAGAAGAGCGGACGAAAGACCGGCGGCGGATCTGGTGAGCGAACCGGAGAACCGTGAGTTGATAGTGCGCCTGATCGAATGAAGGAGTTTTGAGACGGAAAAAGAATCGTCGTGATAAGAATACACCGCCTCCGTCAGCTCGCCCGCCATCAGAACGCCGTCGGGCAGATACGAGGAGCGTTCGTTATACGCGCCCCCGTCGTCGAGCTTTGAAAAAGCGACCGATCCCGTGAGAACGTCGCCCGGAACGAATCCGCCGTCGTACGACGTGAGCGCGACGTCGAACCGGTCGTTCTCACCCTCGAACGACGCTCTGTATACGCCGAAGGTCTCGGATGAATAACGGGTCTCGTTTATCGTGATCCTGCCCTCCTCGGTCACCCCGTCGTATTTTTCGGCTCCTCCGAGCTTCACCCCGAACGCGAGGAACGAAAGCAGAAACGCAAAAGCCGCCGCGAAGGCCGGGATCGCGGCGTTGCGAAAAACCGTTTTCTTCGTTGCGATCGCCGCGACTGCGGCGCCCGCGGCGAGGGTGCCGAGGACGGCTGCGGCTGCGGCGGATGCGGTCGGCGAAACGACCGACGCGGTCGCAGATATCAGAAGAAAAACGGCGCAGAACAAGAAAAGCGGACGGCTCAATATGGCTTTCATAGTACGGTCCCTGTCGGATTGATTTGAGTTACCGCTATGATTTTACCATTTGATGACCGTCCGGGTCAAGGATATCCGCTACGTTTTATCGGGATCCGACAAAATATCGGATACGATCCCGGAGAGGGAGACCGGCGTGACCCCGCCTTCCGTCACGAGAGAGAAGACGCGCTCTGCGAAGCGTCTGTCGCGCGTCACGTCGAGGATTGATCCGCTGTCCGTTTCTCCGGTCCGAAGATCCGTAACGGAGGCGTGAACGGAGTACGCCGTCCCGAGTCCGTCCGCGCCGGGGTCTCCGCGAGCCGAGAGCGTGTACTCCGCGTCGAGGAATCCGCCAACGTTCCTGCTCGCTTTCCTGATGATCTTTTCTTCCGCACACTTGTCCATATCAGAATGACTCCGTATACGTCGTTCAAGGGAAACAGCCATTATTATACACACGCCGCCTCGCGGAATTTGCCGTATCAGGAAATTCACGTCCGTTCGACCGCGTTTTATGAGATCCGACGCAGTTTCCAATATGCGTCAAATCGGGAAAAAGCAGGAAAAAGAGGGACTTTTTAAACTTTCGCGGACGGAACTTTAATAAGTCCCGCGCAGCCGTTTCCGAAAGCGGCGCGTTGACAACGCGCCGCCGTCCGTATATAATTATTTGCAGAAAAAAAGCGTTTGAAACGGAGAGAAAAATGAAAAGATATACCGTAAAGCTGGCGGATGATTTCGAACAAGCCGAGGTCGGACGGATCGAAGAGTCCCCGTGGGACTACGTAAAACCGCCGAGGACCGAATTCCGCGCGATCCGCGGGGAAGATGCGCTCTTCATTCAGCTGAAATGTTATGAAGAGGACCCGGTGGCGCGGGTCGGTTGCCGCCACGGCCACGTCTGCAACGACTCGTGCATGGAATTTTTCTTCTCGCCGTGCGCCGACTGCTCGCTCGGGTATTTCAACTTCGAGGTCAACTCGAACCCGACTTATCTCTTCGATTACGGACCCGATTCCGGCGACGGACGGTTCCATATCGACGCCGACGAAGAGTTGAACGTGAAAGCGGAGCGCGGAGAGGACGAAACGGGGAAATACTGGCAGATCACCGCTTCTTTCCCGTTTGAATTCATAAAAAGATACGCGCCGGGAGCGGACTTCTCACACGGCGCGGTGATCCGCGCCAACGTGTACAAGTGCGGGAAGACCGAACAGCCGGAGCACTACGCTTCCTGGTCGCCCGTCGGCACCCCGGGCCCGAATTTCCATATGCCTGAGTTCTTCGGGGAATTCGTGCTTGAATAAAGACGTATCTTCATTTTGACGTCCGTAGGGACGGCACTCTGCCGTCCGTACCTCAGAATTGATTTATGTGCGCCTGCGGGCGCGGATTTCAAGGTTCGGACCGCTGCGAGCGGTCCCTACGGGCGATATCGATGAAGAGCCTTACCCGTAGGGAGCGATGCCCTCATCGCTCCGTCATCAAAAACCGCATTTCATTATTTCTTGAAACCGAAAGGGGCCGTCTTCCGACGACCCCTCGTTCTTATTTTCCGTATATCTCTTTCGCGTACCCGACCGTTTCCATCGCGTCACGACAGTACTTGTCCGCGCCGATCGCGTCCGCGTACTCGGCGGTCAGCACCGCGCCTCCCACGACGACTTTTACGCCCGGCGCCTTTTCGTGGACGAGCTTTATCGTCTCCTCCATAGCGGGGACCGTCGTCGTCATAAGAGCGCTCAGCCCGACGATGGCGACCCCGTGGCGGAGCGCCGCTTCAAGCACCCGTTCCGGCGGTACGTCGCGCCCGAGGTCGTAGACCGTGAACCCGAAATTTTCGAGCAGCGTCCTGACGATGTTCTTTCCTATATCGTGTATGTCGCCCTTGACCGTCGCCAGAACGATCCCGCCCTTTGACGCGCCCGCGCCGCGGGGCATTTTCTTTTTCACCTCGTCGAACGACGCGCCAGCCGCCTCCGCGCTCATCAGCAGCTGCGGAAGATACAGTTTCTTCTCCTCGAATGCTTTTCCCACGCGGTCGAGCGCGGGGATGATATACCCCTCGATGACTTCGAGCGGCGGCACGGTTTCGAGCAACGCGGCGGTCAGCTCCGCCGCGCGGGAGGAAAGGCCCGTCTCTATCGCCGCCGAAAGCGTGATATCGCCCGCCCGGACGGCGCTTTTTTCTTCTTTTCCGTCCTCCGCCGCGATATACCGCGCGAAGCCCGGGTCCGCGCCGGTCAGCGCGGCGTGAGAGGTGAAGACTCCCATCATCATATCCGAGAGCGGATTTGCGATAGCGGCGTCGAGGCCGCGCGAGAGCGCCTCCGCGAGGAAGACCGAATTGAGTCTGTCGCGTCCCGGCAGACCGAACGACACGTTCGACACTCCGAGCGAGACGGCGACGCCGAGCTCCCGTTTGATCAGCGAGACCGAATCGAGCGTCCTTTTCGCGGCGAGCGGATCCGCGCTCACAGTCAGAACGAGCGGGTCGATCACGATATCGCGCTTCCCGATCCCGTATTCCGCGGCGCGGGATACGATCTTTTCGGCGATTTTGAGTCTTCCCTCCGGCTCGTCGGGGATCCCGTCTTCGTCGAGCGTCAGACCGATAACGACTCCGCCGTATTTCGCGGCGAGCGGAAGGACGGCGTCGAGGACCTCGTCCTTTCCGTTCACGGAATTGATGAGCGCTTTGCCGCTGTAGACCCTCAGCGCGCGCTCCATCGCGGCGGGGTCGGAGGTGTCGATGCAGAGCGGCAGGGAAGTGATCCCCTGCAGTCCCGTCACGAGCGTTTCGAGGACTGCGGGCTCGTCGATCTCCGGCAGACCCGCGTTCACGTCGAGGATATCCGCGCCGCGCTCCTCCTGTCTTACCGCCTCGTCGAAGATCTCGCCGTAATTCTCGGCGCGAAGCGCCTCTTTTATCTTCTTCTTTCCGGTCGGGTTGATCCTCTCGCCGATGACGGCGGGGCGCGGCCCGATGATGAACGACCGCACGCCCGAGCAGACCGCGGCGTATTCTTTTTTCTCCGGTTCGGGGGGAACGGTCCCGGCGACCGCTTTCCCGAGTTTTAAAATATATTCCGGCGTCGTGCCGCAGCATCCGCCGACGGCGCGCGCGCCTTTTTTCACCATATCCGAGAGAAGGCCCGCGAACGTGTCGGCGGGGACGTCATATTCCGTTTTTCCGTCCTTGACGACGGGAAGACCCGCGTTCGGCTTGACGATCACCGGGACCGACGCGTATGTGAGCAGATCATCGACCACGCCGCCGAGCTTGTCCGGCCCGAACCCGCAGTTGACGCCGAGCGCGTCGACTCCGAGTCCTTCGAGTATCGCGACGACGGTGAGCGGATCGGCGCCCGTGAGGAGTCGCCCCGTCTCGTCGAAAACGCACGTTGCGAAGACGGGAAGAGAAGTCGATTCCTTCGCGGCGAGGACCGCCGCTTTCAGCTCGTAGCTGTCGTTCATCGTCTCGATCAGGATGCAGTCGGCGCCGTATTTCTCGCCGAGCTTCGCGACCTCGGAGAAGACGGAGACCGCTTCCTCGAAATCGAGGTCTCCGAGCGGCTTGAGGAGCCGTCCGGTCGGCCCCATATCGAGCGCGACGTACGGTTTTTTGCCTGTTCTTGCTGAAAACGCGTCCGCTTCCTCGCGGGCGAGCGTCACCGCGGCGCGAACGATCCCGTCGAGCGGGAATTCTCCGCCCTCGGGGAATTTCAGCCTGTTCGCACCGAAAGTGTCCGCCGCGATCAGATCGGACCCCGCTTCGAGGTACGAGCGGTGGACTTCGCGTATCGCGTCGGGATGAGTCAGCGCCCACGTTTCGGGCAGCTCGCCGGGAAGCAGACCCGCCGCCTGAAGGAGCGTGCCCGTCGCACCGTCGAGTATTATCGCTCTGTCTTTAATTTCGGAAAACGGATTTCTCATTTTCATTCCTCGCAAATCCCGATTATCGCCGTGGTCGATTTCATCGGCGTCAGCATCATCGTCGCCGTAAGAAGGACGCCCGCGCGTCTGCCCGCGTCGGTGAAAGAGAGCAGATCGCGCTGGAAATCGAGCGGAAGATCCCCGAATCCCGGGGAAAATCTCGGTTTCGTCTTACCGTACCGCTCTTTTACCGCCGCGTTCAGCTTGTTCGCCGCGCCCTCGACTGCGGCGGAGGCGATCGCGTCGATCACCAGCGCGCGGGAGGGCGAAACGGCGGAATATTTCGATATCAGCCGGTCGATCCCCGCTCCCGCCGTTATCGCGAAAAGGACGGCGGAGGAGCACCCCGAGAGGTTTTTTGAAAGCGACCCGCTTTCGATCCCGCAAAACGAAAAACGGACCGTCGGCGCGTCGATCGCGACGTCCGACGTCCTCATCACGCCCCGTATGCGAAGGGCGTTTTTTACTTCTTTTAGACAATCGTCTATCAACGTCGTCAGAGTCCCGTCGGACTCCGCCCCCGCGCCCATGTAGCGCAGATACTCCCGAGGGGAGATCACGATCTCGTCAGCGCCGTATGAGAACGGCTCGTACACGCCCGCCTTCATTCCGGTCTGCCTATTATCGCGCCGATATTCCGGACGATCGCCTCCGCGGTCTCCGGCTTGTTCATCGAATAGACGTGAACGGCGCCGATCCCGTTTGCGTAAAGGTCGACGATCTGCTCCGTGGCGTACGCGATGCCCGCCTGCGCCATCGCCCGCGGATCGGACGAATATCTGTCGACGATCTGACGGAATCTCTGGGGCAGAGCGGTGCCCGAGAGCTGGCAGATACGCTTTATCTGCGAACCGTTCGTCACGGGCATGATCCCCGCGATCACGGGGACTTTTATCCCCGCTTCCCTTATTTTGTAAAGGAAATTGTACAGAATATTGTTGTCGAAGAACATCTGCGTCGTGAAAAACTCGCAGCCGGCCTCCGCTTTTATTCTGAGGTTTTCGATGTCCTCTTTCTGCGAGGGCGACTCCGGGTGTCCCTCCGGATAACACGCTCCGCCGACGCAGAATCCGCCGTACGACACGATATCGCGCGCGAGATCGGAAGCGTGGGCGTAATCCCCGCGGTGCGGCTCCGCCCCGGCGGGAACGTCGCCGCGAAGGGCGAGCACGTTCTCGATCCCCTTTTCGCGCAGGGAGGAAAGATGTTCTTTTATAACGTTTTTGTCGGAAGAAAGACAGGTCATATGGGCGAGCGCGGTCACGCCGAATCCGTTCTGGACCGCGTCGGCGACCTCGAGCGTCAGTCCCGCCGTCGTGCCTCCCGCTCCGTACGTCACGCTCATGAACGACGGCGAAAGAGCGGCGATCTTCCGCGCCGCTTCCTTTACGTCCGCAAGAGCCGTGTCGACCTTCGGAGGGAAGATCTCGAACGAGAGGGAGGGGACCCCGCTTGAGATGATCTTTGATATTTTCATGGCGTTTGTCTGCCTTTCATGGTTACACTTGACCCGATACCACATATTTTATCATCCTTCTTCGTGTAAATCAACGAATTTGTTTTAATTTTTATCGGCGGGGGAAAACGAGGTTGATTTGAACGGTAAAAAATGATAAAATAATATGAAAACGACTTTTTGAAGGAGTAATTGAAATGAGCGAATATTTGATCTATTCGGATTCGGCGTGCGACATAAAGCCGGAGATACTGAAGGAGTGGGGAGTTGATTTCCTTCCCCTGACGTTCAGATTTTCCGATTCAGATACAGAATACAGGGACGGTGAGATCGACCCGCGCGAGTTTTACGCCAAGATGCGAGCGGGCGCCGTTGCGAAAACGGCGGCGGTCAACGTCGAACGCTTCACCGAGGAGTTCGATAAGATCCTCGCGTCCGGGAAAGATCTTCTTTACATCGGTTTTTCGAGCGGTCTTTCGACCACATACAACTCCGGTCGTCTCGCCGCGGAACAGCTCCGCGAAAAATATCCGGACAGAAAGATCTTCACGGTCGACTCTCTCTCCGCGTCCGCGGGATTCGGTCTTCTTCTCTACCTGACCGTGAAAAAGAAGAACGAAGGAGCGACCATCGAGGAGGCGGCGGCGTACGCGGAGGATCTTAAATTCCGTCTCTGCCACTGGTTCACCGTCGACGACCTCGTTTATCTCAAACGAGGCGGCAGGATCAGCCCGACGCTCGCGTTCGTCGGCAACGCGCTCGGGATCAAGCCGGTGCTCCATATGGACGACGAGGGTCACCTCATCAATATGTTCAAGGTGAGAGGAAGACGTTCATCCGTCACCGCTCTCGCCGATAAATACGGCGAACTCGCGCTCGACAAGAAGGGCGGAACCGTCTTCATCTGCCACGGCGACTGCGACGGCGACGTCGAGACTCTCAAAAAAGTCCTCGCCGAAAAATACGGCGCCGAGGTCATGCTCGTAACGTACACAGGCACCGTCATCGGCGCGCACAGCGGACCCGGAACGCTCGCTCTGTTCTTTGAAGGGGAGCACAGATAACAGCAACGGCGCCTATACGGCATATTTCCGTTTCTCATCATTTCAGGAAGAAGGAGGCGGCCTTATGTTCAAACCGGGAAAAGGGGAACCTCAGAGCCCCAGGACGAAAATAACGCTGAAACCCGTGAACGCGGATAAGAAACCGGCGGAAAAGAAGAGCAAACCCCGCAAGACCCAGGGGAAGAAAAAGGACTCCCGTGACATCAAGTACCTCACCGGCTGGCTCATGAGCAAAATGGCGAAGGGCGGCGCGAAGCTCCTTCGCTCCAACGCTGAAAAAGTCAATAAACTCAACGTTTTTCCCGTGCCCGACGGCGACACCGGCGACAACATGAGGATGACGATAGAGAGCGGCATCGCCGCCATCGAAAACCTCGACACGGACGACCTCGCCGAGGTCATGCGCGTATTCTCGCACGGTATGCTGCTCGGCGCGAGGGGCAATTCGGGGGTCATTCTCTCGCAGTTCTTCGCCGGGACGGCTAAGGGCTTCGAGGGAGCCGTCGAGGCCGATCCGTACACGCTCGGCAGGGCGCTGCAGATGGGCGTCAAGCAGGCGTACGCTTCCGTCATGACTCCGACGGAGGGGACGATCCTCACCGTCGCGAGGGAGGCGGTCGACTACGCGACTTCAAAGATAACTCCGTCCTCGACGATACGCACGTTCTTCGCCGATTTCGTCGGCGAGATGCACGAATCGCTCGAACGCACGCCGGAGGCGCTCGCCGTCCTCAAGGAGGCGGGGGTCGTCGACAGCGGCGGCGCGGGACTGCTCTACATTATGGAAGGGTTCAACCGCGTCCTCAACGGAGAGGAAGACGGGGACGACGAGGCGGACACCGCTCCCGCGGAGAAGCCGAAAACGCCCGCGGTGAACTCCTCTTTCGGTCCGGACAGCAAGATGGAATACGGCTACTGCACCGAGCTGTTGATCCAGCTGATGCGCGACAAGACCGATATCGACGCGTTCGACGTCGAACCGCTGAAAGAGTTCCTGTCCGGTATCGGCAACTCGATCGTCGCGTTCAAGACGGACTCCATCGTCAAGATCCACGTTCACACGTTCGAGCCCGAGAAAGTTCTCGCCCACTGCCGCGAATTCGGCGAATTCCTCGCGGTCAAGATAGAGAATATGTCGGTCCAGCACACCGAGACGGAAGGCGTGGAGCCCGCGCCCGAGATCCCGGTCGAAAAGAAGAAATACGGCGTCGTCGCCGTTACGAACGGCCCGGGCATCAGGGATATGTTCATCGAGATGGGCGCAGATCAGACGATCGAAGGCGGCCAGACGAACAACCCGTCGACGAACGACTTTCTGGAGGCGTTCGGGAAAATTCACGCCGAGTGCATTTTCGTGTTCCCCAACAACGGCAATATATTCATGGCGGCTCAGCAGGCGGCTAAGTTCTACACCGACGCGAAAGTCGTCGTGATCCCGAGCAAGGACGTCGGGACCGGCTACGTCGCTCTCACGGCGGCGGACCTCTCCGGCGACGATCCCGACGCAATCGCCGAGGAGATGAAAGCCGCGATGCAGAACGTCACCTCCGGATATATTTCTCCCGCCGTCCGCGACGCCGAAATGGACGGCGTCAGGATCAGCAAGGGCGACACGATCGGCATCATGGGCAAGAAGATCGTTCTCTCCGACCCCGATATGAGATGCGCCGCGTACCGTCTCGCCGTCAAACTCCTCGAGGAACCGGACAAATTCATGCTCACCGTCTTCAGAGGAGCCGGCACGACCGAGGAGGATCAGGAAGACCTCCGCCGCTGCCTTGAAGAGAACTGCCCGTCCGCCGAGGTCTATTTCGTCGACGGCGGTCAGGAGATATATCCTTACATTTTCACCGCCGAGTAAAGGACGTTTGAAATGAAGAAATTCCTCCTCTACGTCAGACAGTATTTTCTCATAATCCTCGGCGCGGCGGCTTACGGCATCGGAACGACGTGCTTCATCCAGGCGGCGAAGATCGCCACCGGCGGCGTCGTCGGCGTTTTCAACGTCGTCAACCTCATTCACGAGATACCCGTCGGTCTGTGCGTCCTCATCGTAAATATCCCGCTGATCATCATCTCGTTCTTCAAGTTCAAGCCGAGATTCGCGATCAATTCAATGATCGGCATCGTCCTCACGTCGGCGGCGATCGACCTGTCCGCCATGCTGCTCGGCAGGTTCCTTCCGTTCACCGAGGATATGCTTCTCTCGGCTCTCGCCGGCGCGCTCTTCAACGGAGCGGGTACGGGTCTCATCATGAGGAACGGCTCGTCGACGGGCGGCTCGGATATCATAACCAAACTCATCCACAGAAAACTGAGGCACCTGAAGGGCGGCGTCATCGCCGCCGCGCTCGGCCTCGTCGTATGCGTCTTCTATTTCGTCGTCACGCGCGACGTTCAGGGCACGCTCTACTCCGCTCTGACGATCGTCGTCAGCAACAAGGTCTTCGACCTCGTACTGTACGGCGGAAGCGACTCGAAGACGGTATATATCATCACGGATAACTCGGAGAAGATGGCGGAGGCGATCCTCACGGAAACGCACGCGGGCGCGACGATCCTCGACGGGACCGGCGCTTACACCAAATCGGACCGGAAAATCATCCTCTGCGTGATCAGGAACAGCGTATTCCCGACGCTCAAACAGCTCGTGAAGAGCGTGGACGAAAACGCCTTCATGATCGTCACGACGTCCTCGGAGGTCTTCGGCAAGGGCTACGAGGATTTCAATACCGAAAGACTTTGAACCCCGCGGGGAAATATATAAATCAAAACAAAAACGACACGAAAGGCGGCGTTTTTCAAAAATGCTTGACATCAAATTCTTAAGAGAGAATCCGGAAGCGGTAAAGGAAAACATCAAAAAGAAGTTCCAGGACGACAAGCTTCCGCTCGTCGACGAGGTCATCACGCTGGACGAGGCGAACCGCGCCGTAATGAAGGAAGCTGACGAACTGCGCGCGAACCGCAACAAGATCTCGAAGATGATCGGCGGCCTGATGGCGCAGGGCAAGCGCGAGGAGGCCGAGGAGGCGAAGCGCAAGGTCAGCGAGGAGTCCGCCGCTCTCGCCGCTCTCGAGCAGAAGGAAGAGCAGTTCGCGGAGCGCATCAGAAAGATAATGATGACGATCCCGAACATAATCGACCCGTCCGTTCCGATAGGGAAGGACGACAGCGAAAACGTCGAAGTCGAACGCTTCGGCGAGCCGGTCGTTCCCGACTTCGAGATTCCGTACCACACGGAGATCATGGAGGGCTTCGGCGGCATCGACCTCGACGGCGCGCGCCGCGTCGCGGGCAACGGCTTTTACTATCTGATCGGCGATATCGCAAGACTCCACTCCGCCGTCATATCCTACGCGCGCGACTTCATGATCGGCCGCGGCTTCACCTACGTCGTCCCGCCTTTCATGATCCGCTCGGGCGTCGTCACCGGCGTCATGAGCTTTGCCGAGATGGACGCGATGATGTACAAGATAGAGGACGAGGACCTCTACCTCATCGGCACGAGCGAACACTCGATGATCGGACGGTTCATCGACCAGATAATCCCCGAGGACAAGCTCCCCTACACCCTCACGTCGTATTCCCCCTGCTTCCGCAAGGAAAAGGGCGCGCACGGCATCGAGGAGAGGGGCGTCTACCGCATCCACCAGTTCGAGAAGCAGGAGATGATCGTCGTCTGCCGTCCGGAGGAGAGCCCCGTGTGGTTCGACCGCCTGTGGCAGCACACCGTCGACCTGTTCAGGTCGCTCGATATCCCGGTCCGCACGCTCGAGTGCTGCTCCGGAGACCTCGCGGACCTCAAGGTCAAATCGGTCGACGTCGAGGCGTGGTCCCCGCGTCAGAAGAAGTATTTCGAGGTCGGCAGCTGCTCGAACCTCGGCGACGCGCAGGCGAGACGCCTCAAAATGAGAGTCGCGGACAAGAACGGAAAGAAGTACCTGCCGCACACGCTCAACAACACCGTCGTCGCTCCGCCGCGCATGCTGATCGCGTTCCTCGAGAACAACCTCTGCCCCGATATGTCGGTCAGGGTCCCGCAGCCGCTCCGCCCCTACATGGGCGGCAAGGAGATCCTCACTCCCAACCGCGGCCCGAGGGAATAAAAGAGCCGGGTAACCGACTGTTCTGAAGGATATCGGCAGTTATGAGTTCTGGCTTTTTCGCAGAGCGAAAAAGCGCGTAACGTTATGAGCGCTGACGCGCGTTATGATCGGCGACGCCGAGTTATGAGTGCCTGCGGCACGTCCCCGGAACTCATATCATAACTTTGCGGTTCTGCCGCAAATCATAACTTGCACGCGAAGCGTGCAATCTAAACTCTAAACTTTTTTGAGGATTGACACACAAGCGTCCTGCTTGAGGCGGCTTAAGACAGAGATGCCGGCTGAAATAAGGATTCAGGTTCTTTATTTCAGCCGGTTTTCATTATCAATCCTTGAGAGTACCCTGCGTTCGCATTCCTGTTACCCTATTTGACCGGGGAACTGAACAAGCATTCCGCTACGTCATTTTTTTCGGCAGATCTTATCCGAGAATGATAATCTGCCGAAAAAAGTAACTAAAAACTAAAGTTCACTTTAGAAAGTTTGCGTTTTTACGAAGTTTGTAAAGTGGACTTTAGAAAGTTTGAGTTTTCACGTATTATCCAAAGTTGACTTTAGAAAGTTCAAGCTGGAGAACTCGTTTTTTGATGTTAATAATTGACAAAACTCACCTTTTGTGTTCAAATAGTTGACAAAACGCACCGAATGAGTATAATATATAACAAGGAGGTGTTAAAAATGGCACAGGCAACTTTCAGCGTCCGTATGGATGAAACGTTAAAGAAACAGTTTGACGGATTATGTCAGGAGTTCGGAATGAACGCATCCGTAGCGATCAACGTGTTTGCACGAGCAGTTGTCAGAGAACGCAGGATCCCGTTTGAAATAACCTCGTCCGACACGGAGATTACAAGAGACGGCGCGCTGCAGGCATTCAAAGCATTAAGAGCACAGGCGTCCGCAAACGGCGTAAGCGGTATGACTCTTGACGAGATAAACGATGAGATCAACCGTTCGCGAGAGGGTGTCGACGAATGATCTGTTATGCGGTGATCGACACGAACGTTTTGGTATCCGCTTTGCTGTCTGCAAACGACGAAGCGGCGACAGTCAAGGTGATCGAGAAACTGTTTCTGGGCGAGATCGTCCCGATCTACAGCAACGAGATCACAAAAGAGTACAGAGAAGTCCTCAACCGCAGGAAATTCAATTTTTCTCCGGAACTCGTCGATTATTCGCTCTCGGCGATTGAAAAGTTCGGTATTCTCGTTGATCCGACTCCGTCGGGCGTCATCCTGCCGGATATGAAAGACGTTCCGTTCTATGAGGTCGTTCTCGAAAAGAAGGACGATAACGCTTATCTCGTCACCGGAAATATCAAGCATTTCCCGAAAGAACCTTTTGTCGTGACCCCGAGAGAATTGCTCGATATACTTGACAAAAAGAATTAGTAACGCATTTTCTCAAATAAATAACAGGATCCCCGGCAAAAATGCCGGGGATCTTCGCAATTTTTCGCCCTTAGTTAGTACTTCCATCTGTAAGTGTATTGAAAACACGGTAATAATCATTAACGGTTTTTTCCACCAAATCGTATATTAAAAAACTTGATGAAGCAGAATCTGCGTTTGCCGATAATGAAAGGAATATCGTTGAAATAATTCCAAGCATATAAGCCGCTTGAGTAGCCGGAAGTGTAATTCCGTCTTCTACAGGTCCAATTGGAATTGGTTTGTTCATTTCAAGCCCTATTCTTCGTATTGTTCCGTTTACGCCTACATGTATAGGTAAACAGGCGAGGTCTTTAACATCGCTCCATCCGCTTTTTGAAAAATCACACTGATCTTCTATATTTTTTGTAGATACAAAATCTTTACCGGTAAAACATTTTGCTTTATTTGCCCACTTATTATTGTTACTGTTGTTATCATACTCTAAAAAAGCCTTTGCAACATGTTCTCCGTTGTTATTTATGAACTCTGCATAACAAGTTATTTCATAAAGCGTTCGCCATCGGGCTAACGCGGCGTCAGGGAAACCATTTTCCACCAAACACATTATTTCTGCATAGACTTGAATTGCCCTTCCGACAAGGTGCTTTAAGCAAGAGAATGTGTATAACTTTTCAGTGTTTTCGTTTTTCAAAATATCATTTTCAATACGCTTTAAGTGTTTATTTGTCAAAACTGATACTGAGACACGCAAGATAGTTGATAGTTCGAAACAGCGACCCCATTTTTCATTTATTCTGTTTTTAATCAAATAATTATCTTTTCTATCTGCTTCTATGAATTCGTTTTGGGAATCAATTGTTGCGAGTTTTAATAATTCTGTTTTTTTAATCACAAAAGCACAAAAAGATGAAAACTCATCAGTTGAATTCGAGTTATTGAATAGGTGCATTATAGATTCTGGGTTAACTCTTTTTTCATGCTCAAATGCTTTAACCATTATTTCCTTCAAACTATTCACTATTAGATTTCCTTTCGTTATGAAAAACTCATAGCGTTTTTCAGGAAGCAACTTGTTTTAGCATAGTATATCATACTTGAAATTATCTGTCTATTCGCTTTCTGCTTCGTTTAGTTCATCCGATTTGTAGAGAAAAACACTTTTTTTACCCTTTTCCGGCAAAAAGTGATATAATGAATTTGATAGATTATTAGTTTTCTTGAGTTTTTTACACTGCGCGCTTTAATTCATAGATTGTGGGGAAATAAAGATGGCGTCAATTCATAATCTTATAGATAAGATCGATAATCCGGAACTTCGAGAACAGATTGCTGCCGAAGTGGCTAAACTTGAAAAACAGAAAAAGTTCGGTCTCGTTTTCGAGGAACATTTGCCGGAGTGTACTGCACTGTATGATATCCCTGTCAAAAAAGGCGCGAAGGTGGCGCTGAAAAGCGGAAAAGTCAGCGATTGCTATACCGTTCTCAAAATTGAAGACGGAAAAGCGCTTTGCCTGAATCTGGACAAAAACGAAACGACGGAATTCAAAGTGGACGATCTCGTTTGTGTTGCGGAATTCGGGGATCCGATTTATCCGTATCTTGAACCTCTCGATACTGTTTGCAACGCTCCGGACAGCGATCTGTGGCATACGTTGATTGAGGCGGACAACTACCACGCTCTGCAACTACTTGAATACCTGTATGCAGGGAAAGTGGATTGTATCTATATCGATCCTCCATATAATACTCGAGCAAAAGATTGGAAATACAACAATGATTATGTAGATCCAAATGATTCATATCGTCATAGTAAATGGCTTGCTATGATGAAAAAACGTTTAATACTCGCCAAACGATTGTTGAATCCGTTTTGCTCCGTTCTAATAGTCACTATTGATGAAAAAGAATACTTGCATCTTGAATGTCTTTTGGAGGAGATGTTTCCAGATTCAGGTATTCAGATGGTAAGTAGTGTTATAAATCCAAGCGGCGTCGCTCGCGGATCAGATTTTGGTAGGACAGATGAGTATATTTTCTTTGTAAAAATTGGAAAAGCAAAACCTGCTTTACTTCAGTTGTCAGATGAATGGAAAACAAGTAGTACTAAATCATCAGTGAAGCCAACATGGAGGACAGTTAGACGCCGTGGAGCTGGTGATTTGCGAAAAGACAGTCCGAATTTGTTTTATCCAATTGTAATTGATGATGAGACTGGTAGAATAATAAAAGCGGGTGAGTCATTACCGTTAAATGTTGAAAGATCTTCTGTCTGCTGTGATTGTAAAGGTGCATCTCTTATCTGGCCAATGAAACCTAACAATGTTGAGGGCCGATGGCAGTTAAGTCAAAAAGAACTTATGGAACGCCTTCAGAATGGTTATGTTCGGGTGGTCGCTAAAAACGAATATGGATGGGTGCCTACTTATCTCGCAAAAGGTGAGATCCAGAAGGTCAAAAATGGAACATACGAAATTCTTGGAAGAGGTGGGGCAAATAACGAATTGCATCTTTCAGGAGAAGAAGGGGATCAGCGCTTTATTCCGGGCAGTCAATGGAGGATTAAGGCTCATAATGCGAGAGAGTGTGGGAGCGTATATTTAAACAATATTATTGGAACCGATAAATTCGACTTTCCCAAATCGCTATATGCCGAACATGATGCTATTCGCTTCTTTGTTGCAAACAATCCCAACGCCCTTATCGTGGATTTTTTCGCCGGTTCTGGTACAACACTTCACGCTGTAAATCTACTGAATGCAGAAGATGACGGACATCGGCGCTGTATTCTTGTAACAAACAACGAAGTATCTGATTCAGAAGCAAAGGAAATGAGGGCAAGAGGTCTTAATCCCGGAGACGATGAGTGGGAAAAACTCGGTATCGCCCGCTATGTAACATGGCCGCGCACGGTTTGCTCTATTGAAGGGCATGATGTCAATGGCAATCCGTTGAAAGGGAATTATATCGGTAGCGACATTCCGATGGCGGACGGTTTCAAAGCGAACGCTGCTTTCTTCAAACTTGGTTTCCTCGATAAAACAAAAGTATCCCTCGGCAGACAGTTCAAAGAAATGCTTCCGACTTTATGGATGAAAGCGGGGGCGCACGGTCCTTGTCCCTCCGTCGAAGAAGGCGTGCCTTCAATGTTGATTTTGCCTGAGAATAAGATGGCGATTCTGAACGATGAAAACTGTTTCGGTGAGTTTGTCGGCCGGCTTGCAGATTATTCGGGAATTGACGTTGTTTATCTCGTAACCGATTATGAAGCCGGTTATGCTTCTATGTCAGCGGCGCTTCCGGGCAAAAAAACATATCAGTTGTACCGGGACTATCTCGATAACTTCCGTATCAATGCGGGGAGGAACGTAAGATGAACGTAAATCTCATATCCTTCCAAGATAAAGCCGTAAAAGAGCTGCGCGTGGATATTGCCGACGCGCTCGATACTTATCGCCGCAGGCAGAAAACGCAGGTAGTCTCGCTTCAGGCGCCCACCGGAGCGGGCAAAACAATAATCGCCGCCGCTTTGATCGAGAGTATTTATTTCGGTATGACTCTTCCCGACGGAACAGCGTTCAATGAGCAGCCGGAAGCGATTTTCGTCTGGCTCTCTGACTCACCTGAACTTAACGAACAGTCTAAGCAGAAAATTGAACTGAAAACGGACAAATTGCGTTTCGGTCAGTGCGTTACCATTTCAGAAGACTCTTTTGATATGGAAATGCTTGAAGACGGTAAAATCTATTTTCTTAACACCCAGAAAATCAGCAGAAACGGAAAGCTGACCCAGCACGCAGACATGCGGTTACATACGATATGGGAAACTCTTGAAAATACGATTCAGAACAAATCCGACAGATTATATTTCATCATAGACGAAGCGCACCGCGGAGCGAAATCCCGGCGCGAAGCTGGAACTGATACCACGATCATGCAGCGTTTCATCAAAGGATATGAACATATTGAGGACGGCGTAAAATACAAAATGCATTCAATGCCTGTCGTCCTCGGCATAAGCGCCACCGCGGAACGGTTCAATACTCTGATCGGTAATACCGCAAACGTCGGTTTGCAGAAATATGTTGTTACAGCGGACGAAGTTCGCGGCTCGGGCTTGTTGAAAGACCGTATCGTTATTACTTATCCGGATGATCCGAAAAGGAATAATGATATTATTCTTTTGGAAGCGGCTGTTGAAGAGTGGATGAAAAAGTGCAAAAGATGGAAACAATATACCACTGAACAGCATTACAGCAATGTCGATCCCGTTCTTGTCGTTCAGGTCTGTCAGGGAAGCGGCGGAGCGATTTCCGACACAAATCTTGAGGACGCTCTTGCAAAGATCGAGGAAAAAGTCGGGTCTCATTTCAGAGAAGGAGAAGTTGTACACTGCTTTGGAGAAGGAACGACTTTAGAACTGCATGGGCTTAAAATACCGCATGCAAAAGCTTCCGAGATTGCGGACGATCACAGGATCAAAGTGGTTTTCTTCAAGGAGGCGTTGTCTACCGGATGGGACTGTCCCAGAGCTGAAACGATGATGTCTTATGCGGTTCGAAACGATCCCACGTATATTGCGCAGCTTCTTGGCAGAATGGTGAGAACTCCTCTTCAGATGCGCGTTTCGCGCGATGAATTTCTGAATGACGTCAAGCTTTACCTTCCTCATTTTGACAAGGATACTGTAAAAAGAGTTGTTGACGATCTTCAATCAAACGAGGGCGGGGAGATACCAACCGAAATCAATGGGGAATCGCTGGAAGAGCCGTCTTTCGTTACTTGGACTGTACATACGAAGAGTAGAACTCGTCCACCTGAAACGCCCACAGATCAAATTGAGCTGCCTGCTGATAACAATGACGAATCGAAAGACCCCGTCAATACAAATGATTCTCCCGATACCACGGTAACTGTCAACGGCGAACCGAAAATGCCGAAAGATGAACCGTCGCATACTGTTCAGATTCCTGTTGTATCCATAAAGCAACAGATGCCGGAGCCTGTTGTTCCGCTGGGCAAACAACTTACCTTTGCGCCGGATTTTGACCGCGTGGAAATTATTGACTTTATCAATGGTAAGGGCTTTTTGAATTATTTTGTCCGTCAGGACAGGATCAACGATTATCTGAAATCGCTTCTTGACCTCGCAACGATGCTGACGCACAATATGATCTATCAAAATGCACGAGAAGAGGTTATTGATGATGTTGTCGGGTTGATCCGAGCTTACGTGGACGGTCTGCATCATACCGGACGTTATAGCGGTTTGGCTGATCAAGTACTGCAGTTCAAGCTGTCCGTTCAGGTATTTGATCCTTTTGGGCAGACTATAAAAGAGGTTTATTCAAAAGACTATACTTTAATGTCTGAAACCGATCTTGACAGACAAGTACGCAATGCGGATGCAAAACTCGGCCGGTACGGTTTTCCGAACATTTACGGAAGCAGGTATTACAACGAGGACGATCCGAATGCGCATAAAATCGATTGCGTTCTTTATGCTGCCGACGATGCGAGCAGAGCAAAGCTCGGAGAATACGCGAAAGAGAAGTTGAGAGATTTTTCACGTAAATATCGGGTCGCGATCGCTAACAAATCTGACTCGTGCAAGAGGGAATACCGTCGTATTATGGCGGACAGTGCCGTTGTCAGCGAACAGCTTTTCGCGATTCCGGAAAATATAGTCGTACGCGAAGATCCCGACGGCAAGGAGTATGAAAATCATCTCCTCGCGTCGCAGGAGACCGGAATTGCAAAAATCAAACTTAACGGTTGGGAAGCGGATCTGATAGAGGAAGAATCTCGTCGAAACGATTTCATCTGTTGGTTAAGGAATCCGTCAAAGGCATCATGGGGGCTGTGTTTGCCGTATGATATGAACGGCGAAAAGAAATCGTTTTACCCCGATTTCTTGATCGTGCGCAGCGATCCGATAGTTGATTATGTCGTTGACGTATTAGAGCCTCATGGGAACCAGTATGCCGACAATCTTCCGAAAGCCAAAGCGCTTGCCAAATATGCACAGGAGGAAACGAGTCTAGGTAGGATTCAACTGATTCACAAAACAACCGATGCGGGCGGAAATCGCTTCATTCGTTTGGATTTAACCGATATTGCCGTAAGAGATAAAGTTCTTCACGCAAATACTGACGATGAATTGAACAATATCTTTTCAAACTACGGTTTTTCGGGAGAGGAATGATTCGTTTTTCTCGGGTAAAAAGATACAAAAACGGGCGGGAAATCGCCCGTTTTTTTTTCGTTCCGCGGGGCGAAATCGGCGTCGAAAACCGTTGACATATTGTATATTTATATGGTACAATTTTTACGTAATTAAACATACGGAGGGAAAGCGATGGCATGCCTTGAGAGATTCGCCGAAATTGCCTGCTCGCTCCCCCCGCTGTCCTCTGTCAGGGAGGAGTTCACTTCTGCCGAAGTGCCCTCTGCCCCGAAAAACGGAATAACTGTACTCCCCGGCTTGGTCGACGTGCACGTGCACCTTCGAGAGCCGGGATTTTTGTATAAAGAAACGGTCGCGTCGGGGACTCTCGCCGCGGCGGCGGGCGGCTACGTCGCCGTCTGCCCGATGCCGAACGTCTCGCCGGTCCCGGACTCTCTTTCGGCGCTTGGACCGACGCTCGCGGCGATCGAAAAGGACGCCGTCGTTCGCGTTTATCCCTACGGCTCGATCACCCGCGGCGAGCGCGGCGAGGAGGTCTCGGATCTGTCCGGGATCGCCCCGTACGTGGTCGGATTCTCCGACGACGGAGTCGGCCTCGAAGACGCCGCCATCATGAAAGAAGCTATGACCCGGGCAGCCGCTCTCGGCAAACCCGTCGCCGCGCACTGCGAAGACCTCACCCTTCGGGCGGGCGGGTATATCAACGACGGGCAGTACGCCCGCCTTCACGGTCACCGCGGCATTTCCGCCGAAAGCGAATGGCGGCAGATCGAGCGCGACCTCGCGCTCGCCCGCGAAACGGGCGTTTCCTATCACGTCTGCCACGTCTCGACGAAAGAGAGCGTCGTGCTCATCCGCGCCGCGAAGGCGGAGGGCGTCGACGTCACGTGCGAGACCGCGCCTCACTACCTTGTTCTTTCCGACGCCGACCTTCGCGAGGACGGCGACTTTAAGATGAACCCGCCGCTCCGCTCGGAGTCCGACCGCCTCGCGCTGATCGAAGGGCTGCTCGACGGAACCGTCGACATGATCGCCACCGACCACGCTCCGCACTCTGTGGCGGAGAAATCGCGGGGGCTTCGCGACTCCCTGATGGGTGTCGTCGGGCTCGAGACCGCTTTCCCGGTCCTGTACACGAAACTCGTCCTCGGCGGCGTCCTGCCGCTCTCCCGCCTCGTCGAGCTGATGAGCGGCGCGCCCGCGCGCCGTTTCCGGATCCCGCGCGATCCCGAAAACGACTGGGCGGTGTGGGACCTCTCCGAGGAATACACGGTTGACCCCGACGCCTTCAAGTCGAAGGGCAGAAGCACCCCGTTCAAGGGCATGAGCGTTTTCGGCAAATGTAAAATGACGGTCTGCGGAGGCCGCGCCGTCTGGCGCGAGCCGGGCTTCGACCCTTCATTCCTCTTCAAAGCGTAGTTCATAGTATTGCGGTTACTGCGTCACCTCATCCGTCGCGGCAAGCCGCGACACCTTCCCCTCAAGGGGAAGGCTCGAGATTCTTCGGCTCCATTCGCTGCGCTCATTCCGCTCAGAATGACACGGAAATGAAGAACGGAGGATAATGAAGAAGAACGGGAACGAAGTAAGGAATCACTTCAGGCGGCCGCGCACGAAATTGAGTGTCATCCTGAGAGAGCGAAGCGAACCGAAGGATCTCCTTACCGGCACACAGATATAAAAGACGAGGACAAAATGAAACAAGTTTATCTTACAATAGAAAAAAACGAAAAACTGACGCGGGACGTGCTTCGTTTGACGCTGACCGGCGACGCGTCCGGCGTCACGAACCCGGGCCAGTTCGTGAATATCGCGATCGACGGCTTTTATCTGCGCCGCCCGATCTCCGTTTGCGACAAAGAGGACGGCAAAATCACCCTGATTTACAAAGTCGTCGGCGACGGCACCCGCGCGATGAGCGAGATGAAAGAGGGGACGGTCCTCGATACGCTGACCGGCCTCGGCAACGGTTACTCGACGGAAAAGGCGGGTTCCTCGCCGCTCCTGATCGGCGGCGGAGTCGGGATACCCCCGCTGTTCTGGCTCTGCAAAGAGCTGGCGGGAAACGGCGTCACGCCGTCCGTAATACTCGGCTTCAACACCGCCGATGAGATCTTCCTCGAGGACGAGTTCCGCGCGCTCGGTGTTCCCGTCACGGTCACGACCGCCGACGGCTCCCGCGGCGTCCGCGGCTTCGTAACGGACGCGATCGGCGGCGATCACTCATACTTCTATGCCTGCGGTCCGCTCCCGATGCTGAGAGCGGTCGCCGAGGCGACTTCCTTCCCGGGCGAGATGAGCTTCGAGGAAAGGATGGGATGCGGCTTCGGCGCGTGCATGGGCTGCTCCGTCTTGACAAAGTCCGGTCCGGTGCGCGTCTGCCGCGACGGTCCGGTGATCTCAAAGGAGGACGTGATATGGTAAAAACAGAAGTCGTCCTCTGCGGGACCCCGATAAAAAACCCCGTCATTCCGGCGAGCGGCACGTTCGGCTTCGGCGTCGAATTCGCCGAGCTCTACGATATTAACTGCCTCGGCTCGATCTCGATAAAGGGCACGACGGCGGAAGAACGCTTCGGCAACCCGACCCCGCGCATCGCGGAGACGCCCGCGGGTATGCTCAACGCCGTGGGGCTCCAGAATCCCGGAGCCGACCGCGTGGCGAACGAAGAGCTTCCGCGCCTCGCCCGCCTCTTCGACGGCCCCGTCATGGCGAACGTCAGCGGATTCTCCGTTTCCGATTTCATCATTGCCGTCGAAAAGCTCGATCCCGTCCCGAACGTCGGGTGGTTCGAGATCAATATAAGCTGCCCGAACGTTCACGGCGGCGGTATGGCGTTCGGCACCGACCCCGAAGCCGCCGCGGAGGTGACGGCGGCGGTCAGAGGCGTCACGAAAAAACCGGTGATCGTCAAACTCTCCCCCAACGTCACGGATATCGTAAAGATCGCAAAAGCGGTCGAGGCGGCGGGAGCGGACGGCGTAAGCCTTATCAACACTCTGCTCGGTATGCGGATCGACCTGAAGACTAAAAGGCCGGTCCTCAGAAACCGCACGGGCGGCCTTTCGGGACCGGCGGTCCTGCCCGTCGCTCTTCGGATGGTCTGGGACGTATACGAAGCGGTCCGGATCCCCGTCGTCGGAATGGGCGGCGTCAGCCGCGCGGAGGACGTCATCGAGATGATGCTCGCGGGCGCGACGGCGGTCGAAGTCGGCGCGGCGAATCTGCGCGACCCGTTCGCGTGCCGGAATATCGTCCGCGATCTGCCCGAAACGATGGAAAAATACGGGATCGACGATCTATCCTCAATAATCGGAGGCGCTCACTGATGGCAAAAGACGTGATAATCGCGTGCGATTTCCCGGACGCGGAAACGACGTACGATTTTTTGAAACGATTCAAAGACAGAAAGCCGTTCGTCAAGATCGGCATGGAGCTCTTCTATTCCGAGGGTCCCGATATCGTCAGAAAGATAAAGGCTCTCGGCCATAAGGTCTTCGTCGACCTCAAGCTCCACGACATCCCGAACACGGTCAGAGGCGGTATGAGATCGCTCTCGTCCCTCGGCGCGGACATGGTCAACGTGCACGCGTCCGGCGGTTCCGCGATGATGGAGGCGGCGGTCGAGGGACTGACGGCGGGCTGCGGTCACGAAAGACCGATCCTCATCGCAGTGACCGTTCTGACTTCGACGGACGCCGCGCGCCTCCGCGACGAGATCCTCGTCGGCGAAACGCTCGAGAAGACGGTCGACAGCTACGCCGCGCTCGCCGCGCGCTCGGGGCTCGACGGAGTCGTCTGCTCGCCGCTCGAGGCGAAAAGAGTCAAATCGGTCTGCGGCGAGAGTTTCCTCACCGTGACTCCCGGCATCAGATTCGCCGACGGGAACAGCGACGATCAGAAAAGGATCGCGACGCCGGAATTCGCCCGTGAGAACGGCTCCGACTATATCGTCGTCGGCAGGGCGGTGACGGGAGCCGCCGATCCGGTCGCGGCTTACGAAAGATGTATCGCCGGTTTTATCGGCTGAAAGGACAGGAAATGGAAAAAAAGATAGCGAAGGATCTGCTCTCGATCGGCGCGGTCTTCTTCAGACCGGACGAGCCGTTCACGTGGGCGTCTGGGCTGAAGAGCCCCGTCTACTGCGACAACCGGCTGACGCTCAGCGACGTCGCCGTCAGACGCGACGTTGAGGAAGGGCTCGCCGGGATAATCAAGGCGAATTACCCGGACGCGGAGGCGCTCATGGGAACGTCGACCGCCGGGATCGCCCACGCGGCGATAACCGCGCATCTTCTCTCGCTCCCGATGGGGTACGTGAGGGGCAGCGCGAAGGACCACGGCAGACAGAACCGGATCGAGGGACGGCTCGAGGCGGGCGAAAAGGTCGTCGTCGTCGAGGATCTGATCTCGACGGGCGGCAGCGTCCTCGAGGTCGTCGACGCGCTCCGCGAAGCGGGAGCGGACGTCCTCGGCGTCGCGAGCATCTTCACCTACGGGATGAAGAAGGGGCTCGAGCGGCTCGCCGCGGCGAACGTCAGGAACGTATCGCTCACGAACTTCGACGCCGTCGTCCGCGTCGCGGTCGAAGAGGGATATATAAAGGACACCGACGAAGCGCGTCTTTTGAAGTTCCGCGATGACCCGTCCGACGAAAGCTGGATAGGGTAGTTCCTGGTCCGTGTCAGGTTTCAGTATGCGCTTTTCTCACCTCATCCGTCTTTTCGGGTCTTACGACCCTCAACTCCACCTTCCCCTCAAGGGGAAGGCTAATGGATGCGTTTGCTTTGAGGCTTCCCCTTGAGGGGAAGCTGTCACCGAAAGGTGACTGATGAGGTGACACAGCCAACTAAAAATCATTTAATTCGCAATATAGAACAGTGAGGTCGAAAATGAGAAGTCTCATCGATATTTCCGAACTCTCCGTAGGCGAGATCGAGGCGCTTATCGACAAGGCGGAGGCGATAATGGAGTCTCCCGCCGATTACGCCGACAAGTGCAGAGGCCGAAAACTCGCCACGCTCTTCTTTGAACCGTCGACGCGTACGCGCCTGTCGTTCGAGGCGGCGATGTACGAGCTCGGCGGGAACGTGCTCGGCTTTTCCGAGTCGCAAAGCTCGTCCGCCGCGAAAGGCGAGAGCGTCGCGGACACCGCGCGGACGGTCTCCTGCTACGCCGACATCATCGCGATGCGCCACCCGAAGGAGGGCGCGCCGCTCGTCGCTTCGGTCAACGCGTCCGTTCCGGTCATCAACGCAGGAGACGGCGGCCACAACCACCCGACGCAGACGCTCACCGACCTGCTCACAATCAAGCGCGAGAAGGGAAGACTCACCGACCTGACCGTCGGCATCTGCGGAGACTTGAAATTCGGCAGGACAGTCCACTCGCTGATCTCCGCTCTGTCCCGTTACGAGGGCGTCAGGTTCATCCTCATCTCTCCCGCGGAGCTCAGAATACCGGGCTACGTCAGGGACGGCGTCTTAAAGAAAAACTCCGTTCCGTTCGAGGAGACGACGGATCTCGACGGGTCGATCCCATCGCTCGACGTGCTCTACATGACGAGAGTGCAGAGAGAGCGCTTCTTCAACGAGGAGGATTACCTCCGCCTCCGCGACAGCTACATCCTAACGGCGGCGAAGATGGGGGCGGCGAAATCCGACATGACGGTCATGCACCCGCTGCCGCGCGTCAACGAGATCGCCTACGAGATCGACTCAGACCCGCGCGCCGCGTATTTCAGACAGGTGATGTACGGCAAGTTCATAAGGATGGCGCTCATCCTCAAACTGCTTGAGATAGAGTAAGGGGGAATCGGCGATGAAAATAGACGCGATAAAAGACGGCATCGTCATCGACCACATCACCGCGGGGCGCGGTATGACGCTTTACAACTACCTCGGGCTCGACGCGCTCGACTGCACGGTCGCCCTGATCAAGAACGTATCGAGCAGCAAAATGGGCAAAAAGGACATAATCAAGATCGACGCGGATTTCGGCGTCGATACCGACGTTCTCGGCTACGTCGACCCGGGCGTCACGGTCAACGTGATCAAAAACGGCGAGATAGTCGAGAAAAAGAAGATAGAACTCCCCGAGATCCTGAACGGGGTGATCAGATGCAAGAATCCGAGGTGCATAACCTCGACGGAGCACTCCCTGCCTCAGCGTTTCCGCCTGACGGACCCGTCGGGGCCCGTTTACCGGTGCGTCTGGTGCGAGGCGCGCGCCAAAACCGATTTCGATAACAAGTGAGGTACGGAATATGAAAAAAGTTGCCGTTATCATGGGAAGCGACAGCGACCTTCCGGTCGTTGAGGGAGCTTTCGGTATCTTTGAGAAATTCGGCGTTTCCTACGACGTCTTTATACTGAGCGCGCACCGCACGCCGGACGAGGTCAGGGCTCTCGCGTCTTCTGCGCGGGAGGGCGGATACGGCGTGCTGATCGCCGCGGCGGGCATGGCGGCGCACCTTGCGGGGGCCGTCGCCGCGGTCACGACGCTTCCCGTTATCGGGATCCCGGTGAAGTCGGGACCGTTCGAGGGGCTCGACGCGCTTCTCTCGACCGTGCAGATGCCGAGCGGCATCCCCGTCGCGACCGTCGCCGTGAACGGAGCGAAGAACGCGGCGATCCTCGCTACCGAAATCCTTTCCGTCACGGACGAGGGGCTCGCGAGGGGGCTCGAGGAGTACAGACGCGAAGGCGCGGAGGCCGTGCTGAAAAAGAACGAAGAGATCGGCGGCAAATACCGCTAGTGATTTCTTTTGGTTCTCTCATTTCTCACCTCATCCGTCTTCTCGGGTCTGTCGACCCTCGAATCCACCTTCCCCTCGGAGGGGAAGGCTATAGATTGCGCTCGTCTTGAGGCTTCCCCTTGAGGGTAGCGAAGCGCATGGCGCGGGAGTGAATGACAACCCTGTGGGTTGTCAGAGCCGCGCCTGACCGAACCCCGCAGGGTAGACAAGCTGTCACCGAAAGGTGACTGATGAGGTGATAAGACAGAAAACAATAAACCGATAAAGGAGATAAATAAAAGTGAAAAAACTGCAGCAGATCTACGAGGGCAAGGCAAAGAAAGTATACGCGACCGACGACGCGGATCTCGTGCTCGTCGAGTACAAGGACGACGCGACCGCGTTCAACGGGCTGAAAAAAGGCACGATCGCGGGCAAGGGCGTCATCAATAACAAGGTCACCAACCACATGATGCGGATGCTCGAAAAGGAGGGCGTCCCCACTCATTACGTCGAGGAGCTTTCCGACCGCGAAACGCTGGTAAGGAAAGTCTCGATCGTACCGCTCGAGGTCATCATCCGCAATATCTCCGCAGGATCGTTCGCGAAGAGATACGGCGTCGTCGAGGGCATCACGTTCGCCGAGCCGACGATCGAATTCTCCTACAAGAACGACGATCTCGGCGATCCGCTGATCAACGCTTATCACGCCGTCGCTCTCGGTCTCGCGACGTGGGACGAGATAGAGACGATCAAAAAATACGCCTTCCGTGTCAACGATTTCATGAAGAAGTATCTCATCGAACTCGGTATAAGGCTCGTCGACTTCAAACTCGAGTTCGGCAAGACTTCGGACGGCACGATCGTCCTTGCCGACGAGATCTCCCCCGACACCTGCAGGTTCTGGGACAAGGATACGAACGAAAAACTCGACAAGGACCGCTTCAGAAGAGATCTCGGAGGCGTCGAAGACGCGTATCAGGAGATCATGAGAAGGCTGATGGGCAACTGAACTTAAAATAACGGAGGAATAAATGGCATCGATTCACGAGGAATGCGGAGTGTTCGGTATCTTCGCACAGGAGAAGGCAAAACTCGCGGAGACGGTCTACTACGGCCTCTTCTCGCTCCAGCACAGGGGGCAGGAGAGCTGCGGCATCGTCGTCAACGACGACGGCGTTTTCAACACCTATAAGGACAACGGTCTCGTCGGCGACGTGTTCACGCGCGACGTTATCGAAAAACTCGGCGAGGGAAACATGGCGATAGGCCACGTCCGCTACGGAACGACGGGCAGCACGGGCAGAGTGAACGCCCAGCCGATCGTCGTCAACCACGTAAAGGGGCGCATGGCGCTTTGCCACAACGGTAACCTCATCAATTCATACGACCTTCGCACGCAGCTCGAGCTCGAGGGATCGATCTTCCACATGACGAGCGACACCGAGGTCATCTCGTATATCATCACCAAAGAACGTCTGAGCTCCACGTCGATCGAGGAGGCGGTCAACCGCGCGATGAACAAACTCAAGGGGGCGTATTCTCTCGTCATCATGTCCCCGGCGAAGATGATCGCCGTCCGTGACCCCGGCGGGTTCCGCCCGCTCTGCATCGGCAAAAGGGCGAACGGAGACTGGGTCGTCGCGTCCGAATCGTGCGCTCTCGATTCCGTCGGAGCGACGTTCGAGCGTGACGTGGAGCCCGGCGAGATCATCGTCTTCGATTCGGAGGGAGTCCGCTCGATCAGAGACCACTGCGGAACGGCGGATCATTCCCTCTGCGTTTTCGAATACATCTATTTCGCACGCCCCGACTCGGTGATAGACGGCGTTTCCGTCCACGAGGCGCGCGTGCGCGCGGGGACGTTCCTCGCGATCGAGCATCCGGTCATGGCGGACGTCGTCATCGGCGTTCCGGACTCGGGACTCGACGCTGCGATCGGCTACGCCCGTCAGTCGGGCATCCCGTACGGCATCGGGCTCATCAAGAACAAATACATAGGGCGGACGTTCATCGCTCCCGGTCAGAAGACGAGGGAGGACAAGGTCAGGATCAAGCTGAACCCCGTTCCGTCCGTCGTCAAGGGCAAACGCGTTGTGATGGTCGACGACTCGATCGTCCGCGGCACGACCTGCGGGCGGATCGTCAAACTCCTGCGCGACGCCGGAGCGACCGAGGTCCACATGAGATCGTCCGCGCCGCAGTTCCTCAACCCCTGCTATTACGGAACGGACATCGACTCGCGGGAGAACCTGATCGCCTGCCACTACTCCGTTGAGGAGATGGCGAAGATCATCGGAGTCGACTCGCTCGGCTTCCTCTCCGTCGACAACGTGAAAAAGATCGCGTCGGACAGAACGGTCAAGGGGCTCTGCTCCGCGTGCTTCAACGGCGAATACCCGACGCCCGTCCCCGAAAAGACGGCGAAAAACAGATTTGAGCAGAAGATAAGCGAGGGAAAAAAGGATGAAAAGCTACAGTGAGGCGTACCGCGAAGCGGGAGTCGACATAACGGCGGGCTACCGCGCCGTCGAGCTTATGAAAGCTCATATCGCGCGGACTCTCACCCCCGCCTGCTCCGCGATAGGCGGGTTCGGCGGCACGTTCGAGCTCGACGTCGCGGGGATCCCTCATCCCGTTCTCGTCAGCGGGACGGACGGAGTAGGCACGAAGCTGAAGCTCGCGTTCCTGACGGGACGGCACGATACTGTCGGTATCGACTGCGTCGCGATGTGCGTCAACGATATAATCTGCTGCGGCGCGAAGCCGCTCTTCTTCCTCGACTATATCGCGTGCGGGAAGAATATCCCCGAGCGGATCGCCGCGATCGTCTCCGGCGTCGCGGAGGGATGCGTCGGGGCCGGCGCTTCGCTGATCGGCGGCGAGACCGCCGAGATGCCGGGCTTCTATCCCGAGGATGAATACGACCTCGCGGGCTTTGCCGTCGGCGTCGTGGACCGCGACGCGGTCATAGATAAAGAAACCACAAGAGCGGGCGATATTCTGATCGCTCTTCCGTCGTCGGGCGTCCACTCGAACGGCTTCTCTCTCGTCAGACGCGTGTTCCGCGTCGGCGAGGATCCCGCCGTGCTCGGGTATTCCGAAAAACTCGGCGCGTCGGTCGCCGAAACGCTCCTCACCCCGACGAAAATTTACGTAAAACCGATGCTCGCGCTCTTTGAGAAGATAAGGCCGCACGGCGTCTCGCACGTCACGGGCGGCGGCTTTTACGAGAACATCCCGCGCAGTATCCCGGACGGCCTGTCGGCAGTCATTGAAAAATCGTCCCTCCGTATCCTCCCGATCTTCGATCTTATTAAAGAGCGGGGCGGGATCTCCGAGCGCGATATGTTCAACACGTTCAACATGGGCGTCGGAATGACGGTCACCGTCGCGGAGTCAGACGCCGACGAAGCGCTCCGCATCCTCCGCAAAGCGGGCGAGGACGCCTATGTCGTCGGCAGGATCGAAAAAGGCGAAGAAAAGGTAGTCATATGCTGAGGGACAAAGTGAGGATCGCCGTCCTCGTGTCGGGCGGCGGAACGAACCTTCAGGCGCTGATCGACGCGCAGAAATCGGGGATCATAAAAAGCGGCGAGATCGTCGCCGTGATCTCGAGCAGCAAGGACGCCTACGCTCTCGAGAGGGCGAAAAACGCGGGCATCCCGACGGCGGTCGTGGCGAGAAAGACGCATCACGGCAAAGAGGATTTCGAGGCCGATCTGATCCGCGCGATCGACTCGGCGGGAGCCGAGGTCATCGTCCTCGCGGGATTCATGTGCATCCTCAGCGCGAAGTTCACGAAAAAATACGAAAACCGCATACTCAACGTCCATCCGTCGCTCATCCCGTCGTTCTGCGGCGAGGGATTCTACGGCCTTCGCGTCCACGAGGCGGCGCTCGCCTACGGAGTCAAGGTCACCGGGGCGACCGTCCATCTCGTCAACGAGATACCGGACGGAGGAAAGATAATAATGCAGAAGGCGGTCGAGATCGCGGACGGCGACACGCCCGAAACGCTTCAAAAGAAAGTCATGAGGGAGGCGGAATGGATCATCCTTCCGCGCTCCGTCGAACTGATATGCGAAAAGATCAAGGAGGAAGAAAAATGAGTGACGTTTACGCCGTGAGGACGGTAAAAGAGACGCTCGCGGGCAACCCCTACGTCGGGCGCGGGATCATAACGGGGCTCGCCGCCGACGGCGAACGCTCCGTCTTCGCGTACTTCATAATGGGCAGGAGCGAGAACAGCCGCAACAGGGTTTTCATCGAAGAGGGCGACGATCTGCGAACCGCGCCTTACGACGAGTCGAAGGTAAAGGACCCGTCCCTCATTATTTACTACCCCGTGAGAACGCTCGAGTCCGGCGTCGTCGTAACGAACGGCGACCAGACCGACACCGCCGCGGAGTTCATAGGGGCCGGAAAATCGTTCTCCGAGGCGATGGCGACGCGCGAGTTCGAGCCGGACGCTCCGAACTTCACCCCGCGCATCAGCGCGTACCTCAAAAACGATCCGTTCTCTTACGAAATGAGCATTCTGAAGAGCGCGGACGCGAAGGGCACCGGCTGCAACAGATTCACGTTCTCTTACTCGCCGACTCCGGGCGTCGGTCACTTCCTCCACACCTACGAGACCGACGGGAACCCGCTCCCGACCTTCCGCGGAGAGCCCGAGCGCGTCTTCCTGCGCGACTCCGTGAGAGAGCTCGCGTACGACATCTGGGAAAATCTTGACGAAGAGAACAAAATATCCCTGTATGTCCGCTTCACCGACCTCAAAACGGGGCGGTACGACAGGGAACTGATAAACAAAAACGTGTGAGGTGACGGGAAGATGAAAGAATTCGAACTCAAATACGGAATGAACCCGAATCAGAAACCGGCTAAGATCTTCATGGAGGACGGAGGCGATCTCCCGATCGAGATTTTGTCCGGCCGCCCCGGTTTCATCAATTTCCTCGACGCATTCAACTCGTGGCAGCTCGTAAAAGAGATAAAAGATGTGACGGGACAGGTCGCCGCGGCGTCTTTCAAGCACGTATCCCCGACGTCCGCGTCGGTCGGCACGCCGCTTGACGACGATCTCAAAAAGATGTGCTTCGTCGACGATATCGAGGGGCTCGACTCCTCGCCGCTCGCCTGCGCTTACGCCAGAGCGCGCGGAACGGACAGAATGTGCTCGTTCGGCGATTTCATCGCCCTGTCCGACGTCTGCGACGAGGTCACCGCGTCGATCATAAAGAGAGAAGTCTCCGACGGCGTCATCGCCCCCGGCTATACCCCCGAGGCGCTCGAGATCTTAAAGACGAAGAGAAAAGGGAACTACAACATAATCGCGATAGATGAGAACTACGTTCCCGCCGAGCGCGAGAGAAAACAGGTCTTCGGCATAACGTTCGAGCAGGGAAGGAATAATTTTAAGATCAACGCGGAACTGCTCTCCAATATCGTAACGAAGAATAAAGAATTGCCCGAGTCGGCGAAGCGCGACCTGGTCGTCGCTCTTCTGACTTTGAAATACACGCAGTCCAACTCGGTCTGCTACGCGGTCGACGGCCAGGCGATCGGCGTCGGCGCGGGACAGCAGTCGCGCATCCACTGCACGCGCCTCGCGGGAACGAAGGCGGACACGTGGCAGCTTCGCCGTCACGAGAAAGTCCTCTCCCTGCCGTTCATCCCGACGCTTGCGAGAGCGGAGCGCGACAACGTGATCGACGGATACATCAACAAGAACGAGCTCGACGTCTGCGCCGACGGCGTATGGCAGAACTTCTTCACCGTGCGCCCCGACCCGCTCACCGTCGAGGAGATGAGAGAATATCTCGACGATATCCGCGGCGTATCGCTCGCGTCCGACGCGTTCTTCCCGTTCGACGACAATATCGAGAGGGCGAGGGCAAGCGGCGTGGACTTTATCGCCGAGCCCGGCGGCTCGATCCGCGACGATCTCGTGATCGACTGCTGCGACAAATACGGTATCGTCATGGCGTTCACCGGAATGCGTCTGTTCCACCACTGATAAATACGGAGGGTCCTGAAATGAACTTTTTTGAAAAACTGTCGGCATTTGATCCCGAAGTCGCGTCTGCCTGCGACGCCGAGCTGAAAAGGCAGAGAGGGAACATTGAACTCATCGCTTCGGAGAACATAGTCTCCGAGGCGGTCCTGCTCGCCGCGGGCACGCCCCTCACGAACAAATACGCAGAGGGCTTTCCGGGCAAGAGATACTGCGGCGGATGCGAATGCGTCGACGTCGTCGAGAATATCGCTCGCGACCGCGCGAAAGCGCTCTTCGGAGCGGAGCACGCGAACGTTCAGCCGCACTGCGGCGCGTCCGCGAATCTCGCCGTCTTTTTCGCGCTTCTTCAGCCGGGGGACACGGTGATGGGAATGGACCTCGCCAACGGCGGCCACCTCTCGCACGGTTCTCCCGTCAACATCTCCGGCAAATACTTCAATGTCGTGCCGTATACGCTCAATCCCGAGACGGAGACGATCGACTACGACCGAGTACGACAGACGGCTCTCTCGTGCCGTCCGAAGATGATAATCGCGGGCGCGAGCGCGTACCCGCGCGTCATTGACTTCAAGAGATTCCGGCAGATCGCGGACGAGGTTGGCGCGTATCTTATGGTCGACATGGCTCACATCGCGGGACTCGTCGCGGCGGGACTTCACCCGTCGCCCGTTCCGTACGCCCACGTCGTCACGACGACGACTCACAAGACGCTCCGCGGTCCGCGCGGCGGTATGATCCTCTGCCGAGAGGAGCTCGCGAAACAGATCGACAAGGCGATCTTCCCGGGAACGCAGGGCGGCCCGCTCATGCACATCATCGCCGCCAAGGCCGTCGCTCTCGGCGAGGCGCTGACGGACGAATTCAAAAATTATCAGAGACGGATCGTCGAGAACGCGAAGGTCCTCGCCGACTCGATGATAAGCGAGGGCTTCCGCCTCGTCTCCGGCGGCACGGACAATCATCTGATGCTCGTCGACCTCCGTCCGTTCGGCATCACCGGCAAGGATATGGAGAAGCGGCTCGACGAGGTCCGCATCACCGTCAACAAGAACACTATCCCGAACGATCCGCAGAGCCCGTTCGTAACGAGCGGTATCAGAGTCGGCACTCCCGCCGTCACCTCGCGCGGCTTCGGCACGGAGGAGATGAAGACCGTCGCCCGTCTTATCGGCGACGTTGCGAGAGATTTTGAGGGGACTCGCGAGCGAGTGACCCGTGAGGTCGCCGCGCTTTGCGAAAAATTCCCGATCTATTCCTGAAAGGGTGAATAAAGTGAAGATACTCGTAGTCGGCGGAGGCGGCAGAGAGCACGCCATCATCAAAAAACTCAGGGAGAGCCCGAGGGCGGAGAAGATATACGCCGCTCCCGGCAACGGAGGCATATCGCGCGACGCGGAGTGCGTCCCGATATCTGCGTCCGAGGTCGACGGGATCGTCTCGTTCGCCGTCAGAGAGGGTATTGATTTCGCCGTGATAGCTCCGGAGGACCCGCTCGTCCGCGGAGCGGTCGACAAGCTCGCCGCCGCGGGCATCCCCGCGTTCGGCCCGACGGCAGACGCCGCGATACTCGAGGGGAGCAAGATCTTCGCGAAGAATTTCATGAAGCGGCACGGGATACCGACCGCTTCGTTCGCCGAATTCGAGGATCCGGACTGCGCGATCGCTTATCTCGAAAGATCGTCTTTTCCCGCCGTCATAAAGGCGGACGGCCTCGCCGCCGGCAAGGGCGTCGTCATCGCGGAGGATCTTGACGAGGCGAAAGACGCCGTCAGATCGATGATGGAGGACGGCGCGTTCGGCGACAGCGGTCTGCGCGTCGTCATCGAGGAATATCTGACGGGGCCCGAGGTCTCCGTCCTCGCGTTCTGCGACGGAGAACACGTTTTCCCGATGGTTTCGTCGATGGACCACAAGAGGGCGCACGACGGAGACGAGGGACCGAACACAGGCGGCATGGGAACCGTCGCGCCGAATCCGTTCTACACGGAATCCGTCGCCGCGGAGTGCATGGAAAAGATATTCAGACCGACGGTCCTCGGAATGAAGGAGGAGGGCAGACCGTTCAGAGGGTGCCTGTACTTCGGCCTGATGATAACCGAAAACGGCCCGTACGTGATAGAGTACAACTGCCGTTTCGGCGATCCGGAGACTCAGGTCGTCCTGCCGCTCCTCGACTGCGACCTGCTCGACGTCATGGAAAAGGCGGCGACGGGAACGCTCACCGAGGGCGACGTGAAGATAAAGGACGGGTGCGCCTGCTGCGTCATTATGGCGCACGTCGGGTATCCCGGAAAATACGAATCCGGGTTTGAGATCGAAATACCCGGGGATATCGAAAGGGACGTCTACGTCGCGGGCGGGAAGCTCGTCGACGGCAAACTGATATCGGGCGGCGGCAGAGTACTCGGCGTCACGGCGGCGGGCGATACGCTCGCGGAGGCCGTGAGCGGCGCGTACGAAAAAGTGAGCCGTATCGGGTTCCCGAATTCGTTCTACCGCCGCGACATAGGGAAACGCGCCCTTTCGGCGGAGAAAGAATGATCCGGTGAAGAAGCTGCTGACTGTAGGGACGCCTCTCAGGCGTCCGTACCGCAGATCCTTCGCCCGAGGCGCATTTTAATCAAATCGCGGCGAAGCCGCGTAATATTGTACGGACGGCAGAGTGCCG
>JAFWTH010000102.1 GCA_017518975.1 Clostridia bacterium
GAGCGTTCCTCCGATCCCCGGTTCGGGAGGATGGAGTGCAAAGCGTATCCCACCGATGAAAAGGAAGCCGTAGACGACAAAAGAGGCGAGCTTCCAGGGAGTAAAGACTGCGACAAGCTGCCACGACGGTTTTGCAAGGGTAGTAACGGGGACCGCAGACGTATGGATAAAAATCACGAGAAGACTGAAAAAAACGTTCATTACGGAAAGTTCTGTCTTTCGTTCTTTCATTTGCTCTCACCTTTCCGCATATTTTTAAATATTATATCATTTTGAATAACTCTTATCAACCCCGAAAGAACAATGTCAAACGTGTTCCCGCCTCATACAATGGAAAGAGACGTTATAAAACCGGAAGGTGGACCCGATGTCAAAAGAAAAGGTCAAAATCGGAATACTCGGCGGGGACGGAAGATCGGAGATCCTCACTTCCCTGCTTTCGAAACTCGATACTGAATGCGCCGTGTGGGGTTTCCCGTACACGGACGAAAAAACAAACGAAACAGTTAAATGCGGGAAATGGGAGTGTGCCGTGAGCGGCGCTCCCGCGGTGATACTCCCCCTTCCCGTCACTTTCGACGGGATACGCCTGAATTGCCGTGCGATCTCGGATATCGAAAAGAGCGGTGACTATGACGTAAGAATAACGGAAATCGTCGAAGCTGCGGAAAAAAACTCGCTGATTCTCGCAGGAAAGATACCCGCGTCCGTGATACGGTTCGCGGCGGAAAGAGGAAAAAAAATCAGGGATTATTATGAGTCTGAAGAATTTCAAATCAAAAACGCTTTGCCGACGGCTGAGGGTGCGATCGGGTGCGCGATGAGTATGCTTCCTTTTACACTGGCGCGGTCGAAAACAGCCGTGACCGGATACGGAAGGATCGGAAGAACGCTTTCCCATCGCCTTCTCGCTCTGGGATCTGACGTGACATGTATTGCGAGAAGCCGAAGCGATCTGTCCTGGGCGTGGGTCGACGGATGCCGTACCCTTCCGCTTGATGATTACAGACGTGATCCCGCGGATTTCAACGTGATATTCAACACCGTGCCGCACACGATCTTCTCACCAGAGGTCGTCTCCCGCATCGATCCCGATACCGTTTTCATCGAACTTGCATCTCAAAGCGGGATCGACGCCGCCGCTGCAAAAGGACGGGGGATCAGAGTAATAAAAGCCGCCTCGCTTCCCGGGAAATGCTCTCCCGCAACGGCGGGAAGGATCCTTTTCGATGCGGTGCACGCAATCCTGACGGAGGAGGGTATACTGTGATCGGATTTTGCATGACAGGCTCTTTCTGCACCCACTCCGCGGCGCTTGAAGTTCTTGATGATCTTTCAAAAAAATACGAGATAGTTCCCATATTGAGCGAGACCGTCTACGGGACCGATACCCGATTCGGACTTTCCGACGACACCGTGAAAACAGTTGAAAAACTTTGCGGAAGGCGAGTTATCCACACAGTACGGGACGCGGAGCCGCTCGGCCCCTCTTTACCGCTTGATGCGATGCTCATTCTTCCCTGCACCGGAAACACTCTCGGAAAGACGGCGTCGGGAATTACGGATACCGCGGTAACCATGGCGGCGAAAGCGCATCTGCGGTGTTCACGCCCTCTCATCATCGCGCTCTGTTCAAACGACGCGCTCTCAGCCAACCTCAGGAATATCGGAACCGTAATGAACAGAAAAAACGTCTATTTCGTCCCGATGAGGCAGGATGATCCCGTAAGAAAACCGTATTCACTCGTCGCGGATTTTACGAAAGCGGAAGCATCGCTCGAAGCAGCGCTTAGAGGGGAGCAACTGCGCCCCGTATTTATATAAAGCGCCCTGTCGGGCGCTTTTTTTATTGACTTTTGAGGCGCGGTTTGATAAGATTACATATAGACATGTTTTCCGGGAGGACTTTGAAAATGAAGAAAGTTATTTCGTTTATTCTGACTGTTTTGATGCTCGCCGGAGCGATCGTAACCGTCGGCGCGGTGGAGACGTCGCCGTTTACCGATGTGAAAACGTCACGCTGGAGTTACGAGGCGATAAAATACGCAGTCGAAAAAGGGTATATGAACGGCGTAGGCGGAGGAAAATTCGATCCCGCAGGATCAATGACCCGCGCCATGGTCGTGACGGTGCTCTACAGGAGAGAGGGCTCTCCCGCCGTCACTTTCAGAAACGATTTCACCGACGTCAAAGCCGGGAATTATTACTCCGACGCGGTGATATGGGCGAAGGACGAGGGCGTGGTCAACGGAATCACCGAGACCACCTTCGAACCAAACGGAAAGATAACCCGCGAACAGCTCGCAACGATGCTTTCGAGGT
Source organism: Clostridia bacterium (assembly GCA_017518975.1). GTDB lineage: Bacteria > Bacillota > Clostridia > Oscillospirales > CAG-272 > RUG11130. Next base: position 2,323 of record JAFWTH010000102.1, read on the forward strand.
TTTCGGAAAGATGTCTCGTTTCCGTTCCTGAACGAGCCGATATCTCCGGATATCCGGACGCAGACAAGATTCACAGCTACGCCATGGACGCGCTCGCGTGGGCAAATGAGGCGAATCTGATCAAGGGAATGAGCGACGGTACGCTGTCGCCGAGAGGAAACGCGACCCGCGAACAGTTCGCCGCAATACTGGAGAGATTCGACAACACCTTCAATCTCGTGTACAACGAACCGGTGGTCAGAAGTCACTATTCCGAACCGGATTATCCCCTCGTCGACAACGCCGACGTTTACGTCTCAGCTGACGGCAGCGACGACAACCCCGGGACCCTCGACGCGCCTCTCGCGACTTTCAACCGTGCCGTGGAGAGAGTACGTGAGATAAAAGCGATAAAAACCGAGGGCGATATCGTCGTCGCGTTCAAAGCGGGTAACTACGGACCTCTTTCCGTCACCCTCACAGCCGAGGATTCAGGTTCGGAAAACCGGCGCGTCGTCTACTGCAAGTACGGTGACGGCGACGTAATCTTCAACAACGGATTCGACGTTTCCGAGGACGAGTTCACCGACCTCACAGACGCCGAGAAGTCACTGTTTCCTTCCAAAAGCGCCGCAAATATAAAAAAAGTTGACGTTTCGTCAAGACTCACGGTATACGATCCGAGAAAAGCGCTTGTTCTCGGCGACAATGGCGAGATGACACTTGCAAGGTTCCCAAACAAATACAGCGACGGTACGGACGCACTCATCCAGGGCGCTCACGAGACTCTGGACGACGATCACATCCAGATACTGGTCTCACTTTTAACACGTAAATTCGAGAAATACCATACCACCGAGGGACTTCTCCTCTACGGGTATCTCACTACCGGTTGGTACAAGGATCTGCTTTCCACAGACGAGTACGACCCTGCGACCGGAATATTTCACATCCCGCATCCGGAGCAGTCGCGAGCAGGTCATCTGCGTTACATCGCCCTCGACGGCTTCGACAGCCGCTTCTGGTCAAACATCGCCGTGGTAAACATATCCGAAGAGCTTGACGCCAAAGGCGAATACTGGATTGACAGCACATCAGGAACGTTCTACGTATACGAACCCGAGGGAGGATATCACTTCACCGGCGGCGGCGAAACCATGCTCACGCTCAATTCGGTATCCTACGTCACTCTGCGCGGCCTAGACTTCAGGAATTCCCTTGGCAAGATGATATGGGCAGGAGACAACGTGGGGCTCACTTTTGAGGGATGTGTCTTCTCCGGCTGCGCGGACGACAGCATGGTGAACGTCGAGCGCACGAAAGACCTCTCGGTCCGAGGCTGCGAATTCAGTTTCGCCGCAATGACCGCACTTAGCATTTCCGGTCCGAACAACATCGGGCGATATTATCTCGACACAGGTGTCCGGATCGACAACAACCTGTTCACCAGAACGAGTCTTGTAAAGGGCAACTCCGGAGCGCTCTCCTTCGGAAGGACTTCAGATACGCAGGTGACCCACAACGAATTCCGCCTCTGCTACTGGGAAGGCGTGGATTTCCGCGGCGCCTCAAATATGGTTGCGGAATACAACGTGTTCGACCGGGTCTGCTATAACGGCGACGATACCGGCGCTCTGAATAACTGGTCCTCCTACAACTGCTGCGGAAACAAGATCAGATACAATCTTTTCATCTGTATCAAGGGAGGCTCAAACGGTCGTTACTGCGAATATCTTGACGACTCCGCCGGCACGGAGGTCTACTCCAACCTGTACTACGACTGCGACAATCCCGAAATGAACAACGACATCGACAAGTTCAATACCTTCTGCAACAACGTCACCGTGATGGGAGGAAACATTCCGTCCTGCAGCACATCACCGATAGAGATCGTCGACGAGGCTCTGGCGACAGGAGACATGACAAAAATCACAAGCTCCGGTTACTACGTTAAATGGAAAAATGAATCGTCCGTATTCGACGGGTATCCGGAGGTGAAGGAGATCCTCGCGGAACGTTGGCCGGGATACTTCGACATAACGACCGATCTCGACAGGATCAAAGACAGCGAATTCTGCATGAACAACACCATCAAGGCAGTGGGCAACCGCGCAATCACCGCGGATGGAAATACGGATCCGTTCGGAGAAAAGATCTCCCGGTATTCAACTATCGAGGATAACCTCGGATATACTACGGAAGAAAATCCGTTTTTCGTAAATCCGACCATAGGCGACTACCGTATGAAGGACGGTGCTCCCATCGCAGTTTCGATCCCGTTCGAGAAGATAGGAAGATACTAAAAGAAAATCCCGCGGAAACGCGGGATTTTCTGATGGAAAACGGAAAGTTGAATAACGTCTGCAATACGATGAAAAAGAAGCGCCCGCACCGCGGGCGCTTCTTTTTCAGTTGGAGGGTCTCAGCCCCCGTTCGATATACCATCCGTCAGTGAACGCTCCCCAGAACGGCAGGTTCCTGTCGTCGCTCTCGTACCAGTAGAATTTGGATCCCTCGTCGATTCCCTTTGAAACAAAGTAACTGAGGTATCTTTCGTTATACGGCATTTTTTCCGTTGAGAATTTCTTGATGGGTTCATTCAGAACGAAATGGTCTACGTCAGCCTCCGCCTGTAAATAGATCGTATACCGGTTGTCGCAGATATAGGTGTTGTTACGCGATATCCAGCCGCGTTTGTGCGCATCTGTGGATATATCCGAACTCCATGTATTTCCGCAAGTATACATAATCACATTGTTCTCTACGACGCAGTTGATCTTTTCACCCGTCGAACAGAAGACCTCGCCTCCCTTATGGACGCCCGCCGCGACCATTTCGTCGTCAAGAAACAGTCTGACCGGGATCGCCGCCGCGTCCGCCTGCTGCTCGGTTATTCCGTATCCGATATATGCGAATACGTTATCGTGTACGTGGAAACTGATCTGTTTGTTCTTGCCGTATATTCCCGTCTCGTCTCTCAGAGACTCATTGTAACAGAGCGATTCGATCGCGTTTCCCGATGATACAATGACGTTGTTATAGTATTCGATATTCTCGAAGTTTTCCGGTTTGGCACCCGGCGTCCAGTCGATGCCGTGCTGCGTCGAAAGCGGCCCGTCTCCGATATCGTGAAGATAACAGTTGTACACGACCTCATTACGCGCTACCCCATTGCTCTCTTTTCCGGATTCGACCGAGCTGAGAGAACCGGAACACCAGCCGATCTCACAGTTTGAAACGACAAGGTCGTTCGCGATCATAGCGCCCATCATACCGCTGTATAGGATCGAAAGATTGTCAAGACGCGTTCCGGGAGCCTCGGGATATTTATCCCACGTGTAAGCAGTCACTGTCCAACCGTCGGTCGAACATTTTATATCGTCGAAAACGTCGGCGGGATTGCCCAGATCACAGTACATATACAACTGATGTTCAACAGGATCGTGGATATATTCGAGATTATGCCTAAGAGCCGTTCCGGGATCGTTCAAAGGAGTCCCGCCTGACTCGAACCACTCTTTTCCGTTGCACATATATCCGAGAAACTTAGTTTTTGACGTCGCGTCAAACGGAGAGATCGTGTCATAGTTCGATGCGTTTGCCATTTCGGATGACAAACGGATACCGACGTATTCTCCGCCGTTGATTACGATATTACCGCAGGAACCCGCCTCGCCGCGGTCGCCGCCGTCAAGAGACCAGTACCCTACGTCGTCGTCGAGAAGCCAGACGTTTTCCCACTCGGTTGGGAGCCATGTCCCCGTCGCGCCCTCGTCCGAGCGTACCGCGCCGAAGTCAAGGGCGTGCGTGAACTGGGGTTTGGGTCCGTCACCGTATGCGCCGTAAGTTACACCCTTACAGATGAAAAGCGTCATGATCTGATGCTGTCCCTTGAACGTGGGATAAAAAATCGATCCGCGCTCAAAGAAAACCCCATCGCCAGGTTCAAGCTTGCTCCCGACATTAATGCCGACCCTGTACTTGAACAGCGCGTCTACGCTCCTGAACGGAGTGTCCGGAGTAAGTCCGTCGTTGGAGTCGTCACCTCTGAACGAGGAGACGTAATAACATTTCCCGCCTCGAGCCGCAACGTCCGCGGGAGTTACCTCGCTCTTCGAGTTCTTGATCTCGCGGATCCTGTCGACGAGCATACCGTCGTACTCACTTCTGACGGACTCGTCCGCTTCCTCATAAAACAACTCGTCGTATATGAAGTAGTTTTCAAGATAATCGCGGATCCCGGGCGCCGCCGTAGATACTGTAAAAGCATCCGCGGACGACTGATCCGGGAAGAAAGCAATGTAGGCGATCTTGAATCTTCCGTCGGGATGACCGTCGACGACTCCTCTGTATTCCTCATCGAACGGACAGACGAGAAGGTTCAGAACGTCGTAGTTGAAGTCAAAAGTGTCTGAGGCAAATTTTTCTGTGAAATCGAACGTCGCGGTTCTGAAATCGCCGTCGTTTTCTCCTTTGACGAACTCAAACGGATCGCGGTGCTTGTGGCTGGTACCGTATTCTTCCGCGAAATTGTGTTGATACGAACCGTCGAGGACCTCGGGCTCTTCGTAATCGACGTACTGATAAGCCACTTTCATTACGGGATACCTGTCGATATCAAGTTTTACGGCGCTTACCGAAATCCCTACGGAATTCATACGGTTTCTGCCACCGTAACCCGGATACAGGAAATCGCTGGTATAACCCGCTTTGAACGAATCGTAGTACGCGTCAAGCGCAGGGATGTCTCCGGATTCGTCGATCTCGGTGCCGAGAGTACCTCTGATCTGGGATGCGTTTTCATAGAGATATTTTGCCCCCAGGATCACCGGACCCTCGTCTCTTACGGGATCGTAGCCCTGCCATGCGAGTTTTTGCGCATCAATGAGATTCTTTACGACCGTAGCCGTCTCGGCCCTGGTTATATTTGCGTTCGGATTACATTTTCCTGCCGCATCGCCGTTAAAAATCCCCGCTCTGCGAAGATTCTCCATATTCCCGCTCGCCCATTCGGATATTTTGTCCGAATCGGTGAATTCGGACGGAGCCGTGAACCTTCTCGGCATCCGGATTCCTTTATATGCGATATATCGGTCTGTGATCGCCGCCATCTCCTGACGGGAAAGATACGCTTCGGGTTTGAAAAGTCCGCCGGGATATCCGTTGACGAGTCCGGTTCCTGACGCCCACCCCACGTAAGGTGCATACCATGCGTTCGCGCGAACGTCTGAAAACTTATCCGTAGTTTCAGGCGTTCCTCCGTCGATACGGCACAGAACCGTAACGAACATTCCTCGCGTAAGCTTCCCCGACGGTTCGAATTTCGTATCAGACGTACCGAGCATCAATCCGTTTTCAAAAACGTACTTTACGTTTTCGTAATACCATGCGGTTTCCGGAACGTCGTTGAATCTCATGGTATTCTGCACGGAAGACACTGATGCGGGAATCAGCGCAAGCAGAAAAACCACAGTCAGGATAAATGACAGCGTTCTTTTGAAATACATTATCTCCTCCGTTTTTTTATCAAACGTTGAAACGGAACAGAGTGACGTCCCCGTCCTTCATCACGTAGTCCTTACCCTCGCTTCTTACGAGTCCTTTTTCTTTTGCCGCCGCCATGGATCCGCAGGCGATAAGGTCGTCGTAGGCGACGATCTCCGCCCGGATGAATCCGCGCTCAAAATCTGAGTGGATCTTGCCTGCTGCCTGAGGAGCGCGGGTCCCTTTGACTATCGTCCACGCGCGCACTTCTTTCGGCCCGGCTGTAAGGAAACTTATATAGCCGAGGAGTGAGTAGCTTGCCTTGATAAGCCGGTCAAGACCGCTTTCTTTTATCCCGAGTTCCTCGAGAAACTCACCTTTTTCGTCATCGTCAAGTTCAGCGATCTCCGCCTCGATCGAAGCGCAGATCGGAATGACTTCCGCGCCTTCTTCCGAGGCGATCTCAACTATTTGTTTGTAGTATTCGTTATCCGGCGATACGCCGGAGGCCTCGTCTTCTGCCACGTTAGCGGCGTAAATAACGGGTTTCATCGTTAAGAGTTCGACTTCGTCGAGAAGCGCTTTTTCGTCGTCTGACAGTTCAACGCTTCTCGCTGTTTTACCGTTTTCAAGTTCCGCCATCAGTTTGCGGTATACCTCAAGCGACGCCGCCGCAGTCTTGTCGCCCTTGACGAGCTTTTCGGTTTTGACGATTCGTCTCTCAAGCGCCTCGATGTCGGCAAAGATCAACTCGAGATTGATGGTCTCCATATCGCGCTTAGGGTCGACCGCACCGTCAACGTGGACTATGTCCGGATCATTGAAGCAGCGGAGAACGTGGATCACGGCGTCAACGTCTCTGATATGGGAAAGAAATTTGTTGCCGAGTCCCTCGCCTTTTGAGGCGCCTCGAACGAGACCGGCGATATCCACGAATTCGATCACCGCGGGGGTGTAAAGCTCAGGAGAGTACATCTCAGCCAGAACGTCAAGCCGCTTATCAGGAACGCGGACCATTCCGACGTTCGGATCGATCGTACAGAAAGGATAATTGGCGCTTTGAGCCCCGGCTCCGGTCAGTGCGTTGAAAAGTGTGCTTTTACCCACGTTCGGGAGACCGATTATTCCGAGTTTCATTGTATTTGCATAATCCTCTTTTCTCTTTAAAAGTTAATCATATTTTAACATACGGCGCTCTCGTTTGTCAATCAAATACGGGCTCGTCCCGGGAGTTGACGAGCCCGTATTTTATACTTTGGCCGATATATCTTCCTTAAGCCGATTAATGATCCGTTTTTCAAGCCGGGATATGTACGACTGTGAAATGCCGAGCTTGTCCGCAACTTCTTTCTGCGTCATTTCACGCCTTCCGTAAAGGCCGTATCTCATTTCGATTATTATGCGTTCACGCTCGTCAAGTGAAGCGACCGCTTCCCGCAGGATCCTTTCCTCTTCGTTTTTTTCGATCCCGGCGCTTACGGAGTCGTCGTCGGATCCCAGAACGTCGGAAAGAAGCAGTTCATTTCCATCCCAATCGACTCGCAAAGGTTCGTCGATCGATACGTCTCCGCGGTGCGACGCGTTTTTCCTGATAAACATTAATATCTCGTTCTCTATGCATCGCGACGCATACGTCGCAAGTTTAATGTTCTTTTCGGGGCGAAACGTACGGATCGCTTTTATCAGACCGATCGTCCCGATCGAGATAAGATCTTCGATCCCGATACCCGTCCCGTCGAATTTTTTTGAAATATAAACAACGAGGCGCAGGTTGTGACTTATAAGTTCGTCACATAAAGACGGATCGTCCCTCATTCCCGCGATGGCCCGCGCCTCTTCCTCCGGTGACAGAGGCGGGGGAAGAACGTCCGGCCCTCCGACGTACAGTATATCGTCTCCCGATCCGAACAGATTTCTGAATATCCTCTCGGCAACACGCCTCAACCGCAGCGCAGTTTTCATTCTCGCCTCCGTTAGCTTAAGGTAACTCCCTTTACACTAGGGTAACAGGGGCTATCCGAACCCGGTTTTGCGCGAACAGCTAAAGTCGTGTGTCATTGTCCGATACTGCTGTTCGCATGAAGTTTGCACTGCCGTGCAAACTTCCGGAGTTTAACA
>JAFWTH010000014.1 GCA_017518975.1 Clostridia bacterium
ATCGCGATCGTCAACCTCCCGCCTCGCGCGATGATGGGCATCGAATCCTGCGGTATGCTCATCTCCGCCGTTCATAAGGAAGGCGAGGAAGAAAAGCTCCACCTGCTTCAGGTCGACCCGCACATCCCTGCGGGGGCGAAACTCTATTGAACCGGAGTTACGGAGAGAATATGGAAGATAAACTGTTTGAATTCCGCTATGAACAGGACGACGCTTTTTTGAAGGACTACCTGAAATACGCATATTTCAGAATGCCCGCGCGCCGCATGATTCTCGCGCTTTACGTCCTTTGCTCGGCGTTGATGGTCGGAGTCGCCGTATATATCACGGTCAAAGTTCCCGCGTCCGCGTGGATATTCTGGGTACTCGCGGCTTTCTTCATAGTGGTCCTCGCATGGATGAATATCTTTCGCTATTTTCAGTCGGTCAAGGTCTCCCAAAACCGAAAAAAGGAGCTGTACGGCGACAGTCCGATCGTCTGCGAGGGTTGGGTGACGGATACGGAACTGTATATCTCCAACACGGGCAATAACTCGGAAAACACACTTTCCGTGTCCTCTTTCAAAAAGGTCCGCGAGACGAAAACCCTTATCGTAACGGTGACCGCGGCGCGACTGATGAGCGTTATACCGAAAAACGCTTTCACAAAGGGAACTGCGGAAGAGTTCGTAAAGTTCCTGCACGACAAAGGTGTTAAATGAAGATCAACACAAAAAGGGCTCAGCGATGCTGAGCCCTTTTTTCGTGTTCGCTTATTTCGTTCCGAAGATCCTGTCGCCGGCGTCGCCGAGACCGGGAACGATATATCCGATCTCGTTGAGTTTTTCGTCGACGTGAGCGCAGTAGACCTCGACGTCCGGATGAGCCTCGGTCAGCGCCTTGATGCCCTCTGGAGCCGCGATGAGGCACATGAATTTAATGTGCTTGCCGCCGCGTTCCTTGATGAGAGTTATCGCATCCTTGGCGGAGCCGCCGGTCGCGAGCATCGGGTCGCATACGATGACGAGCCGTTTGTCTATGTTCTTCGGGAGCTTGCAGTAGTACTCGTGCGGTTCGAGCGTCACTTCGTCGCGGTACATACCGATGTGACCGACGCGGGCGGAGGGAACGAGGTTGAGCATCCCGTTCACCATGCCGAGGCCGGCGCGCAGGATCGGCACGATAGCAAGCTTGACTCCGGCGAGCATTTTCGTCGTCGTCGTGGCGATCGGTGTCGTGACCTCTACGTCCTCGAGAGGCAGGTCTCGCAAAGACTCGAAGCACATGAGCATCGTGATCTCCTCGACGAGCGCGCGGAACTGGTTGCTGCTCGTCCGCTCGTCGCGGAGGATCGAGATCTTATGCTGTATCAGCGGATGGTCAAATATAGTAACGTTATTCATTTTTGTGTCCTTTCGGGTCTCAGTCTTTATTTTCTTTGCTTACTTCTTCGGCTTTTTCTTCAGAAACTTCTTCGACGACTTCCGCTTTCTTTTTACCCGAGAGCATCACGTTGGTGAGGATACCGAGGATAAGAGCGCAGGCGATCGACGTGATCGTGACCTTGCCGAAGGAAACGGTGAGACCGCCGATACCCGCGATAAGAATGACTGATACAACGAAGAGATTTCTGTTATCCTCAAGGTCGACCTTCTGGATCATCTTTAGACCGGAAACCGCGATGAAGCCGTACAGAGCCATGCAGACGCCTCCCATTACGCAGGACGGGATCGAGTTGACAAATGCGACGAACGGAGCGAGGAAAGAGATCAGCATCGCGCCGATCGCCGCCGTGAAGATAGTCCAGACTGACGCGTTGCCTGAAATGGCGACGCATGCGATCGACTCGCCGTAAGTGGTGTTCGGACAGCCGCCGAAGAGTGCGCCCGCAATTGAACCGACGCCGTCACCGAGCAGAGTTCTGTGAAGGCCGGGATCCTCAAGCAGATCCTTCTCAATGATGGTGGAAATGTTCTTGTGGTCAGCGATATGTTCCGCGAAGACGACGAACGCAACGGGCGTGTAAGCGACCGCGATCGTTCCGAGATAACCCCAGTTGGAGGCGAGCTCGGCAAATCCGTCCTTGGCGGTCCAGAACGTGAACGACGGTAAGGTGAGGAACGTTTTGAGCCCTACGCCGTCGGCTACGAGAGCTTTAATGGGCGCGAAGTCGATTATTCTGAGAGCGTTGATACCGGCGTACTTGCCGATGATCGTGAGGATCGCGGCAAAGACGTATCCGGCGAGGATACCGATGATGAACGGAATGAGGCGGAACATGCTCTTGCGCTTCGCGTAAACGGAGCAGATCATCGTGACCGCGAGAGTGACGAGACCGACGAGGATCGCGACCCTGTAATCACCGCCCGCGGGAGCGGTCTGAAGATCTCCCACCGCGTTGCCCGCGAGGGAAAGACCTATGATCGCAACGGTCGGACCGATAACAACTGCGGGCATAAGCTTGTTGATCCACTTAACGCCCGCGATCTTGACGATGATCGCCAGAACGACGTAGACGAGACCCGCGCAGATCGCGCCAATGATGAGTCCGAGATATCCGAGAGCCATCGAGACGCCGCCTGCGAAAGCCGCCGCCATGGATCCGAGGAACGCGAACGACGATCCGAGGAAAACGGGACTGCGGAACTTGGTGAAGAGCAGATAAACGATAGTGCCGACGCCCGCTCCGAAGAGAGCCGCGGCGGGCTGCATATCGTTGCCTACGATGATCGGCACTACGAGAGTCGCCGCCATAATGGCGAGCAGCTGCTGGATGGCGAAGACGATCGTCTTGCCCAATCCGGGCTTGTCTTTGACGCCGTAGATGAGTTTCATAAAAACCTCCAAAAAATAAATTTAACTTGTTCGGGTCCCGTTTCGCGGCATAAAAAAACTGACGAACGGATAACGGATATCCGGCGTCAGGTGCGCAAACGGGATAAAAACGGAACGACCGGGGAAACAGATACGTAGGGACAGGTCAAGCGGGGCAATTCGGGGAACTCCTTTTTGGGCTTGACGACCGTCCTGAACATGATCATAATCCTCGTTCTTCGGTTTTTATAAGTATATCAAAACGGGCGTCCCGTGTCAATAAGAATAGGTACACTTTTTTACCTTTTTTTAACTTTTGTGACATTTCCATAAAACGGCGTCTCGCCGTTTAATTTATCCCTCCGACCCGTTTTTTTCATTTTCCATCTTGCAAGGAAAGCGTCCTTATAGTAGAATAATATAATGATTGCAGGTACAATCATTGACGGCCAAAAGACGGGTTCTTCGCCCGCGTGCGGTCTTCACCGCTTTCAAATGCCGGCGCATGTGCTTTTGCGGTAAAATAAATAAAGGAACGGACGGTGCGCCATGTTCGGATACGTCAAACCGGATATCGCCGAGCTGAAGGTAAAAGAATACGACGCGTACCGCGCCGTCTATTGCGGTATCTGCAAGAGCACGGGGAGAGCGCACGGTCACTCCGCGCGTCTTGCGCTGAGTTACGACTCCGTCTTCCTCGCCGCGGCGCGGATGCTCGCCTCGGGCGCCGCCCCCGCTTTTTCCGACGGGAAGTGCGCTCCGCATCCGTTCAGGAAGCGTCAGATATGCTCGGATTGCGACGAGATCAGGTACGCGTCGTATATAACGGCGATCCTGACCTACTCGAAGATAACGGACGACCTTCACGACGAGCGCGGTCTCAAAAGACTGCGCGCGAGGATCGTCTCCCCGTTCGCTCACCGCGCCGCAAAGCGTGCGCTGAAGCGAGGCGGACCCGCCGTCGCGGAAGCGGCGCGCGCTGTCGGCGCTTCCCTCTCCCGCCTTTCCGATCTTGAAGCGTCCCGCACCGCGTCTCTTGACGAAACCGCGGAATGCTTCGGCGCTCTGACCGCGGAAATATTCGCCGCCGGATTCGAGGGAGCCGAACGGCGCATCCTTTACGAGATCGGTCGCTCGACGGGCCGTTTCATTTACGCCGCGGACGCCGCGGACGACGCGGTCCGGGACAGCGTGTCGGGGAGCTACAACCCCGTCGTCCTGTCTTACGGCGAGAGCGCTTTTGAAGAAGACGGGAAGAAAAGATTCCTGACGCGTACCGTCGGAGAAGCGCTCCTGAGAGGAGCGATGCTCGATCTTTCCCGTCTCCCGCCCGCCGCCGAGCTTCTGTGCGAGGGCGGAGATCCGATCATTTCGGCAATTGTAAAAAATATCGTCTTCAACGGAATGCCGAAGGTAATGAATTCAATAATATCAAAGAACGTCAGGGCGCAGCGCCCTGAGGAAAAACCGTCGGAGGAGGAAACCCACGTTGAATAAAGATCCGTATTCGATACTCGGAGTCCCGCGCGGTGCCTCCGAAGAGGAGATAAAAAAAGCGTATCGCGCTCTCGCGAGAAAATATCACCCGGACAACTACACGGACAGCCCGCTCGCCGATCTCGCAGAGGAAAAAATGAAGGAGATCAACGAGGCGTACGACGCGATCGGAAAAGAACGCGCCTCCGGCGCCGGGAATTATTCCTCGTACACCTATTCCGGGATCACTTCGTTCGAGGAAGTCAGACGGCTGATCTCCGAGGGCAAATACGCCGAAGCGGAGATAAAAGTCGACTCCACCCCCATGGGCGACCGGGGAGCGGAGTGGAACTATCTCAAAGGATGTCTTCTTATCCAGCGCGGGTACTTCTACGACGCGCAAAGCTATATAGAGACCGCCTGCTATCTCGATCCCGAGAACCGCGAATACCGCGAGGCGAAGGAAAACCTGAGAGAGCGTGCGTCAAGCTACGGAAGCGAAGGACGCCGCGCGGCGGGATCCGGGGATTTTGACTGCTGTTCGATCTGCGCCTCGATCATGATCGCCGACGCGTGCTGCGACTGCTGCGGAGGCAGAGGCGGGTGCTGCTGACCCGATGAAAAGAAACGAAACCGTCTTTCGCCTCGCCTTCTGCGCCGTGTGTGCGGGGCTCTCGACAGCCGCGCTTTGGGCGGGCGCCGTGACCGGTCTTTTCGACCTGACCGCGCTTCTCTTTGCCGGAACCGTGACCGTCGTTATGCGGACCGAAGCGGGAGAGCGGCTCTCTTGGGTATCCGTCGCCGTGACTTTCGTACTCGCCGCCGTCTTTCTTCCGGAAAAGCTTCTCGCGCTCGGTTATATCGCCGTCGCGGGCGCGTACCCGCTTCTTTTGAGATTTCTGCCGAAGCGCGGCGTCCCGCTCGTCGTCAGCCGCCTTATCATCGGATCGGCGCTCGCGGGGATATATTTCCTTCTTATCAAGTTCATCTTTACCGGGGCGTACGACACGGGTGAGGCGAAACTCATTCCGTTCATTCTCGCGGGAGGGGTCGTTCTGTTCTTCATATACGACAGATGGCTCGATATCTTCGCCCGTTTTTACGAATTTCGCCTCCGTCCGAGACTACGGCTCGGAAGGAGAAAAAAGTGACCCGGAACGGCTCTTTGCGGCCCGGTTCCTAAAATTCATAAAAACTATTGCAAAGCGAATATCTATATGATACAATAGCCTCACCCGGGTACGGGAAAATACATCAAACCGGAAAACGGAGGAAAAGGCAGTAAATGAGATACGTTTGTTCGATTTGCGGATATACTTACGATGAGGAAAAGGGCGATCCCGATAACGGTATCGAGCCCGGAACGCTGTGGGACGATCTGCCGGACGACTTCATCTGTCCCGAATGCGGTGTGGGCAAAGAAGACTTCGAATCGGATATTGAAGAATAAAATACAAAAAGGACGCTGTGAAGCGTCCTTTTCCGTTTTCATTTTCCCTCGTAGGAGATAACGATCTTTCTGTTCTTGTCGGAGCCGACGGAGTGGGTCGAAACTCCGGGATAGCTCTGGAGTTCGGAGTGGATGATCCGCCTCTCATAGGGGTTCATCGGCTCGAGGAACATGTTCTTTTTGTACTTGACCGCTCTTCCCGCCATCTTGCGGGCGAGGATCCTGAGCGCTTCCTCGCGCTTTGCACGGTAGTTCTCGACGTCGATCTTTATCTTGACGGTCTCTCTGCCGCTTTTGATCCCCGCGCGTCTCTGACTCGACAGATTGACGAGGAACTGGATCGCGTCGAGCGTCTCGCCGTGATGACCGATGAGAATGCCCTTGTCGTCGCCGGTAATATTGATCGCCGGATAGACGGACGCTTCTTCGGTCACGGTGAATTCCTCGTCCTCGGGAGCGGACGCCGCCTCCGCGGTAGCGGAAAGACCCATGTCGGCGATCAGCGCGCGGACGAATTCAAGCGCGTACTTCATCTCGTCCTCACTGACGCCGGTCTTTTTGTAATCGCGGTCGGACGCTTTTTCCTCGCGGGGCTGATTCTTCTCCGCGACGGGCGCGTTCTCACGTTTTTGCTGCTTCTGCTCGGGGGAGGCGTTTTTTTGCTCCGGTCTCTCGGGGCGGTTCTTCTTCCCCTGACCGTCTTTTCCGTCCTTCTTCTCGGGACGGTCGCGCCTTTCGCGGTTGTCCTTTTTCCCGTGCTTCGGTTCTTTTTCTTCTGCCTTTTCGGGTCCCTGTTCCTTCGGCTTGTCCGGATCGTGGCGAAGCCCGTCTGAAAACAGTTCTCCGATATCAATGCCTGCGCTTCTCGTCACAGTAACGCGGATGACCGCGTCCTTCGAGCCGATCCCGAAAAGGCCTTTTTTCGGCTCGCTGACGATCTCGCACGTTATATCTTTATCCTCGCCGCCGTATAGTATGTTCGCTTTCGCGTACGCTTCCGACACGGTCTTGGCGGATACTTCAAAGATCTCTTCCATATTTTCCTTTCAATTGCGGTCGCCGCGCGGCGATCATTCTTTTTTGTTCTTTTTTTCTTTTCTCGATTTTTTCTCTTTTCCGTCTTCCTTCATCGGAACGCGATCGAGGAGTCCGTTCGCGGGCTTCTGCTCATCGGACGGCGCGGGATCGCCCGCATCCGGCTCCGCGGGCTTTTCGTCCTCTTCTTCGTCTTCTTCGGAATCCGGTACCGGAGGCGGAAGTTCCTCGTCGTCCCAGTCGATGCGGTGCAGACTGCGGACGGGCGGCTTGTTCGCTTCCTTTTCTTTCATCTTTCCGCCGTATTCCTTCTCCGCCTTTGCCATTTCATCGTCTGTCATCTTCGGAATCGGGAATATCTTGGAAATCAGGAATCTTTCGCCGACGGAGAGGATATTTCTGAATATCCAGTACACGCCGACGACGGCGGGCATCTGGAACGAGAACCAGGTGGACAGGGCGGGCATCGCGAGGTTCATGATCCTCATGCTGAGTTTGTTCTGAGCCTCCGCCGCCTCGGGCGCCTGATAGGTGAACTTCTTCATTATCACCATAGAACCCCACATCGCAAGGAAAACGAGGATCGGGATGATAACGAGCCAGTTTATCGGATTGATGGACGGATTGGGCGACAGGTCGAGCCCGAAAAGCTTGAATTCGGGGAGTCTGTAATCGGCGAGCGGCTTGTCGAGGAATTTCGCCGCGGCCGCCTGAGCGGACTGGGATCCGCTTCTCAGCCAGTTGGAAAGACCCATTTCGGCGTACGTGCCGAAATTGACTCCGAGATTCTTCGCCATCTCCGCAAGTTTTCCGACGGCCTCTGAGGAGACGCCGCAAAGATACGTGAGCGGCCGGGTGATGATCTGCCACACGCAGAGGATGACGGGGAGCTGGATCAGAAGGGGAAGGCATCCGCCCGCGGGGTTGAATCCCTCCTCGCGGTAAAGATCCATCGTCTCCTGCTGCATCTTCTGCTTCGAGACGTTGTCGTTTCTGCCCGCGTATTTCTTCTGGATCGCCTTGACTTTGGGGGCGAGTTTCGCCTGCTTGATCGACGATTTCTGCTGCTTGATCTGAAGCGGCGAGAGAATGATCTCGATCAGAAGCGCGAAAAGAAGGACGGAAACGAGATAGCTGTGCGTAAACGAGTAGAAAAACTGTATTACGTATCCTAAAGGTTTCAGAAGAAAATCAAACATTTGATTTTATGTCCTTTCTTCATCGGGAAGCGCGAACTCCCCGCCGGACGGCGTATCGTCGTCCCGGATAAAATTGAGTATCCTGCGCCGGACGGGGTTCTCCGGTACGGGGTCTTCCCCTCCCCGCGAGAACGGGTTGCATCTGAGCACGCGCCAGACGGCGAGCGCTCCGCCGATCAGAACGCCCCACTCTTTGAATGAGATGAGAGCGTATTCGGAGCAGGTCGGGCTGAATCTGCACGACGGCGAGCTCTTCGCGGGAGACAGAAATCTCCGGTACAGCGTAACGGGAGCGGAAACGACCTTTCCCGGTATCGACAATACGAAGAGCGCTGCGCGCAGCGCTCGCTTCAATGCGCGAGAGACGCGCCCTTTTTTTTCTTTTTCCATAGGGTCACCTCGACGGCTCCTCACCGTCGATCATATCCGCCTTGTAAAGGCAGTATTTCAGGTCGCGACGAACTTCCTGCATCTTCAAGACCGTTGAGGGCGTGCGTGCCGATATGACGAGCAGCCATCCTTTTTTCAGCGTCAGTTCACGGTCTATCTGCCTGTACGCTTCTCTGATGACTCTTTTCGCCCTGTTCCTCTCAACGGCGCCTCCGATCTTTTTTGAGGCCGATATCCCGAGGCGGTTGACCCGTGCACCGCCCGGGACTCCCGCGGCAATCTTTCCCGCCTCTTTGTCACGCAGAACGTACAGCGTGAGCGAGCGGGACGATGCGCGGGATCCGTTTTTGTATGCCTTGCCGAAAAGATAGTTCCGGTTCAAGGGGTAGATCTTCATGAGTTTGTTCCTCAAAACAATAACCCCCGGATAGGAGGTTATGTTGCTTTTTTTGCGAGACTCCGCGGTGCGGAGCACGTCGACGGATCAGTGAGTCAGTCTCTTGCGCCCTTTCGCGCGGCGTCTCTTGAGGACCTTTCTTCCGTCGGCGGTCGCCATTCTCTTTCTGAAACCGTGCTCGCGGCTTCTGTGTCTCTTCTTGGGCTGATATGTCCTGAGCATCTTTTTCCCTCCTTTATATACCGGGTTGACCGATTATTCATTATCGCGCAGATAGACAAGCATAATTATAGTATAAAAGGATGCCTCTTGTCAAGAAAAACGTGAAAACTTTTTGCCCTTTCAAAAATTTTTTTGCATTGCGTCCGAGAATAAGCGAGATAAAAAGAGAAAACGCGAGAATACGGGAGTTCCTTGAAAGCCAAATCAAAATATCGGGATTTTTTGAGAAAAAAGTATTGACAAGGGTACGGGGGTGTGGTAAAATACTCTCCGTCACTGAAAAAAAGAATCTTAAATCGGAGGCAGGAAATGTCAACCTACATGGCAAAAAAAGAGACCGTTCAGCGCGGTTGGTATATACTTGACGCGGCCGGAAAGCCCCTCGGCAAAACGGCGGTCACCGCGGCGAACATCCTCAGGGGCAAGCATCGCCCCGAATTCACTCCTCACGTTGACTGCGGCGAATTCGTCGTCATCGTGAACTGCGACAAAGCCGTCCTCACGGGCAAAAAGCTTGAGCAGAAGTACTACCGCACGCATTCCGGCTACATCGGCGGACTCAAGGAGACGAAGTACTCCAAGCTGATGGCGGAGAGGCCTGAATTCGCGATGAGACTCGCGGTCAAGGGCATGCTCCCGAAGAACTCCATCGGCGACCGCGCCATCACGCGTCTTTTCGCGTACGCCGGACCCGACCATAAGCAGCAGGCGCAGAAGCCGACTCCTTATGAGGTCGAAATCTGAGAAAGGAGACCGAACAGATGTATACGAGTGCTAAACCTTATTTCTACGGAACGGGCAGAAGAAAGAGCTCCGTCGCCCGCGTCAGACTGTATCCCGGTTCCGGTGCTATCACCGTCAACGGAAGGGACGTCGACGACTATTTCGGTCTCGAGACCCTGAAGCTCATCATCAATCAGCCCTTCGGCGTCACCGGATCCGAGGGTAAGTTCGACGTCGTCGTGAACGTTCGCGGCGGCGGCATCTCCGGTCAGGCGGGCGCTATCCGTCACGGCATCTCCAGAGCGCTCCTGCTTGCGGACGAGGAAAACCGCGCGGCTCTCAAGAAAGCCGGCTTCCTCACCCGTGACCCGAGAATGAAAGAAAGAAAGAAATACGGCCTCAAAGCTGCGCGTCGCGCAAGCCAGTTCAGCAAGAGATAAATTTTCACGTGTTCTTTTGCCCCGCGTCCCTTTCCGGGACGCGGGTTTTTCTTATATCGGCGTTTTTCATTCGGATTGCGGAGTTTTCCTTTTTTGGGGAAGACGGTGTAGACAAAAAACGCGGAAAATGGTAAAATAAAAGGGCGTAAAGGTTTTGCGGCGCGGCACCGCAGCTGAAAGGCGGACCATACTATGATAAAAAAAGTAATGATCCTGATCCTCGCCGTCCTTATGATCTTTCCTCTCTTCGCATCGTGCGTCAAAGACGATGGGAACAAACCCGGCGGCGGCACGGGAGAAACGGATACCTCTCCGGTGAGCGGATTTGAAACCTCGGGACAGGAAGAGGCCGAGCGTGATGCGATCACCGCGTACGTCAAGGACGTCGCGGAGAACGTCGATTTTGCCGGTAAGGTATTCACTTTCATCGGCAAAGACGAAGAACCGGGGAACTTTCCGAAAAAGGAACAGGAGACCGGGATCATCGAAGAGGACGCCGTCTACTTCAGGCAGAGAGACGTTGAGGAGTATTTCGGTATCGATATCGAATACGTGCGTACGGAAAACGGAGAGATAACGGCCGATCAGGTCATCAACGAAGTGACCGCGGGCGGCACGTCGTACGACCTGGTCTGCGGTTCTATTCAGACGACGGGCCAGATGCTCCTGAACAGCTCCGTGATCAGACAGGTCGACGACCTCGATTACGTCGACCTTGACCGCGAGTGGTGGGTCCCCGCGCTCAGAGAAGATTATTCGATCGGAGGACGCCTCTTCTTCCTGACCGGACCGATCGTCGTCCACAACTATGAAGACACCACCTGTATCCTCTTCAACAAAAAAGTCACCGAGATGTTCGGCATCAGCGACGGGGATATCTACCGTACGGTCAAAGAAGGCAAATGGACGATCGACGAGATGATCAGGACCGCGTCAGCCATACCCGAAAACCCGGACGGAACGGGTACCTGGCGTTACGTAGACCCTGCCGGATACGCGTGGATCTTCGCGGCGGGACTCAAGATCACTCAGTTCGACGAGAACGGTGAACCTACCGTCGCCGACGCGCTTCCGATAGAGATCTCCAATCTCTCCGACAAACTGTGTCCGATCTTTTCGGACAAATCGCAGACCGCAGGAACCAACTATAAACTGGAAGAAACCGCCGAATCCGTGTACGGAGTCGAATCGCTCGACGAGCTGTTCATTGATAACAAGGCGCTCTTCAAGTTCGGCTATACCTATTCCGCGATGGATCTGCGCAAGTATGACGTCTCGTTCGGGATCATCCCGATGCCCAAGGCGACCGAGTCCCAGAAGGATTACTGCTCGTACGCACGAATGGGGATGGACTCCGCCGTCTATATTCCGAGAACGGTCGGCAATATCACCATGACCGACGCGATCACCGAGGCGCTCGGAGCGCTCAGCCGGATCTACGTCAAAGAAGCTTACTACGAAAAACTCCTCAAGGGGCAGAGCGTGTTCGACCTCGAGAGCCGGGAAATGATCGACATTATCATGAGGACGAAAGTCTACGACCTCATAGCTCTGTACTCAGGCGCCGATTACAATCAGATGGGATCGTTTTTACAAAACCTTGACGACTCCTTCAAGATCGATAATTCCAATCTGACGTCCGGCTACAAATCAAACGCAAAACTTTGCAATTTCAACGCAAAACAGCTTGTCAAAGCTGTAAACAAGATAGAAGGATGACGGGTAAAAAAATGAAATACAGAACCGAACTTCACTGCCACACTTCCGAAGCGAGCGGATGCGCCGACGAGTGCGCCGCCGATACGGTGGAAAAGTATATCGCGCTGGGTTACGACACGATAGTGCTGACGAATCATTTCAGCCACGTCGAGCACGATGAGAGAGATCCGGGTTCCTACGGCGCGATGGTAGACCGCCATATGAAGGCGGTGCGCCTGGCAAAAGAGGCTGCGGGCGACCGGCTGAACGTCCTTTTCGGGATAGAGCTTCGCCTGAGGCAAAACTCAAACGACTATCTCGTTTTCGGCGTGGACGAGAAATTCCTCAGAGATCATCCTGAGCTTCTCGATATGGATATCTGGGGAGCGCACGATTTTCTGAATGAAAACGGGGCGATAATCATCCACGCCCATCCGATGAGAACCGGCTGTACGATAACCGATCCGTGGTCAGTCGACGGGTATGAGGTATATAACGGTCACAATCAACAGAGGTCGCGCAACGAAATGGCGCTCGCGTGGGCGTCTTACGGGCGGTCGATAAGAAAGAGAGTGATCTACACCTCGGGCTCCGACAAGCACGACCGTCACCACATACCGGACGGAGGAATAATAACCGACGAGCCGATCACGAGCGTCGGCCAGCTCGTCTCCGTCCTTGAATCTGGCGACTACAAACTCATGCGCGGAGGCCGCGCGGAATCGGAATTCTGACAAACGCATCAAATCCCGCCACAGGTCAGTGGCGGGATTTTTGTTTGTTCTGCACGCCGGAACTCAGTTTCTTCATTTCGAGTTTGTAGGGAGGCATCAAGGGATGCCATCCGTGCTTGAATGTCGTTTTGCGATATTTTTAGCAAGTTCCCTCGCGGGCTGTCTGAAGCGCATAAACTCCGCACGAATTGCGAAGGGTGTCGTCAGCGGTCCTGTCTGTTTGCTTCCTTTGCTTCGCAAAGAGCAAACAGGATAAAATTCCGCTTGAAATGGGCCCCAACCCATTTCATCCGGCTGCGCCGGAACCGCAGAATTTTACCGCGCTATTGAACCTTGAATTTATTTATATTAAAGTTTTTATTTAATACGGGGGTTCATGTTGAAGCGCATAAGCTCCGCTCGCGAAGCGAAAGGTGTCGTTAGCGGTTCTGCGTGTTTGCACTCTTTTTTTCTCTAGAGAAAAAAAGCCTGCGCTGAAAAAAAGAGTCGCTCGGGGGCGGGAGGAGGTTTCGCGTAGGGCTGCGGGGCAGCCCAGCTCAAACCCTCCCTCCCCCTCCCTCCCAACGCGGGAGAGATCCTTTTTTTTGAAGAAACTTCCGCGCAGTTTCATTTGCCAAAATCGTTCGCAGCTGAAAGTTTAAGCAACCGACAAAACTTTCGGTGTCTATAATATACGCAAAAAGGATCAGCACTAATCGTCGACACCACCTCGTCTCGCAGAATGTTTTTATCTTATTTCACGTTACGGTAAACGAGAAAAACGAAGAAATAAATATATCCCACTTCGCGACGCTGATTACCAAGATAATGTAACTTTGTCGCGAGGTGGGAGGGGAAGGTCCTTGGGGAGGGAGGTTTGTGAAGGGGCTTACGGCTTTATGAAAGCCGCGTCAAAGCCCCTGAACAGGTCCCTCCCTCGCCCGGACGACTCTTTTTTCGGTGAAGCATTTTTTCTCTAGAGAAAAAAGGGTTCAATAGTGCGCAGAACCCGTGACGACACCCTTCGCAAATCGAACGGAGTTTATACGCTTCAACATGAACCCCCGTATTAAATAAAAACTTTAATATAAATAAATTCAGGGTTCAATAGCGCGGTAAAATTCTGCGGTTCCGGCGCAGCCGGATGAAATGGGTTGGGTCCCATTTCAAGCGGAATTTTATCCTGTTTGCTCTTTGCGAAGCAAAGTAAGCAAATAGACAGGACCGCTGACGACACCCTTCGCAATTCGTGCGGAGTTTATGTGCTTCAGACAGCCCGCGAGGGGGATATCTGTAAATGACGCAAAACAAAAAACATTCCATATAACGAAGATCCCCGCGCCAAATGGCACGGGGATCATTGAATTCTTTTCGTTCACTTTATCATTTCGATCAGATCGTCCTCGGTGATCACGGGGACGCCGAGGGAGTTTGCTTTCGTGAGTTTGGACCCCGGGTCGGCTCCGGCGAGGACGTACGACGTCTTCGAGGACACCGAGCCCGTCGTCTTGCCTCCGTTCTTCTTTATCAGTTCCGTCGCCTCGTCGCGCGTCATCGTCGGCAGCGTTCCGGTGAGGACGAACGTCAGCCCGTCGAGTTTGTCCGATCCGTCCTCCGCTTCTTCCGCTCCCGCCGTCTTTTCCGTCACGACGCCCGCTGCAACAAGCCGGTCGTAAAGCTCGCGCACGCCGGGAGTCGAGAAGAACTCCGTCACCTTGAGCGCGGTCGCTTCTCCCATATCGTATATTTCGCATATCTCGGGGACCGTCTTTTCGAACAGCGGACCGATCCCGCCGAACTCGTCGATGAGTGCCGCCGCCGCCGCCTCGCCGACGTGGCGGATGCCGAGACCGAACAGGACTCTCGCGGGCCCGCGCCCTTTCGACGCCTCGATCGACGCGATCGCGTTCTTCGCCGACTTTTCTCCCATGCGTTCGAGCGCTGCGATCTGCTCTTCTTTCAGATAGTAAAGGTCCGCGGCGTCGTTTATCAGCCCCTCGCCCAGCAGCTGACGGATCAGCTTCGGTCCGACGCCCTCTATATTCATCGCGCCGCGCGAGACGAAGTGGATGAGTCTTCTTTCCCTCTGTGCCGGGCAGAGCGGATTCACGCATCTGATCGCGCCGCCCTCCTCAACTTCTCCGTCCGGATCGTCCTCATAGGGATCCTCCGTGTCCCACACGAGCCGCCCGGCGCACGACGGACACCTCTCCGGGAAGCGGAACGGGATCTCGCTCCCGTCGCGGTCCGCGGGAACGGACGCGACGATCTCGGGGATGATGTCGCCCGCCTTCTGGACGATGACGCTGTCACCGATCCTTACGTCCTTCGCCTTTATATTGTCGATATTGTGAAGCGTCGCGCGCGTCACCGACGTGCCGGCCAGACGCACGGGCTCGAGGACCGCGGTCGGGGTCAGGACTCCGGTCCTGCCGACTGCTATCTCGATATCGACGAGTTTGGTCTTTTTTCTCTCGGGCGGGAATTTGAACGCGACCGCCCACTTGGGCGTTCCGGGTCCCTCTCCGAGCGTCTCTCTCATTTCAAGCGAGTCGACCTTCACCACCGCTCCGTCGATATCGTAAGGCAGGCCCTCGCGTGAGGCGCCGATCCCCTCGACGGCGGCGATTATCTCGTCCGGGTCGCCCGTCAGCGCGCGGACGTTTATCACGGGGAATCCGAGTTCTCCCATCCGTCTCACGGTCTCGTCGTGCGAGGCGGGAGCGTGACCGTCTGCCCAAAGATCGCCCGCCTGATAGTTGAAAACGAAAATATCGAGAATCGAAAGTGCGCCGCGGTCCGCTTTGAGCCGCCTCAGCGTTCCGGCGGCGGCGTTGCGCGGGTTGGCCCAGAGTTTTTCTCCGGTCTCTTCCCGCTCGCGGTTGATCGCCTCGAAATTCCCGCGCGGCATATAAACCTCTCCGCGGACGGTGAGATCGAGTTTTTCGGGAAGCGCGCGCGGGACGCCCGGGATCAGAAGCACGTTTTCGGTCACGTTCTCGCCGACCGTTCCGTTGCCTCGGGTCGCGCCTACCGTAAGCCGTCCTCCCGCGTAGGTCAGCCCGACCGACAGGCCGTCGATCTTCGGCTCGACCGTGAATTTTATATCCCCTTCGGCGTACCCCGCCTCGGCGAGTTTGTTCTTGGACTTGACGACGAAATCAGAGAGGGACTCAAAGTCGAAAACGTCGGTGAGCGACCCCATCGGGACGGGGTGAGTCACCTTCTCGAATTTCTCGGACGCCGCGCCGCCGACGCGGTGGGTCGGAGAGGACGGATCGTCGAGCGACGGATACTCGCGCTCGATCGTCTTGAGTTCCTCGAAAAGCATATCGTATTCGTAGTCTGAGATCTCCGGCGCGTCGTGGTTGTAGTAGAGATCAGACGCCCGTTTTATCTTCGCGTAAAGCTCGTCGCGCCGCGCGCGGGCCTCGTTTTCGTCCCTGAAATGAAGTTCCATTTTCACGCCCTCCGACGGTCGTTCGTTACCTTTATATTTTACCATAACGGCCCGAAAAAAACAAGAAAACAGCCCCTTTCCTCAGGCGGAAAGGGGCCGCTGTCTGACTATTCTTTATCTGAGAATGAACTGCCTTATGTAATTGACCGTGAATTCGACTCCGCGGTCGCCGAGATCGCCGGTCCATACGCCCGAGTGCGGCTCGATCGAAAGCGTCTTGTCGTAGCCCGCGCGGTAGAGGATCGCGAAGATCTTCGGCCACGGGAGATCGTCGATGCCCGCCGGCGGATCGTCAAGCCCCTGCCCGTTGACCTTGAGGACGCCCTTGATGTGCATATGAGCGATGCGGTGAGCCCATTTCGTGAGCTCGGAGATATAATCCTCGCCCGCCTCGTAGGGATGCGAGCAGTCGTATTTGATCATAAGATCCGGGAAGTGGGAGAGCACGACTTCCCACGTCTTGTCGCGGCAGAGGAAGTTGTTCCAGTCGCAGTTGTAAAGGGCGAGGGTGATGCCGCGCTTCTTCGCATACTCGAGCATCTCTTCAAGATACTCGACCGCGAGGACGTAGTTTCTGAAAAGGGACTGCTCCTTATCGCGGTTGACTCCGAGATTGAAGATGGGCGAACCGATGTCCGACACGACGTCGATCTGCTTTTTGATCATATCGACCACGGAACGGTCTATCGCGTTGTTCTTGATGACTTCCGCGTTCCAGCGTCCGACCGAAAGGATAGGAAGATCGAACTCTTTGATCAGCGATTTTATATCGTCGCGGGACTTTATGAAATCCTCCGTTTCGGGGTCGAAATTAGTGCAGACCTCGATGAAGTCGAGTCCCAGCCGTTTTACGTATTCGAACCTGTCTTTTGTGTAGCCTTCGATGATTCCGAGTTTCATGTGTTTTCCCTTTCTTTTCTGTTATTTTCCACGGATTATTCTACCATAACGCCGAGATCGGAGTCAAGGCGTAAAAGCGAAATAATTAAATATATTTTACCGTTTTTCCGCCTTGAAACGGGTAAAAACGCCTCTCGCGGGATATTCCCCGGGTTCGCGATACGGGATATGTTTTGAAGCGCGGAAATCGTGATAACTAAGGCAAAAAACCTTCGTGCTTTTTTACCTTAAACTATCCTGTATTATTCTTAAGCAAAAAGGGCTCGTTAACGAACCCTTTTATACCTTATGAAATCCCGGGCGGAAAATGATCGGACGCAGAACTATTCGCCGCATACGATAAGCTGCGTTATCCCGTTGCCGTTCGGATAAATGTCGACGGTTCCGCCCGCATTGTCCGACCCTTCGTATTAAGACAAAACCTCCGCCCGGTCGAACACGCCGTTCCGCGGTGCGCACGAGATCAAAAGAAGACTCAATATCAACCCTGAAAGAACCGATGCCGCTTTCCCCGTCATTCGCACGCGTCCGTCAGGGCCCCGATGAAGAACGGCAGATTCGTCTCGGTGTCGACGAGCATATAGACGAACGGACGGTCGAGATACACGGTCTTCGGCTCCTCCATGAACGCCGACCCATTCTTCATCTCAACGATAGTCGCCGCTCCCGCCTTCGTCCCCCTCTCGTCGACCGAGATAAACGTCTTGTGGAAGACCTCTCCGATCATTATCGGTCCGTACTCCGACGTACCGAGCCCCGAAAAGTCGGCGGAGGTCTCAAACGGAATCCTCATACCCATCCCCTTGAGAACTTCGGCGAGCGGGACCGAGTATTCCGTCCCAAATTTCGGGATCATCGTCAGGACCTCGCCGTTCTCCGGGGAAGAGATCGTTTCGCGGAGTTTTTCGCCGTCGAGCGACGCGATATAGTCGGAGAGCGAAACGCCCTCGTTCGGAAGCATCGCGACGAACGCGAATCTTCCGCCGCTGTAATATTTTATGAATCCCGTCGCGCTTCCGTCGTCGAGATAGTCCCACTCCGCGCCGTGCATCATCGGCACGGTCTTCTTCACACCGTCCTCGCGCGTGAACTCGCCGTCGCGGATCTGATTTTCGAAATACACAGTTTCCCATTCCGCGTCGAAGGCGAGCGCGTTCACAAGGAACATCACGTCGTCGCGGCTTATCGAGTCGAGGATCGAGGGGATCATCCCGTCCGTTTTTTC
>JAFWTH010000103.1 GCA_017518975.1 Clostridia bacterium
CTACGCCGCATACGCCGGTTGCTCCGCCGAGAGTGAGGCGAGTTTCGAGACCGTTGCGTTTCTCGCCGCGAAGGTCGACGAGCTCGACCTGCCCGCGATCATGCAGATAGAAACGTCGGACGGTCGGCTCGCCCGCACGGTGCGCGACGCGACCGAGGATAAGGATCAGAAGATCCTGACGCTCGATTCGATGCAATCGTCAGTCAAAGACGATGTTGACGGCGGCAAATCTTATCTCGAAACGATGAAAAAGAATCTTGAAGTATTAAAGGAAGCACTCAACTGAAAGAGGTTAAAATGGCGTATTTGAAAGCGCGCGATATCGCGCTCGGATATGAGGGCGAGAAGATCGTCTCGGGGTTGAATTTCGAAGTCGACCCCGGTGATTATCTCTGCATCGTCGGCGAAAACGGCTCCGGCAAAAGTACCCTGATGAAGACGATGCTCGGTCTGATCCCTCCCCTCGGAGGTACGATCGAGAGAGGCGAAGGCCTTTTGAAAAACGAGATCGGATATCTTCCTCAGCAATCTGTGATACAGCGGGATTTCCCCGCTTCGGTCCTCGAGATCGTTCTGTCCGGATGCAGAGGCGAAGGCGGCTTCAGACCGTTTCATTCGAAAGCGGACAAAGAAACCGCAAAGGCAAATATGGAACGGATGGGGATCGCCGATCTCGCGAAGAGGTGTTACCGCGAGCTTTCGGGCGGTCAGCAGCAGAGAGTCCTTCTGGCGCGCGCGCTGTGCGCGACGAAAAAGATCCTTCTTCTCGACGAACCTGTAGCGGGGCTCGACCCGAAGGTCACGGCGGAGATGTATTCCCTGATCGAAGAATTGAACCGGAAAGACGGTATCACGATAATCATGATCTCCCACGACATTGCCGCGGCGATAAAGTACGCAGACCGTATTCTGCATATAGGCCGCTCCGTCTTCTTCGGGACGAAGGACGATTACCTGAAGAGCGAGGACTACCTCAGACTGACGAAAGCGGGTGAGGCGTGATGGCTCTGTTTGAAAAGCTCTCGTTTTATCTCAGTTTTCAGTTCGTTCAGTACGCTCTGATCGCCGGGATACTGATCTCACTCTGCTCTTCGGTCTTCGGCGTCACGCTCGTTCTCAAACGTTTCTCATTTATCGGAGACGGACTGTCGCACGTCGCGTTCGGAGCGATGGCGATCGCCGCGGTGATGAAAATGACGAACAATATGCCGCTCATACTCGCCGTAACGATTGTGAGCGCGATCCTTCTTCTGAGAACGGGTCAGCGCGCGAAGATAAAAGGCGACGCGGCGGTAGCGATGATATCCGTCGGCGCACTTGCGATCGGATATCTTCTGATGAACGTTTTCTCGACCTCGGGAAACGTTTCCGGCGACGTATGCACGACTCTTTTCGGATCGACGTCGATCCTTACGCTCAACCGGTCCGACGTGATCGTCTGCGGAGTTCTTTCCGTCGTCGTGCTCGCGGTTTTCGTGATCTTCTACAACAAGATCTTTTCCGTTACCTTCGACGAGGATTTCGCGCGCGCCACCGGCACGAAAGCGTCTCTTTACAATCTGCTGATCGCCGTTATCGTCGCAGTAGTCATCGTTCTCGCGATGAATCTCGTCGGATCGCTTCTGATCTCCGCGCTGGTAATATTCCCCGCTCTTTCGGCGATGAGAGTATTCAGGAGTTTCAAGTCGGTCACGATATGCTCCGCGATCTTTTCGGTCACGTGCGCTACGCTCGGCCTTCTGATCTCGATTCTGTCCGGGACTCCGGTCGGTTCGACGATCGTTGCGGTCGATATCGCCGGCTTCGGAATATTCTGTCTGCTCGGCCTGACGCGCCGGGCGCATAGGGTAACAGGGGCTATCCGAACCCGGTTTTGCGCGAACAGCTAAAGTCGTGTGTCATTGCCCGATACTGCTGTTCGCATGAAGTTTGCACTGCCGTGCAAACTTCCGGAGTTTAACAGATCCCCTGCTTCGTTATCACC
>JAFWTH010000104.1 GCA_017518975.1 Clostridia bacterium
AAGCTGTCAGCGTAGCTGACTGATGAGGTGAGATGAAAAACTCAATCGGACTGAGACAGGGGACGGTTCTATGTCTTTCCGATCACTTTCCCGTCTTCCGACGATACTGTAAAGACGCTGACGATCTTTCCGACGTCGGAGGGCGATCCGGGGAAACTCACGTCGACCCAGTGCTCGCTGTGACCGACGGCGGAGCCGCGGTCGCATTTCTCGACGAGGACCGAGACAGGGACGCTCCCGTGAGTCTTGGCGTAACGCGCGAGGAGTTCTTTTTTTATTCCCGCCTGCAGTTCGGACAGCGCCGCGGCTCTCTCTTTTCTGATCACGACCGGCACCTGATCCGCCATTTCCGCCGCTTCAGTTCCCGGTCTGGACGAGTACGGGAAAACGTGAAGATGCAAAAACCGTATTTCGCTCATCAGAGCGAGCGTCTCTTCAAATTCCGCGTCCGTCTCTCCCGGGAAGCCGGTGATGACGTCCGCGCTGAGCGTAACGTCCGGGATCCCGGCGCGGAGCGCCGCGATCCGCTCCGTAAGCTGTTCCGCGGAGTATCTTCTTCTCATCCTTTTCAGTGTCGCGGACGAGCCGCTTTGAACGGACACGTGAAAATGCGGCAGAACGGACGGCAGCGTCGCCGCCGCTTCGATGAAATCGTCTTTCAGAACGGAGGGATCGAGAGACCCCATGCCTATCCTCGGTACGCCGAGCGCGTCGAGACGGTGAAGCAGGCGGACGAGTCCTCCGCGTTCACCGAAGTCCTCGCCGTACGAGCCGGTCTCGATCCCTGTCAGGATTATTTCTTTAACTCCCGCTTCGAGCAGCGTTTCCGCTTCTCTCAGCACGTCGTCCTCTTTTTTCGAGCGAACGGGGCCACGCACCCGGGGGATCACGCAGTAGGCGCATCTGTTCGAGCAGCCGTCCTCGATCTTGATATACGTCCTCGCCCTCTTTGGGGACGAGACGGAAAGATCATCAAAGGGCGATGAGGAAAGATCGGGAATGAGGACGCGGGACCCGCCTTTTTCTCTCATCGCGCGTCTGACGAGTTCGGGGATATCCGATTTGACCGCGTTGCCGCATACGGCGTCCGCGCCGAGGTCAGAGAGCGCGGCGCCCTCGAGTTCGGCGGAGCATCCGGTGACGACGACCGTCGCAGACGGATTCGCGGCGCGCGCGCGCCTTATAAGCTGTCTTGATTTTCTCTCGCTCTCTGCGGTAACGGCGCACGTGTTTATAACGTAAACGTCCGCCGCTTCACCGCGCGGAGCGGGCAAAAAGCCCTCGCTCCGGAGCAGCTCGCCTATCGCGTCGGACTCGTATTGATTGACGCGGCAGCCGAGCGTGAACAGAGCGTATGTGAACGTCTTTTCTTCTTTTTTCATCAGAAATCGATCAGAGCGTCGTCCGTCTCGAACGGATCGATCAGCACTCTGATATTGTCCCTCTCGTCGGTCAGATCCTCGAGCATACGAACAAGACCGTGCCACCTGACGCCGGGCGTCGAACGGATCGCATCCGTGTTCACCAGAATTATCCCGATTTCCTCGCGCAGAACGGAAAGCGCGTCGTAAAGGGCGTCGAGATTGTTCCCGTAAAGCTCCGCTTCGGGCAGAGCGTCCCTGAACGCGCCGTAGATCTCCTCGGCGCGGTTCAGTTTTTCACCGTCGATAAATATGACCTTCATTTTAT
>JAFWTH010000105.1 GCA_017518975.1 Clostridia bacterium
GGAAAAAGATTATCCGCTCGCAAAGGACGCCGATATCTTCGTCGCGCCGAACGGCGACGACGGAGCCGACGGATCCCTCGCACATCCGCTCGCGACGTTTGAGGGAGCGGTCGCGGCGGTCCGCAGACTGAAAGAGACGAAAACCGAAGGCGGCATAAAGGTCGCGTTCATGGCGGGCGAGTATCCGGCTCCCGTAGGGATTGAGATGACGGACGCAGATTCCGGAACGGCGGAAAACCCGATAACCTACTGCAAATACGGCGACGGAGACGTCGTCTTCAACGCGGGCGTTACCCTTCCCGCCGACGGATTCGAGGCTCTTGACAGTTCCGACCGCGAAATGTTCCCCGAAAAATACCGCGACCGTATAAAGAAAGCAAGTCTCGCGGAATACGGCGTCGACCCCTCCTCTCTCTCCGCGAGCAACAGCGTGTTTGCGGGCAAAACGCGTCTCGATCCCGCGAGATGGCCGAACAGGCTGCAGAGCGGCAACGACGATTTCATCGGCAGGTATCAGGAACTTCACGAGGAAGAACTGAGCATCACGCTCCTCCCTTACGACAACAAACGCATCAGTAAGTATCACAACGTCGACGATATGTACATGTCGGGATATTATAAATACGACTGGTCGGCATCCGAAGGCCCCGTGCTGTTCTACGATCCGGAGACCGGATATATCACTCCTACGATCAACGGCTACGGGCTGCACAAGTTCCAAGACAACACGCCGTGTCCGTATTACTATTTCTTCAATATTCCGGACGAGCTCGACAGGACGGACGAGTACTATATCGACAGACGCACCGGGTATCTTTACGTTATGGATCCCGCGGGGGACTACAGCGTCTCGCTCACCGGCCAGATGTTCACTTTCAATAACGCGGACTTCATCTCCCTCGTCGGTCTCGAGTTCTGCTACGGGACGGGCGACTTCATGACGGGGTCCGACGCGGATGATCTCACGGTCGACCAATGCAGTTTCCACAATTTCAGGGGTTACGGATTCCTTATGGACGGCGATCGCGCTACCTTCACGAACAACGAATTCTACGACGTGGGCGGCAGAAATATCGACCTGAAGACCGGCGACAGAGAAACTCTGACGTCAGGCGGATCGGTAATTGAAAACAATCTGTTCGAGCATTTCGGGTACGTCAACAAAACGATGTCGCCCGCCGTGCGCGTCTGGGGCTGCGGCGTCAGGATCGCTCACAACGAGATGTGCGATTCGTCCAACAGCGCCGTCACTTACAGCGAATCGGTCTGGCCGAGCAACTACGTCACCGTCGAATACAACTACATCCACAGCGTCGTGACGCAGTCGACCGACTTCGGCGCGATCTACGCGGGGCGCAACCTCGCGGGTCACGGCTGCGTCGTGCGCTATAATATAGTCGCCGACGTGGGAAACCGCCTCGAACAGCACAATTCGCTCGGACTTTACCTCGACGACAGCGAATCGGGTCAGGAAGTCTACGGCAATATCTTCTTCAACACCGCCAACCACGCGATCTTCACGAATGGCGGGCGAGAAAACAAAATATACAACAACGTGATAATCGAACCCGACCAGAATACGGGCTCCGAGATCCATCTCGGTGACTCGATGTATTCCTCGATCAAGGGTGCGACCGAAGACTTTACGAAACCGATCGCCGAGGATGAGAGGATCACCATCCTCGAGCTTGTCCCGTTCAGGAACGAACTGTGGGCGTCTGCTTTCCCGACGCTTGCGGCGTACAAGTACGATCTTTCCGACATGGCTCCGTACGCCGACGACCCCGACTGCCCGATCAACCCGTCGTACGACGAGGTATACGGCAACGTGATCGTCGCAACGGAGGAACATATCGGTGAGGGAGTTCTCGACACTTACGCGGAGCGCGTCGTCACGTTCGGCACGCGGGTCGAAAACAGTACGGTCTATCCGATCGAAGAAAATCCGTTCTTTGCGGACCCTACAAGAGGCGACTACCGCATTGACTCCGAAAAAGCGGGATTTGAGATACCGTATGAGCTTATAGGTCGTTATTGATCGAAATTAAGCCTTTCCCTTTGAGGGGAAGGCTTTTTTGATACCGTTTTTCTTGCGTTTCGGCGGCAAGTTTGGTATACTTAAACTGACAATAAACAGAGAGGATCTTTGACATGAAAAAAATCATTTCTTTCATTCTCGCGGCGATGATGTTCGCATTATCGGTGTCCGCTGCGTCGTCCGTCGAACTTCCCGAAGTCCGTATCGGAGACACGTTTTCCGACGTCGCGCCGGGAAGATGGAGCTACGGATCCGTCAGTTACGCGTATGAAAAAGGATATATGAACGGCGTGGGAGGCGACAGGTTCGATCCCACGGGAACGATGACCCGCGCGATGGTCGTCACCGTCCTGTGGCGGCGCGAAGGCGCTCCGGACGTCGCGTTCTCTCCCGTTTTCAAGGACGTCAAAGACGGTACGTGGTACTCCTCCGCCGTTATCTGGGCGAAGGATGCCGGAGTCGTGCTCGGAACGTCGGAGACGACCTTCTCCCCGGAAGGCAGGATCACGAGAGAACAGCTCGTCACCATGCTCTGCCGTTATACCGAATACAAGGAACTCGACACCTCGTCGAAAGGTTCGATCGCAAAATACCCGGACGCGAACAAAGTGAGCGAATGGGCGAAAGCCGCCGTTATCTGGGCAGTGGAACGCGGGCTCATAAAGGGAAACAAAAAGGGAGATAAGGACTATCTCGATCCAAAGGGGAACGCGACGCGCGAGCAGTTCGCGGCGATCCTCGAGAGATACGACGGGACCGACTTCTCCTTCCCTCTCGCGTACAACGCGCCCGTGCCGATAAGCAAGTATACGGAAAAAGATTATCCGCTCGCAAAGGACGCCGATATCTTCGTCGCGCCGAACGGCGACGACGGAGCCGACGGATCCCTCGCACATCCGCTCGCGACGTTTGAGGGAGCGGTCGCGGCGGTCCGCAGACTGAAAGAGACGAA
>JAFWTH010000106.1 GCA_017518975.1 Clostridia bacterium
CGCGAAATGAAGAACGCATTAAAAAGCCTTCCCCTTGAGGGGAAGGTGTCGCCGTAAGGCGACGGATGAGGTGAGGAACCCGGCAATCTACATCTTTATCACCTCATCAGGCTCGTTTCACTCGCCAGCTTGTCTACCCTGCGGGGTTCGGTCAGGCGCGGCTCTGACAGCCCACCGGGCTGTCATTCACTACCGCGCCGTGCGCTTCGCTACCCTCAAGGGGAAGCCTCTAAACGAGGACATATTATGATCGTAACAAAAGCGGTTTTCCGCGACTTTCGCAACGTCCGGGACGAGGAGATCGGATTCTCCCCCACCGTCAACGTGCTCTGGGGCAGCAACGCCCAGGGAAAATCGAATATTTTAGAGGGCATCTGGTACTTTGCCCGCGGACGCTCGTTCCGCGGCGCGCACGACAGAGATATGATAAGACAGGGTTACCCGTTCTCCCGGATCGGGGTCTCGGTCGAACGCGAGGGAGAAAAATACCCCGTCGAACTGACGGCGGAACTCCCGCGCGAGGGAAGAAAGCGTCTTTTGCGCAACGGCGCCCCGCTCTCCTCGGTCTCCGAGATGATCGGGAACCTGCGCGCGGTGCTGTTCTGCCCCTCCCATCTCTCCGTCGTGAACGGCGGTCCCGCCGAGAGGCGCTCGTTTCTGGACGTCGCCATCTCCCAGCTCGACCCCGGGTACATCCGCGATCTTTCGCTCTACCGGGCGTCCTATTCTCACCGCGCCGCCCTGCTCCGCCTCTTCGCGTCGGGCAGGGACGTTTCGTCCGCCGAATGGGAGGTCTGGGCAGAGCATATGAGCGACGCCGCCTCGCGCATCGCCGCGGCGCGGTACGAATACTCCCTCAAACTGTCGCGTCACGTCGTCTCGTTCTTCGAGGAGATGACGGGAGGCGCTGAGATCCCTTCCATCTCGTATAAATCTCATCTGCTCGGAGGAGCGGAGGACGGTTACGATCCCGCGGAGGGGAAAAAACTGCTTTTTGAAAAACTGACGGCGAACGTCGAGCGCGAAGCCGCCGCCGGATCGACGCTGTGGGGGATCCACAAGGACGATCTGCGCCTTTCGCTTGACGGATCGGACGCGCGTCTGTTCGCCTCGCAGGGTCAGCAGCGCAGCTTCGCGCTCGCGATGAAGCTCTCCGAGGGCGAGATCTCACGGGAAAAATCGGGAGAGTACCCCGTTTTCCTCCTCGACGACGTGTTCTCCGAGCTCGACTCGTCGAGACGGAAATATATCACCGAACGCCTTCTCGGCCGTCAGATTATAGTGACCTCGTGCGAGCCGTCGGTCGTCCCCGAAGGGGCGGGCGCCGCGCGGTTCATCGAGATCCGGAACGGCTCCGTCGCCGGGGTGAGATGATGGCGATTATAAAAAAAGTGAAGCGCGACGGAAAGCGCGTGACCGTCACTCTCGCGGGCGAGGGCCCCGACGAGACGCTCTGCCTCGGGGCGACGCTCTGGGAAGGGCTCGGTCTCGCCGAGGGCGATCTGCCCGATCGCGAAAGCGAGGAAAAACTGCGCCGCGCGTCCGCTCTTTCGGAAACGGTGACTGACGCGATGCGGATCGCCGCCGGCTCGCCGCACAGCGTGTCGGCTCTCGTGATGAAGCTGACGAGGCGCGGCCACGCGAAAGAAGACGCCGTGCGCGCCGTGCGCGCCCTGACGGCGGGAGGACTCCTCGACGAGGCGGAAAACGCCCGCCACACGGCGAGGAGCATATTCGGAAGAACGAAAAGAGGGCCCGCGAGGATATACGCGGATCTGCTCGCAAAGGGCTATCCCGCCGCCGCCGCGAAGGACGCCGCGGACGGAATCACGGAAGAAGAATACGAAGAGGCGCTGAGATATCACGCCGCGCGGCGGGACTTCGGGGGAGACCCGAAGACGGTCGCGGCGCTCTGCCGCCTCGGCTTTTCAATATCGAAAATAAAGGAAATCACGAAATGAGTGCAAACAAGGTAGCGTTCGTATCGCTCGGGTGCGCCAAGAACCTGTGCGACACCGAAGTGATGCTCGGGAAGCTCGTCGCCGCGGGTTACGAGATCGTCCCGGAGGCGGAGGCCGCGGACGCCGTCGTCGTAAACACCTGCGCCTTCATCGAGGAGGCGAAGCGCGAGTCGATCGACACGATCCTCGACCTCGCGTGGCTGAAAGAGCACCATAACCTCAAGGCGCTGATCGTCACCGGCTGCATGGCGGAGCGTTTCCGCGAGGAGCTTCTCACCGAGATGCCGGAGATCGACGCCGTCGTCGGCGTGGGCTCGCTCGACCGTATCGTCGAGGCGGTCGGCTCCGCTCTCGGCGGAAAACGCGGCTTCGCCGCGCTCGACCCGAAGGAGACGTGCGCGCTCGGAGGCGACAGAGTCGTCACGACGGGCGACTCGATGGCGTATATCAAGATCGCCGAGGGCTGCTCGAACAGATGCGCATACTGCGCGATCCCGTCGATACGCGGACCGCTGCGCTCGCGTCCGATCGAAGATATAGTGGCAGAAGCGTGCGACCTCGACGGGATGGGGATAAAGGAACTGAACGTGATCGCCCAGGACACCTCGGCGTACGGGATCGACCTTTACGGCAGGTACGAGCTTCCCCGCCTGATAAATGAAATAACGGAAAAGACGCGGATACCGTGGATACGCCTTCTGTACTGCTATCCCGACAAGATCACGGACGAGCTCGTCGGGCTGCTGCGGGAAAACGACCGCGTCGTGAAATACCTCGACATCCCGATCCAGCATATAAGCGACCCGGTCCTGCGGCGGATGAACCGCCACGGCGACTCCGCGATGATAAAGGACGCCGTCCGCCGTCTGCGCGGGGAGGTGCCGGACATCGTTCTGCGCACGACGCTGATCGTCGGGTTCCCCGGCGAGACGGACGCGGACTTTGAGGAGCTTTGCCGCTTCGTGAAAGAAACGGAGTTCGACCGCCTCGGCGCGTTCACCTACTCCCGCGAGGAGGACACCCCGGCGTACGGTATGCCGGATCAGATAAGCGAAGAGATAAAAGAAAAACGCTACGATATCCTGATGAAGACCCAGCTCCGGATAAGCGAGAAGAAGATGAGGGAGCGCGTGGGACGCGTTTATCCCGTGCTCTGCGAATCGTTCGACCCGGTCGCCGAATCATACGTCGGACGCACGCAGTACGAGGCGCCCGACGTCGACGGCAAAGTCTTCTTCACCTCGCGCCGCGCCGTGAGCGAGGGCGAGATCACCGAGGTCCGGATCACGGACGCTATGGACTATGACCTGGTGGGAGAGACGGTCCTCTGACCGCCCGGAATGAAAGGCAGGAGACATTGAAATGGAAACCGAAAAAAAGAAAAGGAAGATGAATCTTCCCAATAAACTGACGCTGTTCCGGATATGTATGGTTCCGGTATTTCTCGTCATACTCGTCGCGCCGCTCCCGATACCGGAAACGGCGGTGAGGATAACGGCGGCGGCGCTCTTCGCCCTGACGTCGCTCACCGATATGATCGACGGCAAAATTGCCCGGAAGTATAACCTCATCACCGATTTCGGGAAATTCATGGACCCGCTCGCCGACAAATTCCTCGTTTTCTCCGCGATGCTCGGCATACTGACGAACGAGATGTTCGCGGATCTGCGTCCGGTCTTCGTCTGGGCGGCGGCTGTCGTAATCTTCCGCGAGCTGGCGGTGACGTCGATACGCCTCGTCGCCGCGGGCAAGAGCGGCCTCGTCATCGCGGCGAGCTGGCTCGGGAAAATAAAAACGACGACGCAGATGATCTGCATCGTCGCGGTGTTCCTCGAACCGCTGATCCTTCCCTTCAGACCGTTCGCCGAATGGCATATCCTCTCATACGTGTTTATCGCCGTAATGACGGTGATGACGCTCTGGTCGGGGATCGATTACCTCACGAAATATTGGCGATTCCTCGACCCGGAGAAATAAGAACCGGAAACTCCATTTAATAACTGTAGGGAGGGCTCGCAGCCCTCCGTACCTTATCACCGCGGCGTAGCCGCGATTCATTTAAACTGCGCCAGCGGGCGCGGTATCTAAGGTTCGGACGCTCTCGTGAATATTTGCAGAGACGTTTTTTTCAGTCACCGATTCACGAGGCGAAATAATTTGCATTGAACTGCAAATAATTTCCGAAAGAAACCGTGTTCGAGTCAGGCGTCCCTACGGACATTTTTTATTGACCGTTATTCTTCATTCTAATCTGTAGGGAGGGCTCGCAGCCCTCCGCACCTTATCACCGCGGCGTAGCCGCGATTCATTTAAACTGCGCCAGCGGGCGCGGTATCTAAGGTTCGGACGCTCTCGTGAATATTTGCAGAGACGTTTTTTTCAGTCACCGATTCACGA
>JAFWTH010000107.1 GCA_017518975.1 Clostridia bacterium
GGTGATAACGAAGCAGGGGATCTGTTAAACTCCGGAAGTTTGCACGGCAGTGCAAACTTCATGCGAACAGCAGTATCGGGCAATGACACACGACTTTAGCTGTTCGCGCAAAACCGGGTTCGGATAGCCCCTGTTACCCTAAGCGTATAACGTTTTGAGAAAGAGACCGTAAATATGGTTATTGTTGTATCGTGCGACGTTCTCGGCGAAAAGAATAACGGCACGACTCTCGCGGCGTACAATCTCATCGGGGCTCTGAAAAAAATGGGCCACGAGGTAAGGGTGATATGCTCCGATCCCGAGAGGAGAGGGGAGAGCGGATTTTTTGTCGTCAAAAGACTCCCTACGGGACGGGCTGTCGCCGCATATCTGTCAAAAAACGGCGTGGCGCTCTCATGGCCGGATCACGAGGTCGTGGCCCGGGCGCTTGAAGGAGCGGACGCCGTTCACGTCATGACCCCGTTCCCGCTCGGGAACTATACGGCGAGAGAGGCAATCAAGCGCGCGATTCCTGTCACGGCGGGGTTTCACTGTCAGGCGGAGAATATCACGTCGCACGCGTATCTCAAAAACTGCCGTCCCGCAAATGCTTTGATTTACAAAATCTTTTACAAAAAACTTTACGGAAAGGTTGGCGCCGTACACTTCCCGACCCGCTTTATTCGGGACGTTTTTGAAAAATACGGGGGAAAAACGAACGGTTACGTCATATCAAACGGCGTCGGTTCCGAATTCACTCCCGGCCCCGCGCCGGAGAGAAGCGAGGATTCAAAGGACGAGTTCAGGATCCTCTTCATAGGACGGTACAGCAGGGAAAAATCACACTCCGTTCTGATCAACGCCGTGAAAAAGAGTAAATACCGCGACAGGATACGGTTGATCTTTGCCGGAGACGGTCCGTTGAAGGACAAACTGAAGAAGAAAGCGTCGTTTCTTCCGATCGAGCCCGTGTTCCGGTTTTTCGGAAGAGACGAGCTCATCGGGGTAATAAGAGACGCCGACCTTTACGTCCACCCGGCGGAGATCGAAATAGAAGCGATATCGTGCCTCGAGGCGATCGCGTGCGGCGCGGTTCCGGTGATCGCGGATTCCGCGAGGAGCGCGACCAGATATTTTGCACTTGATGAGAAGAATCTTTTCAAAAACGGCGATTCCGACTCGCTCGCTTCCCGCATCGACTGGTGGCTCGATCACCCGGATGAGAAGAAGAAAAGAAGCGAGGAATACGCGGGATACGCACGCGAGTTCAGTTTTGACGAGTGTATGAAAAAGATGGAAGAAATGATAAAGGAGAACGCCGCGCAATCGGTACGCGATAGTTGACAAAGATGAAGAAGACCGGGAAGAATACAATCCGTTTCACCGACGAGGCGAACGACGATTTTGCCTGTAACAGTATCAAAACGCGTCCGGTCGGATCGGATTTCAAATACGTGAGAAACGGCATACTGTGGCGTGTCGGGGAGTTCCTGATCTACAGGATAGTGGCAATCCCGGTCGTATTTCTTATCGGGAAAATAATATACGGTCTCCGGATCAGGAACAGAAAAGCCGTGAAAAAGCTGAAAGGGACGGGTTATTACCTCTACGGCAATCATACGCAGAATATGATGGATGCCTATACTCCTTCGCTTTGTTCGTTCCCCAAACGCGCGTATATCGTAACGAGCCCGGACGCCTTATCGATAAAGGGGCTCCGCTCTGTTGTGACTATGCTCGGCGGCATTCCGGTGCCGGACGGTATCAAGGGGGTCCGCCCGTTCCGAAGCGCTCTTTCGACCAGGATCGGGCAGGGACGTGCCGTGGCGGTCTATCCGGAGGGCCATATCTGGCCGTGGTATAATAAAATCAGGAATTTCCCGGATACGTCGTTCGATTATCCCGTTTCCGAACACGTACCGTGCATTGCGTTTGTGACGACCTTCAGAGAAAGACGCTTCTTCAAAAAACTTCATCCGCATCTGACCGTAACTCTATCAGACCCTTTTTATCCCGATCCTGATCTCCCGAGAGGAGAGGCGAGAAGGGAACTGCGCGACAGAGTTTACTCGTTTATGACGGACGTCGCGTCTTCTCCGGACAATTACGAATTCATCAGATATGAAAAAGCATAGGGCAGAGCCCTATGCTTTTTCAGCCCAACATAACGTCGAGCAGCATCATCAGAGCAAAACCGGTCACGATCCCCATTGTGGCGAGATAAGGGTTTTTGCTCTGATTCTTTTGACATTCCGGTATCAACTCGTGGACGGCGACGAGAATCATGGCGCCTGCTGCGAGCGAGAGAATGAAGGGCAGAGCGCTTTCGACCGCTGTCACGAGCAGCGCTCCGGCGACTCCTGCGGCAGGCTCGACGATCCCGGACGCCTGACCGATCAGAAAACTTCTGGTTCTCGATTTCCCCTCTCTTCTGAGCGGGAGGGAAACCGCTGCCCCTTCGGGGAAGTTCTGCAGTCCGATCCCAACGGCGACCGTTACCGCCCCCATAAGCGTCTCGGGAGCCGCCGTGCCTTTTCCGAGCGCGCCGAACGCAACTCCCACCGCGAGACCCTCGGGAATGTTATGGAGCGTTATCGAAAGAACGAGCATGAACGTGCGCTTTCCGCGCCAAGGTTCAACGTTCCTCTCATCCGGGTTCTTTGCATGCGAGACCGCCTTATCCGTCGCCCACATGAAAGCCGCCCCGAAGAGGAATCCTGCCGTTACTACCAGATACGGCGGGATCCCGCCGGCCGTTACGGCGCGTTCCACAGCGGGTTGAAGGAGCGACCAGAACGAAGCTGCTATCATCACTCCCGACGCAAATCCGAGCATGACGTTCATGCACCTTTTGTCGGGGGTTTTTATAAAGAACACAGTCGCCGCTCCGAGAGCAGTAACGAACCACGTTCCGAGAGTGGCGAACAGTGCGGCTGTAACGTAAAAATTCATTTCTATTCTCCGGGAGAACCCCGATTTTCAGGGGCTCTTTAACATTATATCCGCCCTCGCGCACGCGTGATATATTTTAATATAAAACATTATTGATTTTTTCGCCATAATGTGGTAAAATACGACTCGTCCGAAAAAAGCGGCTTTTTCCGAGTAAAATGGCGCTGTGAAAGGAGTGACCTCAGATGACCCGTTTATCTCGCAGGGAGATAAGGCGCACGTCGCCCGAAACGTTACGAAAAGAGAAAAAGGACGGTTTTATCACTTGGTTGATCGAGACCGGTCTTCTTGTTTTGTGCGCGGTTTTCACTGAGGTCGTTCTGCATTTTCTTATATTCGGATCGGCGGACGGACGGATCGTATTCAAGATCCTGTTCGGCGTCTGTTTCGGCCTTTTCGCGGCTCTTATCGCGTCGTTTCTTCCGGCGACTCCGCGCAGGATATTCATAATCGTCGCCGTTTTGGTGTCGACGCTTCTTGCCGAGATCCAGCTTATCTATCACGCGATATTCGGAAATCTTATGCCTCTGAGTCTTACCCGGATGGGGGGCGGAGTAGTAACGAATTTCGGAGGGCAGATCGGTTATGCCGTCGCCGGAAATCTTTTCCGTGTGATCGTCCTCGCGCTTCCCGTTCTTGCGGCGATCGTTTCCGTTATCATACTTAAAAGACACGGAAGAGTTACTCCCCCGGTCCGTTGCAGGATCCTCTCGATCGGAGCTTTTCTTTCCGCGGTCATTCTCGTTTGGTCCGCTATGTTTTCAGGCCGCGATGATCCGCAGTCTGCTTACAGGATCTTTACCGATTCGGGAACGGGGACCGACACGAGTTACAAGACGATCGGAATGTGGGCGACTACGCTTCAGGAGACGAGGTATATGCTCTTCGGCTCCGGAGGCAGCGTCTCCGCGCTGATCCCCGAACCCGACGAAGGGAAATCTTACTCCGCCGACAAATACAACGTGATTGAAGAACTCGATTTCAGAACTCTCGCGGAGCAGAGCGGGGAAGACGAGGACGCCTTCCGGGAACTCGACCGCTTCTTCACGACCGCGTCGCCTACCGAAAAGAACGAATACACGGGTATGCTCAAAGGGTACAACGTTATCACTTTCTGCGCCGAATCGTATTCTCCTCATTTCATTTCGAAAGAACTCACTCCTACGCTTTACGAAATGATCCATCACGGGTTTGTTTTCGAAAACTATTACGGTTCGTTCCCGTCGGTAACGACAAACGGTGAATACACGATGTGTACCGGACTTCTGCCCGATATGACGAGGACGAAGACTCAGTCGAGCTTTGACGTGTCGATCGGTCACTATCTGCCTTTCTGCCTCGGCAATGCTCTCAGAGAAGAGGGGTACGACACCTACGCCTACCACAACTACCTCGGGGACTTCTACAACAGAAGTTTGACTCATCCGAATATGGGCTATGATTTCAGAGCCGTCGGTCAGGGACTCGATATCACGCTGAGCTGGCCTGCGTCCGACGATGCGATGATAAGAGCGTCGCTCAAAGATTACGTCAAGTCGGAAAAACCGTTTCACGTTTATTATATGACTTTCAGCGGCCATTACCAATATAACTGGGATAACGCGATGAGCCGCAGACACCAGACCAAGGTCTCGGATCTTCCTTATTCCGAGGAGGTCAAGGCGTACATCGCGTGCAACCTCGAAGTCGAGGACGCGCTCACGACGCTTCTCAATAAGCTCAAAGAAGAGGGTATCGCCGAAAAAACGCTGATCGTTCTCACAAACGACCACTATCCGTACGGTCTCTCTGAAGAGCAGTACAACGAACTTGCGGGGAAGAAGATCGACACCGTTTTCGAGCGCTTCCGCAACAGTTTTATCTGTTACGTTCCGGGAATGAAAGACGTTTTCGTCGACGCATACTGTTCGACGGCGGATATACTTCCGACGCTCCTCAACCTGCTCGGAGTACGGTACGATTCCCGCCTTCTCGCGGGTGTTGACGTCCTCGCACCGGGCGATCACACGGCTATCCTCGCTGACGGAAGTTTTTTGACGAAAGACTTCAGGTACAACTCCGAGACCGGAGAGATCATCAAAACCGACCCGTACGCGGATCTTGACGCCGAGTCGGTTGAGAGGACCCGTACGGCGGTCTCAAACAGATTCGGATTCTCAAACAGGATACTCAATTCCGACTATTACGCTCACGTGTTCGGGAAAGAACCGTCCGGGGAGCGCGACTCCGTCGTGTTTACCGATATCAAGAGCGTCTTTGTCCAGAATTACGTCAATTTCCTTTACCGACACGGGTTCATTTCCGCCGACGGAAGGGATGAGTTCGGGGCGGAGCGGATCGCGGAATTCGGTGAGCTTCTCGATGTGTTCTACAGGATGTCCGGGTCACCCGAAGTTTCCGGAATCATTCCGGACTGGTACAACCGTGACGGGGAGACAGAGACCGATTCTCCGTGGCGTGACGCTGTCGTGTGGGCGATCGAGAACGGAGTGCTCCGGAACACCGACCGTGATCTTCCGAAACCATCCGATCCGATAGACAGCCGGATGATGATCATAACGCTGTACCGAGTCGCGGGGACCTTCGGGGTAAACACCGATCTCGGAATAGCGGAAGGTCTTGCAAAGGCAAAGAATAGCAACCCGGATATTGACGAGGAGACCCTGAAAGCGACTGAATTCGTTTTCACAAAAGGGATTTACGTCGGAAGGACCGGGACGCGCGAGAGTCTGTGGCATCCGGACAGATCGGAAAACGCTTTTACAAGGGGCAGGATGTCTTCCGTTCTCTTCAATTTCTATACAAGACTTGTTGACAAGACGGGAAAATAGCCAAGCGGCGCATTTGTTTGAACAAACTATTGCAAAAATTTTACATAAGGTGTATAATTATCTACTACATAAAAATTCAAAGTATACAGATTTCCCGCGGAGCGCCCGGCGCATCCGCAGAAAATAAGGGCGGACTGAAAAGATGAATTCAAAGACAGTACTGTATATCGTGAAAAGGATTGCTCTGGCGATCCTTACCGTTTGGGTCGTTATTACGGTCACTTTCTTCGTGATGCACGCCGTTCCCGGCGGTCCCTTTATGGGTGAAAAAGCGATATCTCCCGGCGCGCTCAAAGCGCTCGAGGCGAAATACGGTATGGATAAGCCCGTGTGGCAGCAGTATCTCACCTACCTCAAGGATATCGTCACTAAATTCGATTTCGGTCCCTCGCTCAAACAGAGGGGCAGAGAGGTCATCGACGTTATATTCGACGGGCTGAAGGTCAGCGCAAAACTCGGTCTCATTGCTGCAGCCATGGCCCTCGTGACCGGTGTCGTCCTCGGTGCGGTTGCCGCTCTGAGACGCAACAAATTCATTGACAAACTGATAATGGTCGTGACGACCGCGTTCGTCTCGCTTCCGTCGTTCATAATAGGAATGATCTTTTTGATCGTGTTTGTCATAAGTTTGAAGGTACTTCCCGGCAACGGGGCGACAGCGGGAGGACTGATCCTCCCGGTCATTACGTTGTCGCTTTATCCTATGGCGTATATAACCAGACTTATGCGTTCTTCGATGCTCGACGTACTCGGTCAGGACTATATACGCACCGCTAAAGCAAAAGGCGTTGCAAAATGGAAGATAATCTTCGGTCATGCGATGAAAAACTCCCTTATACCCGTTATCACGTACTTCGGACCGATGATCGCCTATATCGTTACCGGTTCGATCGTCGTAGAGCAGCTTTTCGCCGTTCCCGGCATCGGCAGGACGTTCGTTTCCTGCATAATCAACCGCGATTATCCAATGATAATGGGAACGACTATAATTCTCGCCACTCTTGTCGTTATAATGAATCTGGTCAGCGACATCCTTTACAAAGTCGTCGATCCCAGGATCAACTTTGATTGAGGAGGGAGAGAAAATGAAAGACAATAAAACTCGTCTTACACCCTTCTCGATGCACGTGAACGTCGAAGACTTTATTCCGGCTACCGCCGAAGAAAAGGAATATATGGTCTCGATGCGTCCGTCGAGCACTTTCTTCCGTGACGGCGTAAAGCGTCTTGTCAAAAACAAAGTTGCTCTTATCAGTTTTATCGTCATCGTAGTTATTACGCTTTCGGCTATCATAATCCCGTTTTTCTGGCCGTACAGATATGAACAGATGCTCGGCGTCACCCCAGGGAAACCTGCGGACGCCTCGTACAATAACCTCAAACCGTTTGAATACGGTAAGACGGAGCAGGCAAGAATTGAAGCGGGCGAGAGCGTTTTCCCCCA
Organism: Clostridia bacterium; assembly: GCA_017518975.1. GTDB lineage: Bacteria > Bacillota > Clostridia > Oscillospirales > CAG-272 > RUG11130. Next base: position 7,207 of record JAFWTH010000107.1, read on the forward strand.
CGTCTTCGGGACAGACTCCGGCGGACGCGACTACTTCATCCGCGTCGTATACGGAACGAGAATCTCCCTCGCCGTCGGATTTTTCGCCTCGCTGATCGTTTTGATAATCGGTATTACCGTCGGCTCCGTAGCCGGGTATATCGGCGGACGCGTCGACCTGATAATCATGAGGATTGTCGATATCATCTATTCGCTCCCCGATATGCTGATGGTCATTCTTCTCGCCGCGGTCCTCCGTCAGACGATAGGTAATTCGCTCGAGGGCACGATACTTGAAAAGATCGGCTCGAATATCATCAGCCTGTTTATCGTTTTCGGTATCCTTTACTGGGTCTCCATGGCGAGACTCATAAGAGGACAGATATTGTCTCTGAGAGAGCAGGAGTATGTTCTCGCCGCCAAGGCGACGGGCGCGAAAGCCGGTTGGATCATTCGCAAACACCTTATCCCCAACTGCATAAGTGTCGTTATCATTTCGACGGCTCTTCAGATCCCGAACGCGATATTTACGGAGAGTTTTCTCTCGTTTCTCGGCCTCGGCGTCAACGCTCCGATGCCCTCGCTCGGATCTTTGGCTTCCGACGCATTGAACGGCGTCACCTCTTACCCGTACCGCCTGATAATCCCGGCTGTGGTCATATCGCTCATCGTTCTGTCTCTCAACCTTTTCGGAGACGGATTGCGCGATGCATTCGACCCGAAGCTGAATTCGTGACGGGGGTGAGGGTATGAGCAGACTTCTTGAAGTGCGCGATCTGCGCACGTCGTTCTTTACCGATGCGGGCGAAGTCCGCGCCGTCAACGGTATTTCTTTTAATCTCGACCATGGTAAAGTTCTCGGTATCGTCGGCGAATCGGGCTCCGGCAAATCGGTAACGGCGTATTCGATCCTTCAGATCCTCGCCGACACCGGTAAAATCGTCGGCGGATCCATTAAACTCGACGGTGAGGAACTTGTAAACGCGGGCGAGAACGTTATGCGTACCGTTCGCGGAAACAAAGTTTCTATCATATTCCAGGACCCGATGACTTCGCTTAATCCGACGTATTCGATCGGTCATCAGCTGACGGAGGCAATTCGGCTTCACACTCCGAGAAACAAGCAGCAGGCGAAGGAGAGAGCGCTCGAAATGCTCCGTCTCGTCAACGTCAATGAACCCGAAAAAAGGTTAAAGCAGTACCCGCACGAATTATCCGGCGGTATGCGTCAGCGCGTGATGATCGCGATGGCGCTTGCATGCGAGCCCGACATTCTGATCGCCGACGAGCCGACGACGGCTCTCGACGTCACGATTCAGGCGCAGATACTTGAACTTATGAAATCCCTGCAGGAAGAGCTCGGAATGGCGATCATAATGATCACCCACGACCTCGGCGTCGTCGCGCAGATGTGCGACGAAGTCATCGTCATGTACGCCGGTTCGATCTGCGAGCAGGGAACCGCGGATGAGATCTTCTACAATCCGTGCCACGAGTACACGAAGGGCCTCATGAGGTCAATCCCGAGTACTGCAAATAAAGATCAGCCCCTCGAACCGATCAGCGGGACACCGATCGACCTACTGAATATGCCTGAGGGTTGTCCTTTCGCTCCCCGCTGCGACCGCGCTATGAAAATCTGCATAAGAGAGCGGTGCCCGCGCCTTGAGATCAACGATGATCACGCCGCGGCTTGTTGGGTAAACGTTGCGGAAGCGTGCGATCAATCCGAAGAAATCAAGGCGGAGAAAACCGCCGGAGAAGAAAACTGACGTTGAAAGGAAGTGTTTGAAAGATGACGGGACAAAACGCGTCCCCCCTTGTCGATATACGGCATCTTAAAGAATATTTTCCGATAAACGTCGGCGCTTTCCGAACGAAACCTCTGAAAGCCGTAGACGACGTCTCTTTCACGATAATGAAAGGGGAGACGCTCGGTCTGGTCGGAGAATCGGGATGCGGAAAAACGACTGTCGGACGAACCGTTCTCCAGCTCTATAAACCCACCGCGGGAGAGATCTGGTACGACGGCAAGCAGATAAAAACGAAAAAGGACCTGAAGGAGTTCAGAACGAAAGCGACGATGGTCTTTCAGGATCCTTACTCTTCTTTGAATCCGAGAATGACCGTAATGGACATCATTGCGGAACCGCTCGACGTTCACGACCTCTCAAAGTCGAAAGAGCAGAGAAGAGAGAGAGTTCTTGAACTTATGGATTACGTCGGGCTCAACAGCGAACACGCTTCGCGTTACGCTCACGAGTTTTCCGGCGGTCAGCGTCAGCGTATAGGCATCGCCCGTTCGCTCGCGGTCAACCCCGAGTTCATCGTCTGCGACGAGCCGGTGTCCGCCCTTGACGTGTCTATCCAGGCTCAGGTCATCAATATGTTCGACGAGCTTCAGGACCGGCTCGGACTGACGTATCTCTTCATCGCTCACGACCTTCTCGTCGTCCGTCACATAAGCGACAGGATCGCCGTTATGTATCTCGGCAAGATGGTCGAACTCGCAGATGCGGATGAGATCTACGACAGACCGCTCCATCCGTATTCCAAGTCCCTTATTTCCGCTGTTCCCGTTCCCGATCCGCAGATCGCGCGTGCGAACAAGAGGATCGTCCTCACCGGTGATATTCCTTCGCCGCTCAACGCGCCGTCCGGATGCCCGTTCAGGACGAGATGTCCGTACGCGACCGAGGAGTGCGCCGAGTCGATGCCCGAATTTACCGAGGTGTCGAAGGGTCACTTCGTCGCTTGCCATCGCACGGCGGATATTAATTAACCGTAAATAACCGGCATAATCCGGTTAGAATAAAAGGAGGAAAAATCCAAATGAAAAAGGTACTGGCACTTCTTCTTGTCGTTGTCATGTCGGTAGCCGTTTGCGTATCCTGCGGCAAGACCGACAGCTCCGAAAAATCCGAGATCAACGTATGTCTTGCTTCGGAGCCCGACACCATTGACCCCGCTCTCAACTCCGCGGTCGATGGAGCAACCCTTATCGCGCATCTGTTCTCCGGCCTTTCCAAGTGGGCTCAGGACGATGCCGGTAAACTCGTTATCGTCGCCGACGCAGCGACCGAACTTCCGGCGCCTGTCGAGAACGATGACGGACCCGTCACCTACACCTACACCCTGAAAGACGGGCTAAAGTGGTCCGACGGTCAGGACGTCAAGGCATCCGACTTCGTGTTTGCGTGGAACCGTGCTGCATCCGCCGCTCTCGGCGCTGACTACGGTTACATGTTTGACGTTGTCAAAGGTTACGACGAAGTATCCGCTGTCGATGACGACGGCAATCCCGTCAACCCCGACGCGAAACTCGCGGTCGAGGCGACCGACGACAAGACCATCGTCGTCACTCTGAGCACCAACGTGTCCTACTGGAACGAGCTTCTTGCGTTCCCGACCTACTTCCCGGTCCGTGAGGACGTCGTCGCTTCCGAGAACTGGGCGACCGACCCCTCCACCTACGTTTCCAACGGCGCTTACAAACTCTCGTCTTGGGATCACAACAGCCTTATCGTTCTTGAAAAGAACGAAACCTACGTTGACGCTGCCGAGATCAAGATGGATAAGATCAACTTCTATCTTTCCGACGACGCCAACAACATGCTCGCCAACTTCAAGAGCGGCGACTGGCAGCTTATCGACGACGTTCCGACCAACGAGATCGCTTCTCTGAAGACCGAGTATCCGGATGAATTCAAGATCGCAGGTCAGATCGGTACGTATTACGTCTGCTGGAACATCAACGAAGACATTCTCCCCGACACCCTTGAACTTGGTGACAAGGATCCCGAGGAAGCTCGCGAGGAGATCAGAAACGCCATCAGCCTTCTGTTCGACCGCAACCACATCGTCAACGATATCGCTCAGGGCGGTCAGGTCCCCGCTTCGTCCTTCGTAGCAATGGGTCTTACCGACGCTGACGGCTCCGAGTTCTATAAGAACGCAGGTCCCGAAGGTACCGTCGGTTATTACAGTGTTGAAGAAAGCGCTTATGAGGACAACTTCAACGCCGCTGTTGAGACGCTGAAGAATTACTACACCTTTAACGAGCAGGATCAGAAGTTCATTGACTTCCCGACGATGACCTACCTCTACAACACCAGCGAAGGTCACAAGGCTATCGGTGAATACCTCCAGAGCGTTCTCGCGGGCATCGGCATCACGATGAACCTTGAGAATCAGGAGTGGGCTACCTTCCTGAACACCAGAAAAGAAGGTAACTATTCCATCGCCCGTAACGGCTGGCTCGCCGACTACAACGATCCGATCAGCTTCCTCGACATGTGGACCACCGTCTCCGGTAACAACGACGTCCAGTTCGGTAAAGGCGCTGCCGCTGATCTCAAGCACTACAGCCTCGACCTCACCGAGTACGGTTACGATACCAAAGTTGAGAACGGCACGTGGGCTGAGACCTATGACGTCCTGATCTCCACGATCAAGACCTGCTCAGACACGGCTGTTCGCTACAAGCTGATGCACGTTGCTGAGGATATGCTCATGGCTACCGGCTGCATCTGCCCGCTGTACTTCTACACCGACCTTTACATGATCGATGACAGCGTCCAGGGCTTCTTCTCCAACCCGCTCGGATACAAGTACTTCATGTACACCACCGTCTCCAAATAATCGGAGATGAATACGCCGCCCCCGGAATGTTTCCGGGGGCGGATTTCTTTATTCCGGGTTGACGAATATTTTTTTCTCATACGTATTGAAAAAAAGATCGATATGATATATAATATAAAGGCTGACGCAGATGTGGTTCAATGGCAGAACTTCAGCTTCCCAAGCTGACAACGCGGGTTCGATTCCCGTCATCTGCTGAAAAAGAGAGAGGGCTTTGCCCTCTCTCTTTTTCAGCAAATATTGAAAACGGGAATCGAAGGGAGCGCGTGTCGGCAAACAGTCCGGTGCGGACAGATTTAATTCACCGCTATCGTTCGATACTGCTGTCCGCCAAAGTTTCGCGCCGAGGCGCGAAACTTCTGAAGATACCGGTTTTGCGAAAACTGGCACGCGGGAGCGAGAATCGATTCCCGCTGTGCCGGAGACGCAGAACGTTTGAGTGAGGGAGTCGACGGGAGATAATGACTTTTTCCCACCCTTCAGATATCTTTCGCGACACGCCCGACGAGTTTCATCCACGGTCTCAGCGTAACGGGGCGGAGCTGGTACGCAGCATTGCCGATCCATACCCGGAGGCCCGTTTCCTGTTTGAAAAGAATGATCCACGCATCAACCGATGGGTTATCCCGTTTCCGGTGACCGAACCGGGAACCGCACCGGTTTTTATTCAGAAAAAACGGTATTTCTTATACGATCAGACTACGTATGCTTTTATGTGCGATAATTAACAATGTCAATGGCAAAGCTTTTGATTTTTTGTACTTTTTTTATTTTTGTAATTAATTTATATTGACAAGAAAATTATATTATATTATAATATATTGAATTTGGGTTTTAGTTTTTTCTTTGTGAGCGGATCGACTATCAATAGACATACGCCTGGCTTTCCTTAAGATGGATAATCAGCCGTGTGACGTGAGCATTGCCCCCACAATTAGTTTTGTATTTTTTTAAAGGAGATTGGTTTATGAAAACAAAACGAGGACTTCTTTGCGCAATATCGTTCCTTCTCTCGATCTGTATGGTTCTGCCTGTAGCTGCGAAAGATGCGGACGCGCCCGAACTTCCGGAGGCAACTGTGACCCCTGTGGAAAATCCCGAGAGCGCCGCTCCGCTTTATGACGCGAGCACGCATCAGCAGACCGGCGAGACGGTCCCGATCGACGCCGAGTTCGTATTCGAGGCGGTCGAGCCGACGGACGCACAGATCGCTTACTACGGCGACTGGGTCTGCGATTACCGTGTGACTTTCAGCGACGATCTCAAAGCCGGCTCTTTCGGACTTTACGGAGCGTACAACGGATACGGATATGATCTGAAAGTCGCGTTCAAGTCTCCCGCGGACACCGGAACCGATCCGATATACCTGCTCGAGTCCGTAGGACTTGACAATCACTTGACCTACAACGATATCCTGAACAACGTCAACCCGTTCAATTGCGGCGTGTTCAATCTCAGCGAAGAAAACGCGGGTAAGATAATGACCGTTGAACTGGTCATGTGGGCGCCTGACGGAAGTCCCGACGACGCGGAAGTGAGAGCGACTCAGGAATACATCTTCCCCTCGAGAGTTCCCCCGCTCCCTGAAGCAAAGGTGACCGAGGTCGAGGAACCCGAAACGGCAGCTCCGCTTTATGATGCGAGCACGCATCAGCAGACCGGCGAGACGGTTCCGATCGACGCCGAGTTCATATTTGAGGCGGTTGAGCCGACGGACGCACAGATCGCTTACTACGGCGACTGGATCTGCGATTATCGCGTGACGTTCAGCGACGATCTCAAGGCTGACTCTTTCGGACTTTACGGAGCATACAACGGATACGGATATGATCTGAAAGTTGCGTTCAGGTTCCCGGCAGACACCGGAACCGATCCGATATACCTGCTCAAGTCCGTAGGACTTGACAATCACTTGACTTACAACGATATCCTGAACAACGTCAACCCGTTCAATTGCGGCGTGTTCAATCTCAGCGAAGAAAACGCGGGTAAGAAAATGACCGTTGAACTGGTCATGTGGGCGCCTGACGGAAGTCCCGACGACGCGGAAGTGAGAGCGACTCAGGAATACATCTTCCCCTCGAGAGTTCCCCCGCTCCCGGAAGCAACGGTGACCGAGGTCGAGGAACCCGAAACATCCGCTCCGGTTTATGACGCGACGTTTAATCCGACCGGTGAAACGACGGCGATCGACGCCGAGTTCGTATTCGATGCGGTCGAGCCGACGGACGCACAGATTGCTTACTACGGCGGTTGGGTTTGCGATTACCGCGTGACGTTCAGCGACGACCTCGCGGCGGAATCTTTCGGTCTTTACGGTCAATACGGCGATTACAACGTCGCATTCAAGTTCCCGACGAACACCGGAACAGCCCCGATCTACTTGCTTGCATCGACGGGGCTTGATGATCACCTTACCTACAACGAGGTTCTGAATAACGTCAATCCGTTCACCTGCGGCGTGTTCAATCTCAGTAACGCCAACGCGGGCAAGACGATGACCGTTGAACTGGTTATGTGGGAACGCGGGACCGACCCGTCCGAGGCTGACGTTATCGCAACTGAAGTTTACACGTTCCCGTCCGTTACACCTCCGCTTCCTACGGCGACCGTGACGGACCATGATCCCATAATCAACAAGGACGTATTCGACTTTAACGATATTTACGGCGATCCCGTAACGAGAGTTGCTTCAATCGACGCGGTCTATCTCTTCGAGGCCGACGATCCCTCGTATGAGACCGAGGAGTATTACCGCGGATGGGATTGCGATTATCTCATTCAGTTCAGTTCCGACCTTGCCGCCGAATCATTCGGACTCTACGGGGCTTACGGAAGCTACGACAAAGCGTTCCTGTTCCCGGCCGACACCGGTACCGATCCGATCCCGCTTCTTGCGACTGCCGGATTAGGCGGCGTAACGTACGGAGATCTTCTCGATACGATCCAGTCGTTCACCTGCGGAGTATTCAATCTCTCTGAGGCAAACATCGGCGAGACGATGACGGTTAAACTCGTCATATCCAACCCGGAAGACCCGGAAGAAAGTTATGTGATCGCCGAGAAGGAATACGTGTTCGGAGATCTTACCGAACTCGTCGGTCCCTACACCGTGGCGCTTACCTCTACTGATACGAGGGGCAATACGGGTATCGCGACCCTGAGCGGAGGAGGAAGCATTCAGAGCGGCGAGCAGATCACAGTGACCGCTCCCGCGGTTGGAGGTTACAGATTTATCGGATGGTACAGAGGCGCCTTCTCGTCAGACGGATTTATCACCGAGAATTCCTCATACACGTTTACTGTGGAAGAAGACGTCGATCTCGTCGCCGTTTATGACGTCGCGGCGGTCAAGGGACTTCTCCACGTGATCGGCAACACGTATAAGGTCAACGACGGAGAACTTCAGACCAGCAGGAACGATTTCGATATCGAGATCGGCGCTGCTACCGTTCTTTCGTACACCGGAGATGACTTCCTCTATTGGGTCAACATTTCCGGCAACATCGTCAGCACCTCCGCGACCTATAATTTCACTATGGTCAACGAGACGACCCTCAGACTGATAACCTCCCGCAACTTCGAAACTGCTCCGAGCGTATACGTTGTCTTCAAGAACGCGTTTGATCAGACGCTGACCGAAGGCCGCGTGCTTGACGCGGAGGGCGCTGAAGAACTCTTCCCGAAGGTCATTCCCACAAAGATGACACTTGAGTTTGAGAAATGGGTGTTCGAAGACACGGGAGATGAAGCGACCGCGGATTCTATCGCAGCAAGAGCGGACGTATCCGCTCCCGTCGTGATAGTAATTCCGCAGTACTTTGAAACGGAAGACACCTATTCGGTTGTCATCAAGACGCAAACGGGCGGCACGGTCTCCGAGGTCGAGGATCTGTCCGTCGATGTTCCGGTATCTTCCGCCAGATCAATCAAACTCAGCAATATCGTAGAAGCGACCGGTCTGTCGGCAGACGAATTCAGTTACTGGACGCTCGATGATCTCGGGATAGTATCTTATGATTCCACTCAGTATACCGTGACCGGTAAAGCGGGAGATACAATCACTCTAACCGCCGTATTCGACGGTGAAGTCGATCCCGAACCCGTAATTGCGATCACTCAGTTCTATTCTTTGATGAACGGTGAAAAATACAGGATCTCAACCGTTCTCAGTTATTATCTCCCCGAAGGGTATACGGCTCACAAGAGCGGATTTGTCCGCAGCACTTCCGGATCCTTCACGGAAGATGATCTTGTGATCGGGGCGGAGAACACGAAGGTTCACGAGACCCCGTTCACTACTCCGACCGCTGTATATAATATGGCCCTCATCACATCTGACGCATCAAAAGAATTCTACTTCAAAGCGTTTGTGATTTGCGAGTTCGGCGGAGAGATCATCACTCTTTACAGCCCGATGGTAGTCGGAAGCTATACGTCGCTGCAGTAAGAACTCTACATTTTTTGCGGAAAGGAAAGGTATTTCAAGATGGAAGACAGAAGAACAGCCTTCGGGAAAACGAACGGTTCGTCCAAAGAGGAGTATATCGCTCTTGAGATCGACGTGATTTCGTTTGACGAGCGGGACATAATTACAGACTCCGAATGTTCTACTTACGGAGAGGGTGTCGACGAAGACTAATAATAAAACACCTTTGACGATTTCTACCCCTGCAGAGGAACGGCTGAAAAAGCCGTTCCTCTGTAGTCGGTAAAAAGAGTATTTCGGTTTTCTCGGATTATCATTGTCTGTTGTCTGAGAATCGTGGGATTCAAGGTTCTGAGACGACAGACAAAATCAGAAAAAGACGGTTGGACCACTTGCAAAAGAATAAAAAATACATCAGAAAGAGGAAACACTGAC
>JAFWTH010000108.1 GCA_017518975.1 Clostridia bacterium
CATAGATGTTAATCCTCCGTTTGTGGTTCTTTGTTTGGCTGGCAGGCCTTCTTTATTCTACCACAAACGGAGGATTCTCTTCTCATCGGTTAACCTCTTTTGAACCACGCGACTATCGCGTGGTTTTCTTGATACAAAAAACGGCATAGCCGCTTTTCACGACTATGCCGTTTCTCTTTTTAGCCTTGCGTATTATTAATCTGCGTCACCTTTCCCTATCATTTTTTTCGCGGCACTTCAAATCGCCCTACTGTCTGCTTGCCTGTCTCGTCTGTACAGATCTGCGCGCCGCAGCCCCACCAGATTCGATCGGACGGTGAAATCGGTTCTCTGTATTGACTGCAATACACAAACGCCTCCCCCCTCTGAGCTGTTCCTTCAACTTCATTATACCATCTTTGTCAATTCGACGCCTTCCGGCGTTCGTAGCAAGCCTCGCGGCATCCGCACGGGGAATCGAAGGGATTTATCGCTGCTCCTTCGGTTTTATCTCCGTCGGAAAGCGTCTGTTCATCGCTTGACAGAACCCGATCGTCGATATATAATGAACAGGAATTCCGTATCGCGGCGTACTTTTTCCGAGTCTCGGTCTCTTCTTTCACAGCATATGAGACCGGACAGCCGTCATCTTTGTTTTGCAGATGTTGCCTGTACATTCACTTTTTTAGGAGGATCTCAGCATGAAAGAAAAGCGCAAAATCACAGTCCGGCGCTGGCTGTGGATGTTCATGATCATACTGCTGATCCTCTTTCTGTGCGTACCGACACTGAATCTGCTGGTGGATCCCTACGGAGCTTTCGGTGACCCTGTCCTGCACTGGTGGAGCTACGACATGACATTGAATCCCCGGCTTGCCAAGGTCAACTACCTGGCCCAACACAGCGAAGACTACGACTCCTTTATCCTAGGCCCCTCCGGCTCTAGCTCGATCCCCGTGGAAGAATTGAACGGATATCTCGACGCCCGCTTTTACAATCTGATGTTTTACGATACGGAAAATGAATCCTTTGAAAAGTTGGCCGTCTATCTGTTGGACACCTATGCCCCGAAGAACCTTGTGCTAAATCTCTCGCTGATGACAGCCACTTCATTTAGTAGTTCCGAGAACGGGTTGACCGAATATGAAAGCTGGCGGGTCACGAAAGAGAACCGTATCGGCTTTTATCTGAAATACCTGTTTGCCAACCCCAAGGACAGCCTGCAAAAGCTTCAGTATCTGCGCTCGGACGGCTATCTGCAGACCGCCTATAAAGTTTTCGACCCAGAGACCGGTGCCTACGACAGAAGCCTCCGGGATGTGGAGCCAATCGGTGATCTGGAGGAATACCTAAGCCGGGTTGACTATCAAGCCTTTCGCACGGACCCGTCCCGCAGTTATTCCGTCCCCTATTTAGAACAAACCATGGGGGCCGTGGCCCGGATCAAGCGTCTGTGCGCACAGACGGGCACCCGGCTGTTTGTATTCTGCCAGCCCACTTATCAAGACTACCTGGCTTGCTTCTCTCAGGAGGATCAGACTGCGTTTTTCAATGCACTGGCACAAATCACAGACTATTGGGACTTCACTCTGACCTCTGTCAGCTCCGATCCCCGATACTTTTACGACGCCACGCATTTTCGCAATGCGGTGGGAACCATGATGCTTGCACGAATGTTCGGCAACGATTCGGTCTATATCCCCGATGACTTCGGTCGCCACGTCGTGCAGGGCAGCAAACCCGGCGCGCCCGCCTGCGAGACTCGGGAGGAGAGCTCTTATACGGCGCATGTCCCCATTCTCCGGTACCACCATTTGACCGAGGGCAAAGCCGAGAATCCCGACACGGTCACTCGGACCTCCTTTGAAGCACAGATGAACGCACTGCATGACGCCGGCTATACACCAGTCAGCATCTGGGACTTACGGGACTATGTGGAACTGGGGATCGAATTGCCCGAAAAGCCGATCATGATCACCTTTGACGACGGCTATGAAAGTAACTATTCCCTGGCTTTTCCGGTTCTTCGGAAATTCCATTTCAAGGCCACGATCTTCGCGATCGGCATATCGATCGGGAAAGACACCTACAAGGACACCGGTGAAGCCATGGCGCCGCATTTTTCCCTTGAACAAGCGAAAAAAATGACGGATTCCGGACTGATCACCGTCGCAAGTCACGGTTATAACGTCCATGAGGTTACGGGCAGAGACACGGAACCGATCCGCCGTGGCGTAATGCAGCGGGACAATGAGACCGAGGAGGATTACGTGTCCTTTCTCACGGACGACGCCCTACATATGCAGTCGCTGCTGGGTGAGGCCGGAGGCTTCTTCGCCTATCCCTACGACATCCATGACAGCCGCAGTCTGGTCATCCTCAACCGGGCGGGTGTCTATGCCACGGTCTCGGGTGACGCCCGGTACACGACCGTTATCAAAGGCCTGCCCCAATCGCTGTACAACATGCATCGAAGCTTCGTTGGCGACGATGTCACCGGGCCGGAGCTGATCTCTATGCTGGAATCTCCCTGAAACGGCTCTTCGCCATACACGTGCAAAACGGCACGGCCGGCATCCGTGCAATCGGAAGCCGGCTGTGCCGTATTTGTTTGAAACCACTGGGTCCCAGGCGCTTCGCCCGTCCAACGCCTTTGTCACCTCGATCATACCGATCGGGATCCGCGGCATACGCTTTCCGATTCCATCCAAAAGGGGTCTCTCTGTCCGCAACATTGTGTGTCTTCATGTAAACAAGCATATGAATGTGTTCAGGACATAATTCTGTCTCAATTATTTCTACCCCTTTTTGTGGCATAATTGCCTCAGTATTTTCCCTATATCGACTTTGATCTCTCGGTATATTACCTGTCCTCGACATTTCGGTGCGAAACGATATGGTATTGACATCTCCACATTATGCTCTCCTCTTCCCCCGACTTAGCCGTGGGTTTTCTTCGGACAGCCAAATAAGAATCCGGCGGCAAAGGTGCCGCCGGATTCTTCAGTTTTTAAGCGATTGCAGAGGCGCCGGTATCCGTCCTCCGCGGCGTATGAAGACCTCCGAACTTCCGGCGTCGTTCACGCGCATCACGGGCCCGGATCCGAGAAGGCCTCCGAATTCGAGTTCGTCGCCAACGTTCTTCCCTATCGCGGGAATAACGCGTACCGCCGTGGTTTTTGAATTCACCATTCCGATCGCCGCCTCGTCCGCGATGATCGCCGATACGGTCGCAGGCGAGATATCCCCGGGAACGATTATCATGTCAAGGCCGACGGAACAAACAGCCGTCATCGCTTCAAGTTTCTCTATTGTGAGTACCCCCGAACGCGCCGCGTCGATCATTCCGGCATCCTCTGAAACCGGGATGAACGCACCGGAAAGTCCTCCGACGTGAGACGATGCCATAACGCCGCCTTTTTTGACGGCGTCGTTGAGAAGCGCAAGCGCGGCGGTCGTGCCGGGAACCCCGCAGGTTTCGAGACCCATCTCCTCAAGAATATGGGCGACAGAGTCGCCTACGGCGGGAGTCGGGGCAAGCGAAAGATCGACGATGCCGAACGGAACGCCGAGTTTTTCTGACGCGACCGTGCCGACGAGCTGACCCATCCGGGTTATCTTGAAAGCGGTCTTTTTTATAACGTCGGCAATCGTCGAAAGATTTGCTCCGGGACACTTCGCAACGGCAGCTCTGACGACTCCGGGACCGGAGACGCCGACGTTGACGACGAGATCGGGTTCGCCCGGGCCGTGGAACGCGCCCGCCATGAACGGATTGTCCTCCGGAGCGTTCATGAAAACGACGAGTTTCGCCGCGCCTATCGAGTTGCGGTCGGCGGTGAGCCGGGCGGCGGAGACGACGGCGTCTCCCATCATGGCAACGGCATCCATATTGATGCCCGCCTTCGTCGATCCGACGTTGACGGAAGAACAGACGAATTCCGTCTCCGAAAGCGCCTCGGGGATCGAGGAAATCAGCTCCCGGTCACCCGACGAGAAGCCCTTGTGGACGAGAGCGGAATAACCGCCGATAAAGTTGACGCCGAGTTCTTTCGCCGCGCGGTCCATGGCGCGGGCGTATTTTACCGGATCGCCTCCGGAAGCCGCCGAGAGCATGGCGATCGGAGTAACGGAAACGCGCTTGTTAATGATCGGTATCCCGTACGTGCGCTCGATCTCCTCGCCCGTCACGACAAGTTTTTCCGCGGATCTTGTGATCTTGTCGTAGACCTTATCCGCCGAACGTTCTATATCGTCCCCGGCGCAGCTGAGAAGCGAAATCCCCATCGTGATCGTTCTGATATCGAGATTTTCGTTGTCGATCATATTGATCGTTTCGAGAATGTCTTTTGTGTTTATCATCTTTCAGATCCTGTGCATCGAATTAAAGATGTCCTCATGCATAACGTGGACTTTCATTCCGATTTGTTCACCGAGCTTTTCGAGAGACGAGGAGAGTTCCGAAAAATCGGAAGTAAGTCCGTCAATATCGATAAGCATTATCATCGTGAACATATCTCTCATGACGGACTGCGTCACGTCGAGTATGTTCGCGCCTTTTTCGGCACATGCCGAACTGACTTTTGCAAGAATCCCGACCGTGTCGTGACCGATAACCGTAATTACTGCTTTCATTTTTATATTCCTCCTTTATCGGATCTCTTCGAGCATCCCGCAGACCACGCCGTAAAGGCGGTCGAGAGTCGGTATTTCGAGCGTTTCCGACGGCGAGTGAAGATCTCTTATAACCGGTCCGAGCGAGATTATATCCATTTCGGGGATCGCATCGCTGACGATCCCACACTCAAGTCCCGCGTGGATACCGGTAATGACTGGTTTCCTCCCATACTGCTTTTCGAAAACATCGGAATAGATCCGTTGAAGCTTAGTCCCTTCTCTGTACGCCCATCCGGGATACCTGTTCCTGTGGCGCGCCGTACCTCCGGCAAGACGCGCGGCGGCGGAGAGCCGCAGTTCCATATCGTCGAGGGCAGCCGATTCCGACGATCTCGACGACAGCGTTATTTTCGCCCCTTGGCAATCCGCGTTCACGACGCCAACGTTATACGACGTCTCGACCATTCCCTCTCTGTTTCCCGTCCACTCGACGGGACCCGGACGAAGGACAGAGAAAAAATCTATGAGTCGTCCCGTACTCTCCGCATTTGCGACGGGAACGGGATCCGCGGGGACAAGTTTTATTTCAAGACGTTTGTCAACGTCTGTGAGATGACCTCTGACAACGCGCTCGGCTTTTGCGAGCGCGGACGAAAGATCGGCGCCCTTCTTCACACAGAATACAGCGCGGCAATCCCTCGGTATGGCGTTATCCTTGCCCCCGCCCGTCATGGAAGAAAGACGGACGGGCGAGACCGCAGCGATGAATCTCAGGACCTCAGCCGCGGCTGAGACTGCGGACACCCTGCGCAGGGCGATATCCTCTCCGGAATGACCGCCCGCGAGCCCGGAGACCTCAAGAGTATAAAACTCTCCGTCGTTTCCCTCTCCCGGTTCAAATCCGATCATAACGTCCGTTCTCACGCCTCCGGCGCACGAAACGGTCGCGACCCCCTCGTCCGCCGAGTCGAGATTGATCAGAAGTCTCGATCTGACGAGCGAGAAATCAAACGCCTTCATTCCGTCGAGTCCTACCTCTTCAGAGGTGGTGAAAAGGCACTCGATAAGCGGAAGCGATAACGCGTTATCGTCGAGAAGCGCAAGCATGATCGCGACGGCTACGCCGTCGTCCGCTCCGAGCGTCGTCCCATCAGCGGATAAGATCCCGTCTTTCTCAATGAGTTTTATCGGATCACGGAGAAAGTCGTGTTCCGTGCCCGGGGCGGCCTCGCAGACCATATCAACGTGCTCCTGAAGCATCACGGGCGGATCGTTTTCCCTTCCCGCAGACGCCTCTTTGGTTATAAAAACGTTGTTCGCCGCGTCCCGGACGCATGAAAGAGAACGCTCCTTTGCGAAAGATTCGAGATATGACGCTATTCCCGCCTCGTTGCCCGAACCGCGCGGGATCGCGGATATTTCCTCAAAGAAATGGAAAACGTCTCTGTGCTTTACGTTGTCGAACATATATAACTCCTGTCTCTCGTGCCTTTCCTATCAAAACGGATAACAGTTACAATAATAGCAGATTTTTCCCCACAAATCAACCGAGCGAAAAAATAAAACCGCGGCGTAGGAAAAAAGTTCTCCTTTTTGACTTTATTCTTCGTCCGCTATGTGGTATAATCTAGCGTGGTTAAGTGTAAGCCGAAAGGGGGAAAACCGTTGAAAACCGGAAAAGTGCTGTCGTTTCTCGATTCGCTCTCGGACGCAGTAGTGAACGGTCGTCCCACGACGGCTATAATCCTCGCCGCAGGTACTTCCGAGCGTTTTTCGGGCGGAACAGGTGAAAAAAAACAGTTTCTCCCCGTTCTCGGCATTCCCGCCGTTCTCCGTTCCGCTTTAGCGTTCGAGGAATGTACTGACGTAAAGCAGATCATCGTCGTCACGGGAGAGGACGATATTGAGAAGATGAAGTCTCTCCTTGCCGGAAAGATCACGAAGCTCTCCGACGTGACCGCGGGAGGCGCAACGCGCCTTGATTCGGCGAATGCAGGGCTTCTTCTTGCGGATCCGAAATCGAAATTCATAGCGGTCCACGACGCGGCGAGATGTCTCGTCACCGTCGACATGATAAAAAAAGTAATTGCTGAAGCCGTCAGATACGGTGCCGCCGCCGCCGCGACGCCCGCGTCAGATACCGTCAAAATCACGGACGGCGGACGAACCGTAGTTGAAACTCCCGACAGGGATCGGATTTGGCTTGCAGCCACCCCGCAGATCTTCGCGGCAAATCTCTACCGCGTCGCCGTTTACACCGCGCTGCGGGACGGTATTTCGGTAACGGACGACTGCTCCGCGGTCGAACGTATCGGAGCAAAGGTAAAACTCGTCGACTGCGGAAGAGAGAATATAAAGATCACCTATCCGGTCGACGCAGCGATCGCCGAAGCGATCCTCGTACAACGGGGGATCAGGCGGGAAAGTGGAGATAAAAAATGAGAATTGGTCACGGATATGACGTTCACAGAACGGAGCCCGGAGACGGGATCATCCTCGGCGGCGTCAGGATCGGGTGCGGTTTTCGCCTTAAGGCGCACTCCGACGGGGACGTTCTCACGCACGCCTTGATCGACGCTCTTTTCGGAGCGGCGGGTCTTCCCGATATTGGCGCTCATTTCCCCGACAACGACGAAAAACACCGAGGCGCGGACAGTATAGGTCTTCTTAAGGAGGCCGTGAGGCTTGTCCGTGACGAGGGATTACGTATCGAATACGCCGATATGACCGTCGTCGCGCAGTCACCGAAACTCGCTCCGTATATAAGCAAGATGAAACGTTCGCTCGCTGATGCGCTGAACGTTGAGGAATCCCGCGTAAACGTGAAGGCGACGACAGAGGAACACCTCGGATTTACCGGCAGCGGAGCGGGGATCGCCGCACACGCGGTCTGCCTGCTTGAAAGTCTGTAATCAGCCCGCCGCGAAGCCGTATGATTCAATTCCTTTCCTTTGACGATCCCGGCGGCTCCGCGGCGGACGGGTACTGTTTGAGGAGCCCGACGGGGCTCATAATCATAGTATGACGACGGTTTTTACCCGGTGACCGCGACGTTGTTCAAACACCGCCCCGCAAAAAAGACAATTCACCCAAAAGGTCGACAGAACAATGAAAAAACATCCGCTCATCATCAATCCTTCCCTGCTCTCCGCGGATTTTCTCCATCTTGAAAAAGACTTGAAAGAAACCGTCGGGGCAGGTGTCGAAATGCTTCACGCCGACGTTATGGACGGCGTTTACGTTCCGAATATCAGCTTCGGTTTCGATATCATCGGCAAGATCGCCTCGATCTGTTCCGTACCCGTGGACGTTCATATGATGACCGTCGCGCCCTGGGATTATCTCGACGTGCTGAAAGAAAAAGGGGCGTATTCCGTGACGATCCATTCAGACGTAGGCGACGTGTGCAGACGCCGCGATACGCTCGCGAGAATCAGGACGCTCGGGATGAGAGCCGCGGTCGCTCTGAAGCCCGCTTTCCCCGCAGAAGCCGTTTCAGACGTTATCGATCTCTGCGACATGGTCCTTGTAATGACCGTTGAACCCGGATTCGGCGGGCAGAAATTCAAAGGGGATATGCTCCCGAAGATACGTGACGTGAAACGGATCGCCGAACGGGCGGGGACAACCGTTTCCGTCCAGGTCGACGGCGGCGTGAACGTGGAAAATATAGGTCTTTGTTCAGAGACGGGAGCCGACAATTTCGTCGTCGGGACTGCGTTTTTCGGCGCGGAGAACAAAAAAGAAAGATACGAGGATCTCCGGGAAGCCGCTGTATGCGGAGCGTCCCGGTCCGCCCGCGGCTGATAAATCAACTAATCATCCGGAAAGGAGTGGAGAATTATGGCTGAAGAAATCATGAAGATCGTACCCGACATCGAAGAAATGCTCACGAACAGGAAGTTTCACGAGCTGCGAAGTATGCTCTCGGAATATGAGCCCGAGGACATAGCGCTTATCTTCGACGAGGTGGACGAGGAAAGTATTCCCATCCTTTTCAGGATACTCCCCAAAGAAATGGCGGCCGAGTGCTTTGTCGAAATGGACAGCGATCATCAGAAAACGCTGATCGAAGCGTTTTCCGACAAAGAACTGACTGCCGTGATCTCCGACCTATTCGTCGACGATACGGTCGACATCATCGAGGAAATGCCCGCAAACGTGGTGAAGCGCATTCTTTTGCACGCAGATCCTCAAAAGCGCAAGGAAATAAATGAGCTTTTGCATTACCCCGACGACAGTACCGGCTCCATTATGACAACGGAATACGTGGAACTCAAAGCCGATATGACGGGTGAAGAAGTGTTTCGAAACATAAAGAATACCGGAGTCGACAAGGAAACGATCTATACCTGTTACGTAACGGACAGCGCGCGTCATCTGATAGGAGTTATCACCGTTAAGGATATTCTGATCGCCCCAGATGAAGGGATGACGGTCGGAGATCTGATGGAAGATCAGGTCATCTCTGTCGGGACTCTCGACGACAAAGAAGAGACCGCCCGAACAATGTCAAAATATGACCTGATGGCGATGCCCGTCGTCGATAACGAAAACCGACTGGTCGGGATCGTAACGTACGACGACGCTATGGACGTCATTGAAAGCGGAGACACGGAAGATATCGAAATCATGGCGGCTATCACTCCGACGGACAAGCCCTACCTCAAGACGGGCGTTTTCGCGACGTGGCTCAAAAGGATACCGTGGCTTCTCCTCCTCATGGTCTCGGCAACATTCACGAGCAAGATACTCCAGCACTTCGAAGACGCACTGACGCATCAGGCAGCCATGACCGCGCTCATCGCGTTCATACCGATGCTCATGGATACGGGCGGTAACGCGGGAGGTCAGGTCTCCGTCACGGTGATCCGCGGTCTGTCGCTCGGAGAGATCTCGATGAGGGATATTCTCAAAATCTGGTGGAAAGAGATCCGTGTCGCGGTTCTCTGCGGCGTGACCCTCTCCGCCGTCAACTTCGGCAAAATGATGCTTATCGATCACGTTACGCTGTATCAGGCGGCAGTCGTCTCCCTGACGATCGTAGCGGTCGTAATAATCGCCAAACTCGTCGGCGCGACGCTCCCCATTGTAGCAAAACGAATAGGTTTCGACCCCGCCGTCATGGCGTCGCCGTTCATTACGACGATCGTCGACGCGCTCTCGCTTCTCGTTTACTTCAACCTGGCTAAACTCGTTCTCGGCGCGGTCTCATAAGAACGGCGTCCCGGACAATAATATTATAAATCAGCGGGTCATCCCGCGGAAAATATGGAGGATAACATGGCTTTTTTTGACGATTTGCAGAAATCCGTAACGGACGCGGCGTACTATACCGCGAAGAAGACCGGTGAACTTACCGGAATCGCAAGAGTCAAATTCAACATCAAGGCGGAAGAGGTCAGACTTAAATCGACCTATGCGAAGATCGGCTCTCTGTTCTATTCCGCAGAGCGCGAAGGACTCGACCACACCGAGGAGATCACTGCTCTCATCACTCAGGCGGACAAGATCAACGGCGATATCTCAGCGTACCGTGAGAAACTCGCCGAACTGAGGAAATCAAGGACATGCTCCGAATGCGGCGGCAGGATCTCCAAATCCGCATCCTTCTGCCCGAGCTGCGGCGCGAAGATCGTCCGTGAAGAAGAAGAGAATTCCGACGACACCGATTACGATCCTTTCGTTTCAACGGAAGCTGACGATGACGACGCGGAAGATGAAGAGGACGAAGAGAAATAAAGGAGTCCGCTCTTGAGAGAAATGGCAAATAGAAGGCAGAGCGAAAACGTTGCGAACAGTTTCGAGATCTCGCTCAACATGCCGAAATCGTACCCCGAGATAAAAGCGCGGCCAACGGCTGAAGGCGGAGTCAGAGACCGCTTTTTCGCCGCGGTCGCCGAACTGCCCGACGAGATAACGGTCGTGCGTCCCTTCAACGTCGACGCTTTCGAAAAATCGAACGCGAATACGTTCTACGTATCTCCGGACGGTTCGGACGGAGCGACGGGAAAAAAAGACGATCCGATCCGCACGCTGAAAGAAGCGACCGACAGGGTCCGCGGACTCGGCGGCGCCAAGATCGTCTTGAGAGGGGGAGACCACGACCAGGCGGAAACTCTCTTCCTGGATCGGGAACATTCCGGAAAACCCGATTCACCGCTTATTATCACGGTCGAAAAGGGAGAAAAAGCGCGGGTGTCGTCATCTGCAAAAATACCGCCGTCCGCGTTTCGCTCCGTTCCTGACGACGGTTTTCTTCTCAAACTGAAGCCCGAGGTCAGAGATCGCGTCGTTTGCGCGGATCTTCTCTCTCTCGGTTTTACCGATCTCGGATCGGTGACCGTTCCGAGAAGGCATTTCGGCAACTCGTGGGGTTCCGCTCTCGTTATGAACGGAAGGATCCTTGACCTCGCCCGCTATCCGAACGCGGGTGAAGAACCTTTCAGAGCGACGGGAAAGATCCTGTCGACTGGATTCGACGACGACGGGAAAGAGTGTCCGTGGGAACTCGGGATCGACGACAGTCGTCCGTTTTCGTGGGACTGTAAAGACGAAGTCTACGTTTACGGTGCTCTGACCCATGACTGGATCATAATGCACGGGAAGGTCGCCGGATTCAATAAAGAAAAACGAACCGTGATCGGTGAGGAGCCGTTTGCCGGAGAAGCGATCAATAATTCGCCCGACAACAAATTCTTTTTCACCAACGTACCGGAAGAACTTGACGCCCCCGGGGAGTGGTATCTCGACCGTGAGACCGGGAAACTGTATCTGATCCCGCCTGACGGTATGCTCAACGAGGACGATGATATCCGCCTCGTGACCGGACACCGCGATATTCTCACCGTCAAAGGCGCGGAATACGTACTGATCGACGGGCTCGATATCGGACGGTGCGCGGGCGCCGCGATAAACGTCTTCGAATGTAAAAACGTACTCGTTCAGCGGTGTCTCGTGACCGGAACGTGCGAACACGCAGACGACTCCGACAGCGCCGTCAGTATCGAAGACTGCACCAGGTGCGGATTCGTCTCGTCCCGCATAGAGGAATTCTCAAACACGGCGCTCTCCCTGTCAGGCGGAAACAGAAAGACTCTGACGCCCGGAAACAACTTCATTCAGAACAACGTCCTGATCAACGGCAAAAAACGTTTCGGCATCATGTGCGGAGGCGGAGTCGGGAACGTCGTATCTCACAATTATCTCGAAGATACGACGATGGGCGACGCCGGTCAGAATGAAGGTATCTTTGAGTACAACGTGATAAAGGGCGGAGACACCGTAGCCCACGACACCGGAATGATATACGTCGGAGGGGGCGGATGTTCCTCCTGCGGGAATCATTACAGGTACAACTATTTTTACGACTTCAAGAACGGCGATTACGGGATCTATTTCGACGATCTGTCGCGCGGAATGTACGCGTACGGGAACGTGGTCGTAGGTAACGGGACCGAAGGAGACGGAACGGTCTGGCACGCCGGAGGCAGAAGCTATAACCACCATAACGGGGGCGAGCACTGCTTCTGGAACAACGTCAGTATCGACGCGGGTTACTTTGCTTTCGGCGGAGATATCTCGTACTGGCTCGTCAATTTCAATCACTGGAAGTACTTTTTCGAAGGGATCTACTCGGCGGCGGTCGAAATGAGCGTCGACGTCTATCTCAAAAGGAATCCTACGTTCCGCGAGTGGGCGGAGGCGGCGATCCGTCATCACGAAGATCTCAAAGATCCGAATTACGTCGAGAAATCGGGCGAAGCGGAAAGGCGGCTGAGAACGCCGTGGTGCAATCATTATGAGAACAACGTCATCGTTCGCGCCTCGAGACCGTTCAAGCTCGACATCGGAACGGAATCGGCGACGGGTCTCGACACGAACTACATAACCGAGGACGATCCGGGATTCGTCGATATGGAGGGGCGCGACTACAGGATAAGGCCCGACGCTCCGCTCTATAAAAAAATACCGGATTTCAAACCGATACCGTTTGAAAAGATGGGTCCGACGGACGATTGAAAAACATAACGTGACGGGACGGCGCAAAACGCCGTCCCGCTCTTTTTTTCTTGACTTTGATCCGGCGTTGTGTTAGAATATACGCCGTACGCAGGGATATGGTGTAATGGCAACACAACAGACTTTGACTCTGTCGTTTCAGGTTCAAATCCTGATATCCCTGAAAAAAAGCCACACGGATTTTTCCGTGTGGTTTTTTTCAGATGAAGGATTTGAAGGGCCCCGGTAGTGAATGACAGCCCGGGGGGCTGTCAGAGCCGTTTTTGAAATATATGAAGTTGCCGGAAGATCGACGCGTGCGTCGATCTTCAGCAGACAGACGGTTACAATGAAAAGAATTGTTCTCTAAACTGTCTGCAACTGAGCCCGCAGGCGAGACAAATCCTGATATCCCTGAAAAAAGGGTGGAGTGTTACTCCGTCCTTAAAAACGGTGGGCACGGCTCCGCCGTTTTTTTCTTGATAAAAAACAACATAAAAAAACTTGCGGACGGTGCAAATAATATCAAAATAAATATATGATTTTCTCCGGAGTTGTGCTAAAATATAGGGTGATTTAGTGAAAGCACTTATTTCGGAAAAGAGGTTCATATTTTGATAAGAGAAGATCTCAGAAATATCGCGATAATCGCCCACGTCGACCACGGTAAGACGACGCTCGTCGATGAAATGCTCAAACAGTGCGGGGAGTATCACGAAAATCAGGTCGTGAGGGAGCGCGTAATGGACTCCGGCGATCTCGAACGCGAACGCGGGATAACGATCCTCGCGAAGAACACCTCCGTTATGAGAAACGGCGTGAAAATAAATATCGTCGACACTCCCGGACACGCGGATTTCGGCGGTGAGGTCGAGAGAATACTCAAAATGGTCAACGGCGTCCTCCTCCTCGTCGACGCGGCGGAGGGTCCGATGCCTCAGACCCGTTTCGTGCTGAGAAAAGCGATGGAACTCGGCCACAGAGTCATCGTAGTCATCAACAAGATCGACAGACCGGACGCGCGTCTCGAGGAAGTCGAGGAGGAAGTCCTCGAGCTTTTGCTCGATCTGGACGCGACGGACGAACAGCTCGACTCCCCGATGATCTTCTGCTCCGGCAGAGCCGGCACAGCTTCCCTTTCGCCTTACGAGGCGGGCGTAAACCTCGACCCGCTTTTCAATACGATCCTCGAATACATACCGGCTCCCGAGGGCGAACCCGACGAGCCGCTCCAGCTTCTCGTATCGAGCATCGACTACAACGATTACGTCGGCCGAATCGGTATCGGTCGTATCGAGAGAGGAACTGCGACGGTCGGAGCGGAGGCCGTCATCGTAAACTATCACGACCCGGACGCTCCGCCCAAGAAGACGAAAATCGTTACTCTCTGGCAGTTCGACGGTCTGAACAAGAAAGAAGTAAACGAGGCGACGGTAGGCGATATCGTCTGCTTCTCCGGAGCCGAGGATATCTCGATAGGAGATACCATAACTTCCCCGCTCGCTCCCGAGCCGCTTGAATTCGTCAAGGTCAGCGAGCCGACGATGGAAATGACGTTCTCCGTCAACGACAGCCCGTTCGCAGGACGCGAGGGCAAATTCGTCACGTCGCGACAGATTCGCGAGCGCCTCTACAAAGAAACGCTGCGCGACGTGTCGCTCCGCGTTTCCGACGGAGAGACGACCGACAGTTTCAAGGTCGCCGGACGAGGAGAGATGCACCTCTCGATCCTCATCGAAACGATGAGGCGCGAGGGATATGAGCTTTGCTGCTCGACCCCGAGAGTCCTTTTCAAAGAGATCGACGGCAGGAAATGCGAACCGATGGAGCGTGTGACCGCCGACGTGCCCGAGGAATACGTCGGCGCGGTCATAGAGAAGCTTGGCGCAAGACGCGGGGAACTGCTCGAGATGGGACCCGCGGGTTCCCGTATGAGGATCGAATATTCCATTCCCGCGAGATGTCTGCTCGGCTACAGAAGCGAATTCATGACCGACACGAGAGGCGAAGGCGTCATCAGCTCCGTATTCGACGGGTATCAGCCGTTCAAGGGCGAAGTCACCACACGGTTCACGGGTTCGCTCGTCGCGTCCGAGGACGGCGAATCAACGTCCTACGGTCTGTTCAACAGTCAGGACAGAGGAGTTATGTTCATCGGCGTCCAGACTCCCGTTTATCAGGGAATGATCGTCGGCGAGTGTCCGAAGAAAGAAGATATCGCGCTGAACGTATGCAAGAAGAAGCACCTCACTTCGATCAGGTCCGCGGGAGCTGACGAAGCCCTCCGCCTCGTCCCCCCGAAAGAACTCTCGCTCGAGCAGGCGATCGAATTCATCGCAGACGACGAACTGATCGAAGTCACTCCCAAAACGATAAGATTGAGAAAAAGGATACTGAACACCGAGCTGCGGCTTAAAGCCGAAGCGAGGATCAAAAAAGGCGGTACGGTATGAATATTGTCTGTCTCGACCTCGAGGGCGTCCTCGTCCCAGAGATATGGATCGCTTTTTCCGAAAAGAGCGGGATCCCGGAGCTTCGACGCACGACGCGCGACGAACCCGATTACGCGAAACTGATGGATTTCAGACTCAAAACGCTCGCGGAACATCATCTGGGCTTGAACGAGATCCGCGAAGTGATAGGCGGGATCGACCCGATGGACGGAGCGAAGGATTTTCTCGACGAGCTGAGAAGCGTCACGCAGACCGTGATACTCTCCGACACGTTCGAGCAGTTCGCGGGACCGCTTATGAAGAAGCTCGGAATGCCGACGATCTTCTGCAATTCGCTTACCGTCACGGACGACGGGACGGTGACGGGGTACAAGCTGCGCTGTGAGAAAACGAAACTCACGACCGTCAAAGCGCTGCAGTCGATGGGATACGACACTATCGCCGCGGGCGACAGCTTCAACGACCTCGAGATGATCAAGGCGAGCCGCGCGGGATTCCTGTTCCGCTCGACGGAAAAGATAAAAAAAGATCACCCCGAACTGCCGGCGTTCGAAGAGTACGCCGACCTGCTCAGGGCGATAAAAGACGTTTTATAAAACCAATCCCGCGGTATGAATCCCGCGGGATTTTTCTATTGAAAGAAATCAAAGCGCATTCATGAGGTCCAAAACCGAAGGGGGGCGTTTTTCTGGCGATATCTGGGTGCACTTCAACACTATCCTTCCCACCCTTCCCTTCGCGAGTTTTTCAGATGGATGCGTCCCGGTCAGCATAACGTTTAAAAAAACTCCCGCAGAATAAATATCGCTCCGCGCGTCGCTCTGCTTTATCCCGTACTGCTCCGGCGATGCGTACCCGGGCGTTCCGAGCGCTACCGTATCGTAACTTTTTTCGGTTGTTGATACTCTGCACGAGTCGAAATCTATGAGTTTGATTTCGCCTTCATCGGTAATAAGTACGTTTTCCGGTTTAAGGTCACGATAAACAAAACCGTGCTTATGAAGAGCATCAAGCGCACGACAAATAGCGATCATCACCGTTTTCGCGCCGTGATAATCATATAGCCCCGTCTCAAGCACTTGCGCGACGGTCATACCTGGAAGGTATTCCTCAAGGACAGCCTCCCCGTCCTCGAATTTCAGAACGTCAAGAACGTCGGCGAGATTTTCGTGTCTCACCGTTTTCAAAAAGTCGTAAACAGGGTTTTCGTCTTCAAACGTAATCAGGACGATCTCGCGTCCGAGTTTTTTATGTTTCAGCCTTAACGCCTTCTTCCCGTTGCGGTCTGACAATACCGTCACGGGCGAGTAAATCGCAAAAATGGAGTCAAGCCACTCGGAAGTTTTCATTCTTTGCCCTCCGGCATATTGTTAAACGCAAACTATGTTTTTCTCACACGTCAACCCTTCAAGTAGTTTTCCAACAATTCAGCCAGTCCCTTATTATTGACCCTGAAGGAATACTTTGAGATATTACCGAACGATTGAACAGTAATGATTATACTCGTCTCGCCCGAAGACCGGATCTCGGCGGCGAGACTTTTTTCTCTGCTCCAGAACCAACCCGAATCATTCTCCAAATCACAAGTCAGATCATATGATTTGATTTCTCCGGACGGGAGTTTGATCGTCAGAGCGATGGTCGACGATTCATATACGTTGGGGAGATATCTTCCATTCTCGAAAAGACAAATATACGTTGAATCCGGAGAACGATCATCAATCTTAATATAAACAGTCAGGTCTTCGTCTTTGACCGCTGAATTACTGTATGATCCTCTGAAAACGCCGGTCAAACTTTTGTGCCCGGTCTCATCGCCAAATTCGTCAACGTCTTTTTCTTCAGACCAGCCGAGAGGCATTGTTTTGCCGTTGTCAAACAGTATCGTTTCCGCCGCAACTTTGGAAGTATTGTCTCCATCTTCAGTATCAACGTGTGTGTCTGGCTTTGCAAATCTCAATACGCCGGAAAAAGCAATGTTAGAAAAGACGATCGCAAAAACAATCAGAATTGCCGCCGGAATCAGGATCAGTTTTTTTCGGCTTTTGGGCTCGGGCGTAATTATCTCCTCTTTTTCAGACAGTTCCCTCATGCAATAAATGCAAAACTCCGCCTCGTCTGAGATATCCGAATTGCAGTAAGGACATTTTTTCATTTTTGTTACCCTATCGTTTCGAGACCGTAATCGTAAAGCATACAGTTGATCTCGATCACACTTTTTTTATGTAAGATCCCGTATATCACGACGCAGTCGAACGGGATCTTGACGTATAGCTGAGAATACCCGCAAGCCTTAAGAAGCGTTTGCGTCTCCTCGAGAGTCAACCCCATAGCGACGCATAGGCAAAGAAGCTTGTTTCTCTCCGGGACACGCGTACCGTTGAATATTTGGTAAGCGTAATTGACGCTCATCCCCGAACGGCGGATGACCTCGGCGCGGGACTCCCCCTTTTCGGAAAGATATCGCTCAAGCAGCTCGGACAAACTCTCTTTAACAAAAAAACCGGAATTCTCGCTGTAATATTTTTTGAAATCGCCGCTCGACTGCAATTCGTGAAGCAACGCCGACGTGTCTTTTTTCATCGTTTTGCTCCTTTTTTCTTGATGATATTATAATATCATACTTTTTTCGGCAAAACAATGCTGACAGCACAACAATTGAAACCCATACCAGAGTATAATGATTGACATATACTGTATATTTTGGTATAATTTTTGTGCCAAACAATAGTATGATCATAAATCACTCGCATAATAATGAGAGTGTTGTTTTGCTTACGGCAAAAACACGGGCTCAGGCTGCACTCTCATTTATGCCAGTGATCAGCTATTGTTTGGCGACAATCGAGGTCGTGTTTTTCATGCGCGGCTTCGGCTGCGCATTTTTTTATTTAAATATAAAAGGATAAGGAAAAATGAAATGAAAAAACTAATACTTAAAATACCAAAATCGTACCCAGTTATAAGAATAACTGCACTCATTACCACGCTCCTTATAATTACTGTTTTTTCATCCGGATGCATTTTTAAAAATAAAATTTCTTCAGAATGTATAGGAATTTGGACCAATACTCTTCCGGAATATGATAATCATGGATCATATAGTTATGTCGTAGTTGAAAAGGACGTCCAGTATCTTATTTATATCTCAATGGATGATTTAATTAAGTACATAAAAGAAAATCCCGAAAAGATAAAAGACGGACAGAGTTTATACGAAACGATTACTAGTTATAAGTTCTTGCCCGAAGATTATAATACAAGCAAAGCCGGTAATGGCTTTTCGACTATGATAGAATTCCACCTTTCGTCGTCAAATGTTTATATGTCAGCCGTTGCCGGCGGAATGGTTTTCGATTTGAGCGGTAGTATACAAGAGGGTGGTATAAATGTACTGAATTATAAATTGTCTGACAACACAAGCCTTATCCCATATATGCAGTCTGTCTATGAATCAGCTCTTTCTTCGAGGACTATTCCAGAAAGTAATGTCATTGATGAATTCAGCAGGATCAATTATACTTATGGTATATGGACGATCAGTTACGGTGAGCTAATTCGAAAAACAATCAAGAATTATCAAATAAAGGTGTATGGTCCCGAGGACTCCGAAACAAAAAACTTTGTTTCAAGCGAGGGCCTTCGTGGAAATTCGGATTATAAAAACTATATTGACAACTCATATTTAGTTGTCGTTTCCGGAGACGTAATGCTTAATCCTGAAGTTGGAGAATATTTTACAGAGTACAATGACAATGCGATCAAAATTCTTGTAGTGTTTAATGGCGATAACGAACTATACGGGCAGTACGGTTATGTCAGCACTCAAGTTCAGACGTCAATTGCCGTTACTTTTTCCAATAGTTATTGATTCACATATTGCGGTTCTTTGAATCTGATCAAAGTTCCGCATTGAAAAGAGGAAAAGTGGACAAATGAAAAAGTTTATTTCATTAATCTTTGTTTCGTTTTTTCTGATAAGTACCCTTGTTTCATGTGGAAACTGGAATAGTTATCGAAGCAATGCAACCAACAAGGACAACTCTAAAGAAATATCGAATAAAAATGAATCAGAAGATGAGAACAAAACCGCAATTATCGCGTTTCTTCCCACATGGAGCGACTTTTCAGACGTGCTGAGAAAAGGTCTCGGAAGTTTTGACTCTTTGGAAGACTATAAAAACAGCGCCGAATCAACTATTGAGTATACGATTTATAAGGGAAACATCTGCATTACCGTAACTTGTCAAGACAAATCGCCCTACCGAGTTCTGTCATTCAACTATTTCTCTATGACAGGTCCCGGTACGACATACGGGGCATCGGATTTAATAGCAACGATGATGGCGCTCTATGATACGCTGCTCGGTAATATTCCCGGCGTTTCGGATTTCTCAACATTCTTCAAGGACAAGATGTATATCGATTCAACAAAGGATTACACCAGAGTCTACAAAGGAACCATTGACGGAGTATATTATAATGTGTCAATAACGTATAATGAATACACGGAATATTGCGGTATTACCGCATATATCTCTGTTGACCCGGATTTTTACGTCTCATCCAATCAACTCAAAACAAATACAGATTCAAATACCAGTTCCAAAACAAACACAAATAACACTCCGAATTCTACAAAC
The DNA here is from genome assembly GCA_017518975.1 of Clostridia bacterium. Classification (GTDB taxonomy): domain Bacteria; phylum Bacillota; class Clostridia; order Oscillospirales; family CAG-272; genus RUG11130. The sequence goes on from JAFWTH010000108.1 coordinate 19,694, forward strand.
GAAACAAAAAAGACCACTTCAAGCGAAACAACTTCCTCCAAACAAGGGAACACCGCTTCAAAAGACGAGAGTACAAAAACGGATTATCTTGTGAATGTCAGAGTCGAAGAACTATACGTAAGAAGCGGACCGGGTACGAATTACCCGTCGATTGCCAGTCTTTACAAAAATCAACAAGTTTCTGTCACAGAAATCACCAATGGTAACGGTTCAAACATTGGATGGGGAAAGATTTCATCCCCGGAAGGTTGGATCTCTCTTGATTATGTGGATGAGGTAAAAAGCCAAACTGGCACGAATTCGTTATCAAACGATAACAAATCAGGCACTCCTTCAACCACAGTTCCTAATACCAATCAAAACAAAGGATCGTCTGGCAATAACCCAACCACTCCAACTATTCAACAACCGTCAACAAAACCCGGTCATACACACTCTTTCGTAAATCACACCGGACAGAATCCAACATGTACCAAAAGCGGGTGGTATGACTATACAACATGCAGTTGCGGGTACTCTGACTATCAAGAAATACCCGCACTTGGGCACGAATACGCTTTAGAGGAATACAAAGAACCGAATTGCGAGGAAGCCGGATACTATTATTACAAGTGTTCAAGGTGTGAGGATTCATACAAGAACCCAGTATCTGCACTTGGTCACAATTACCTCGCCGCTTCGTGTTCAAAGCCAAAGACATGTGAACGATGTGGAAAAACTGTAGGAACAACATTACCGCATGCAATGTATAATACAACCTGTAGGGATTGCGGTTACTCCGATTTTTCATCTGTCGCTTTTCATTCCAATTCATTTTCATCCGAAAGTTGGTACTGTACTGGAAATGAAATTGAAACTATTGAAACAATATACCTAAAAAATGGAGAAGCGGAAATAAACATTACTTCAGACGGTGAATGTACATTGTCATTACTTGATCATCATTACACTCTATATTTAAAACAAGATTTTAGTTATAAGCCAAATTTCTATTTATACTCTAAAAATGATGAACTTGAGGGAACGTTACAATTCAATCCGAATAATTCGAAATGTTGCTATGTGAGCTTTTCTGACTATGGGATGCCTCAAATTTTCTTGTCTTTTAAAATAAGTTAGTTGAGAAAACAAGATAATAACATTGCCGTTCGTTACGGTCTAAACGGAACCCTCACCCGAATCCTACGTACCTACCCTCGAAAAGAAAAAGCATTCCGAACTGCCGGAATTCGAAGAGTACGCTGACCTGCTCAGGGCGATAAAAGACGTTTTATAAAGACTTAGCGCCGGGATCGGATCCCGGCGCTTTTCTTATTTCATTTGAAATCGAGGACGACGGAGTCGCGGTCGGCTATGCCGTCTCTGAATCTGTCGACCTTTTCCATGACCTCTTCCTCGGTATACTGTCCCGGGAGGTCCGCGGCGGGAGTGCCCGGTCTTGGAGAGAAACCGTGACAGTAGATCCAGTCGAACTTCATGAGGTTGCAGATATCTATCGTATCCTTCAATTCCTCCTCGGTCTCGGACGGAAATCCGACGATGACGGAAGTGCCGATACGGAAATCCTTAGGAGCAGATTCCTTCAATTCGAGAAGCATGCGCTTTGTCTCTTCTATATCATACCGTCTGTGCATCAATCCGAGAACACGGTCGTTGCCCGACTGGATCGGTATGTAGAGCGTAGCAAGCCGCTTCTGCTGACAGAGTTTTTTCACCGGATCGAAAATGACCTTAAGGAAAACGGGGTTAATATCCGTCAGTTCAAGATGGAACGGCTCTTCGATCTTCGCAATCTCGGCGAGCAGTTGGCCGAGGTTGGTCTTGATATCGAGACCGTAGCTTCCCGCACAGTCGCCAATCAGTCTGAAATACTTATATCCCTTGCTGAGTCCTTCTCTGAACTCCGAGATGACCGTTTCTATCGGTTTGCTGTTGCGGAGCGGACCGATTGCCTTTTGGATCGCGCAATACGTGCAGCCCATTGAGCAACCCTCGTGGATCTGGATATAAAACGTCTTGCGGTTGTTCGCTCTCAATCTCAGCCCGCGCATGATCGCTCTGGGACTCAGGTGAGCGACGAATTTGACGGCGTCGAGAGTATTTCCTACGTCGCTGCGGTAAACGCCCTCCATTTTATAGCGGTTCGGGCGTTCGAATTCGTCGAGTTTGGCAGGCATATCGAATATTTCGTCGAGTTTTTCGTACGACTTGGGACTGAACGTCGCCCCGCCGAACTCGCGCGCGACGCGCTCAGGGTTGATTTCAGGGACGCATCCGCCGAGTATGATCTTCGCACCCGGCTTTTTGCCCTCCTTTATCCGCTCAAGCGTTTCGAACGTGAAATCCTCGTGCAGCTGAGTAACGCCGCACGTCGTGAGGATGATGATATCAGCCGTTTTGTCTACCGACCAGTGGTTTTTTGAGATCTTATAGCCGTTTGCCACGAACCAATTTTTTACCTGTTCGAGTTCGAGAACTCTGCGGTCACAGCTCTTGATTATGATCTGAACTTTTTGTGCCATCATTCGATCCCCCTGCTATTTTTGATCCTCGTAATTAAAAAGTGCGCAGCCGGAGCTGCGCACCGAAAAACGCATAACTCCGATTGCTGCGACACAATTCCTTTCTTCCTGTATAGGAATGCGGGAAAGGAGCATGCATTTTTGCCGAAACAAAAATACATACCCATACAAGAAGAAATATCGAATTGTGTCGCAATTTGATTTTAACACACCAAATACAATTTTGCAAGAGCAAAAAAAGGGGTTCGGTCATTTGGACTGAACCCCTCTTGATAATTACATCTCGGGCGTCAGAGTAAAGACTCTCGTATCGTGTGAGGCGACGTCGCAGGAGAAGACTCCGAACTGCTCCGGGAACTCCTCGCCTGTCCATTCGTCGCGAACGGTCATACCGATGCCGCCCGCGAGTCCGACTTCTTCCCAGCGGAACGAGAAGCGATTCGGATTCGGTCCGCGGTTGAGGACGGCGACCGCCCAGCGGAAGTCGGACATTTCCTTTACCCACAGTTCGCGTCCGTGGTATTCCGACGACACTCGGCGCGCGGGGATGACGAGCGGATCCTGGTCGATGGCGATCAGGTTTTTGTTTTTGAGCGTCCTCAGAGATTCCTCGTCGAGCTTATTGAGATCGGCGCCGATAATCAGCGGAGAGGACGTCATGCACCAAAGGGCGAACTGCGTTCTGCCTTCCGCGTCCGTTAGACCGTTGCCGAGTTCCATGAACTGCGAATTGCCTTTGATACCGACGACGAGGAAATCGGGGTCGCTGATACCTCCGACTCTGGTATGCGGAGTCGAGTCGGAACCGTATTCGTCCATCGCGCCGAGTATCCCGCGGTACTGGTCCGTCTCGCGGGAGAAGTTGTCGCGGATGTCGCCGCCGACGCGCCACATATCTCCGACGCCGTGCGCCCAGAGCCACGGGCGGGTCGCGCCGTGCTCGCACATCGCAAAGATTATATCGCGGCCGCAGTTCTTCAGGGCGATACCCATTTTGATGTATTCTTTGACAAGGTTGCGCTCACCGTCCTGATCTGTCGGGTGATTGTCGTATTTGACGAGGTCGAAGCCCCACTCGGCGATGCGTTTAGCGTCCTCGAATTCGTGGCCAAGCGTCCCGGCGTCGCCCCACCAGGTCGTCAGTCCGCACCCGAGATAGCAGCCCGCGAGCAGGCCCTTCGAGTGGATATAATCTGTGAGCCATTTCATGCCGTGCGGGAAGATGTCTTCCTTCCAGACGAGCTGCCCCTCGGCGTTTCTCTCGCGTCCGAGATAACCGTCGTCGAGGCCGACCATGTTATATCCGAGGTCGGAGAGACCGAGGCGGACGAGAGCGTCCGCGGCATCGGTGATGATCTTCTCGCTCGGAGAGCAGTCGCAGTTGCAGTATGAGTTCCAGCCCATTACGGGCGTCAGTTTTTTCGTTTTTACGGTCATGTCGATTCTCCTTGTATTCTTGTTTCTCACCTCATCCGGGTCCTTCGGACCCACCTTCCCCTCAAGGGGAAGGCTTTTTAAGGTACTGACGGCTGAGAGCCGTCCGTACAGGGTCAATTTGAAGACAGCGTTCGTAAGAAAACCGCGCGCCGAAAAACGGCGCGCGGAATCATATGATTATTTCTTGTCGTCTTTCTTAGAGTCTTTCGCGTCAAACTTCACGTCGACGAATCTGATCAAAGCCATCTCCGCGCCGTCACCGCGACGGGGACCAAGTTTATAAATCCTGGTGTAACCGCCGTTTCTGTCGGCATAACGGGGCGCAGTCACGTCAAAAAGTTTCGTGACGACTTCCCTTTTGGTGATGTATGCAAGCGCCTGACGTTTTGCTGCAAGGGTGTTCTTCTTACCGAGCGTTACCATACGCTCAGCCATGGAACGAACTTCCTTCGCTCTCGTCACCGTCGTTTCGATCTGTTCGTTTTCGATCAGAAAAGTGACCATGCCGCGGAGCATTGCGTTTCTGTGCGCGGTCGGTCTGCCGAGTTTTCTTGTTCCTGGCATTGTTCTGTCCTCCTTTTGCTAAAGTTTGTCTTCCCCGTTCCGGGGAGCGCCCGCCTCACGCTCTTACTCTTCCTCTTTCTTGAGTTCGAGTCCGAGGGCGGCAAGCTTCGTCATGACTTCCTCCAGCGATTTCTTACCGAGGTTTCTGACTTTCATCATATCCTCTTCGGTCTTTCCGATAAGATCCTCGACCGTGTCGATGCCCGCACGCTTCAAGCAGTTGAAGCTTCTGACAGACATGTCAAGCTCCTCAATGGTCATCTCAAGGACTTTCTCTTTGATAGTCTCTTCGCGCTCGATCATGATCTCCGCGTTCTTCGCCTCGTCTGACAAATCGACAAACAAGTTGAGATGTTCGTTGAGTATCTTGGCTGCAAGAGAAATCGCTTCCTTCGCGAGTATCACGCCGTTCGTGAGAACTTCGAGCGTCAGCTTGTCGAAATCGGTGCTGCTTCCGACTCTGGTGTTCTGAACGGTATAGTTGACGTGATAAACGGGAGTGTAGTTGGAATCTGTGAAGATGGTGCCGATCGGAGCCTGAACGCCCGCGTTGTTCTCGAGATACGCCTGTTTGTTGTATTCGCTGGAAACGTACCCTCTGCCGTGGTCGAAAGTGATCTCCATATAGAATCTCACGTTCTCGCCTACGGTGCAGATGTGATGCTCGGGGTTAAGGATCTCGATATCGGCGTCGGTCTTAATGTCTTCCGCGGTGATCTCACGCTCGCCCGTCGTATCGATTATGACCGTCTTGGATCCTTCTGCGAACAGTTTCGCAACTATTCCCTTGACGTTCAGAACGATCTCGGGCACGTCCTCAACGATCCCGGGGATCGTGGAGATCTCGTGAAGAACACCGTCTATTTTGATTCGTGAAACCGCAACGCCGGGAAGTGAGTTGATCAGAACTCGGCGGAGCGATATCCCGAGGGTGACGCCGTAGCCTCTTTCAAGGGGCTCGATGATAAACTTTCCGCTTTTACCATCGTCGCTCATATCTATCGTCGCAATATTCGGCTTCTCTATTTCTATCATTAATAACCCTCCTTAATTTTTCGCACTATTCTCATGTCCGCGCCCCGGCAAAACGAGGCGCTCCGATTGCGGTGCATGCGCATCCCCCGCTTGTCAGGTTATTATTTGGAGTAAAGCTCGATGATAAGCTGCTCTTCGAACGGGAAGTCAACGTCGTCCCTCTGCGGGTTCGCGACGACTTTCGCGGTGAGGCACTCATCATCAACGTCAAGCCACTTGGGTTTGATGACCGTATCGGCGGTCTCAAGGAGCCCTTTGAATTTTTCGAGCGATCTGCTGTCCTCTTTGAGCGCAACGACGTCGCCGACCTTAACGATGATAGACGGAATATTTGCTTTCTTACCGTTGAGCGTGAAGTGTCCGTGACGGACGAACTGACGCGCTTCCTTACGGCTGGAAGCAAGACCCATTCTGTAAACTACGTTGTCAAAACGTCTCTCGAGAAGGGACAGAAGGTTTTCACCCGCAACGCCTTCCTGCTTGTCGGCTTTGACGTAGTAACCCTTGAACTGCTTTTCCTGTACGCCGTAGTAACGTCTTGCAGTCTGCTTTTCTCTCAGCTGGAGACCGTATTCCTTAACGTTCTTACGTCCCATGCCGTGCTGACCGGGAACAGTCGAGCGTCTGACGACGGCACACTTGTCACTGAGGCAGCGCTCGCCTTTGAGAAAGAGTTTTCTGCCCTCTCTGCGGCAAAGCTTGCAGGACGCGCCTGTATATCTTGCCATAACATTATCCTCCTGTTTTTATACTCTTCTGCGTTTGGGCGGACGGCATCCGTTGTGGGGGATGGGAGTCACGTCCTTGATAAGAGTGATGTTGAGCCCAGCGGTCTGAAGTGCGCGGATAGCCGCCTCGCGTCCGTTACCGGGACCCTTGACGAAAACCTCGACAGTCTTCATACCGTGTTCCATTGCGCCCTTCGCTGCAGCCTCGGCTGCGGTCTGAGCGGCGTAAGGAGTGTTCTTTCTGGAGCCCTTGAAGCCCTGTGAACCGGACGACGACCACGCTACCGTGTTGCCAGCCACGTCGGTGATGGTGACGATAGTGTTGTTGAAAGTCGAGCGGATGTGGGCAGCGCCTTTTTCGATATTTTTTCTATCGCGGCGCTTTTTGATGGTTTTCTTTGCAACCTTAGCCATTTGCTCTCCTGTCTCCTTTTACTTTTTCTTGTTGGCGATGGTCTTTGCGGGACCCTTTCTCGTTCTGGCGTTCGTCTTGGTCCTCTGTCCGCGAACGGGGAGACCCTTTCTGTGACGTATGCCGCGATAGCAGTTGATCTCAATAAGACGCTTGATGTTCAGGGCGACTTCACGGCGAAGTTCACCCTCAACTTTGTAGTTGGACTCAATCTCGTCACGGAGCTTCGCGATGTCGTCCTCGGTCAGGTCCTTCGCGCGGGTATCCGGGTTGATGCCGGTCTTCGCGAGGATATCCTGAGAACTTTTCAGACCGATGCCGTAGATGTAGGTCAGAGCATACTCGATCCGTTTGTTGTTCGGAATATCAACACCTGATATACGAGCCATTCTTTCGTTTCACCTCTTTCTCTTGAAAAATCAGGGGATCAGCCCTGTCTCTGCTTGTGCTTCGGATTCTCACAGATCACCATGACTTTGCCATGGCGCTTGATGATCTTGCACTTGTCGCAAATTTTCTTTACGGAAGGTTTGACTTTCACAGTAATTTCCACCTTTCTCGAGTTATCAGGAGAACCGGGGCGATCAACCCTTCGTTCTCCATGTGATCCGTCCTTTTGTGGGGTCGTAGATCGATACTTCGATCTTTACGTTGTCACCGGGAAGGATCTTGATATAGTTCATTCTGAGTTTCCCGGAGATATGAGCGGTAACGATCATATCGTTGGGAAGCTTCACCTTGAAGGTGGCGTTGGGCAGCGCCTCAACGACCGTTCCCTCAAATTCGATAACGTCATCCTTTGGCATAAAATCAATTCTCCCCGCCGCCTCTTTCCGGGCGACTAATCAAACTGCTCCCCGCCGCATTTTGCAGCGGATCGTATTTTCCGATCAGCTTCTTTATGAACCCGTCTGATGGTTCGTCGATGAGTTTTGCGAGTTCGTTCTCCGTGACGGCGCCTATCACCCTGAGGTGACGCACGTTCTTCCGCTTTCCCTTCGCGATTTTACGAAGAGAACCGTCCGAAACCGCCGCCATGATTCTGCCCGCCTCTTCAGTCACGTCCGTGACGATGAATACGCGGCGTCTGTCGCGCCCCGCCGTCGATACGACGACCGAGCCCGCCCGGAGAACTTCATTTGCGCTTTTTTCTTTCATATCTTCGTAAGAAACTCAACGCCGTTTTCCGTGATCGCCACGGTGTGCTCGTAGTGGGCTGACGGCTTTCCGTCACGGGTGACGACGGTCCAGCCGTCGTTCAACTCGCGAACTTCATATCCGCCCGCGTTGACCATCGGCTCTATCGCGATCGTCATCCCACGGCAGAGGCGAAGACCTCTTCCGGCGACCCCGTAATTAGGTACGTTCGGGTCCTCGTGAAGTGCGGCGCCGACGCCGTGACCGACGTATTTTCTCACGACTGAGAAACCGGCGGCTTCCACATATTCCTGCACGGCGTGCCCGACGTCGCCCAGACGGCCTCCGTCGATCGCTTTTGCCGCGCCGAGCTCGAAGGATTTCTTCGTCACTTCGATAAGACGTCTTTTCTCATCGGAGATCCTTCCGACCGCGAAAGTGTTCGCGCTGTCGCCGTGGAACCCGTCCTTGAGCGCGCCGACGTCGATCTTGACGATGTCGCCCTCTTTCAGAACGCGTTCACCCGACGGTATGCCGTGGATGACCTCCTCATTGAGAGATATGCATGCGCTTGCGGGAAATCCGCCGTATCCGAGGAACGACGGACGAGCCCCGCATTTTTCGATGTGGTGACGGATGATATCGTCAAGGTGTTTCGTGGTGACGCCTTCGCGCACCGCCTCGCCCGCAAGAGCGAGGGCCTCGCCGGTTATCCGACCCGCCACCCTCATCTTTTTCAACTGTTCGGAATTCTTGATAATGATCATACTATTCTGCCCTGCTTTTCCGACTTTGCCGACTTTTTCAGAAAATCGGCGTCAGCCCTCGAGGGCTTCGGCAGTCAATCTTGTCGTATCCTCAAGTTTTTCCTGACCGATGACGATCTTGAGTTTGCCGCGTTCATCATAGAACTTCTTGAGAGGTTCGGTCTGATCGTGATAAACATTGAGCCGCGATGCGACGACTTCGGGATCGTCGTCGGCGCGCCTCGTGAGAGGTTCGCCGCAGCGGCACGTCTCGCCGTTCGGAGAAGGTTTGTACTTGACGTGGAAGGTGGCTCCGCAGGCGCGGCAAACGCGTCGTCCGGACATCCTGTCCATGATATCCTCGTCCGAAACCTCGATCGAGATAACGTCTGTAATCTCGACGCCGAGACGTTCGAGCGCCTCAGCCTGAGGAACCGTCCTCGGAAAACCGTCGAGGATGAATCCGCCTTTGCAGTCTTCCTTTGAGAGTCTTTCCTTGATGATCTCTATCACGACTTCGTCGGGGACGAGGTCGCCGCGATCGGTGTACTCCTTGACCTTCTTACCCATCTCGGAGCCTGAGGCAATCGCCGCGCGTATGATCGCGCCGGTCGAGATGGCGGGGATGGAGTACTTCTCGGAAATGATCTCTGCCTGCGTTCCCTTTCCGGCGCCGGGAGCGCCGAGAAGGATGAGATTTATTTTTCTTGCCATAATTTCCGTCCCCGCTTATTCAAGGAAGCCCTTGTAGTGTCTCATCGTCATCTGAGCTTCGATCTCGCGGATCGTTTCAAGGACGACGCCGACCACGATTATGATCGAAGAGCCGCCGAATGCGATCGAGCTGAGAGCTCCGCTGGACGCGACGTTGGCGATGAGCGGAAGTACCGCTACGACAGCCAGACACAGAGCGCCGATAAACGTAACGCGGGAGAGTACCTTTTTGATATACTCAGCCGTCGGGCGACCCGGACGGATACCGGGAATGAAGCCACCCTGCGACTTGATATTGTTGGATACCTCGACGGGATCGAAGGATATCGCAATATAGAAGTACGAGAACGCGACGATCAGCACGAGAGTCAGAAGCGCGTAGAACCAGCTTCCGGCGTCGAACAGATTAAGGAATCCTTTCCAGAATCCGCTCTTCGGCGTACCCGTAAACATCGCGATCGTCTGGGGAACGGTGATGATGGAGTTGGCGAAGATGATCGGCATAACGCCGGTCATATTGACCTTGATCGGCAGATTGGAGTTCTGCCCGCCGTACATCTTTCTTCCCACGACTTTCTTCGCGTACTGGACGGGAAGACGTCTCTCGGAATTGGTCATCCAAACGATGAACGCGATCATCGCGACAGCCGCGATGAGTCCGACAACCGCGATGATGATGCCGACCCACTGAGGGATCGTTGCGGTTTCACCGCTCGCAGTCGTGTAGGTGGACGTACCTCTTACGTAGTTGATAATGCCGCTTACGATCGCGGGACCGCGAGAAATGATGTTGGCAAAGAGGATTATTGAGATACCGTTTCCGATACCGTTCTCATTGATCTTCTCAGCCAGCCACATGACCAGTGCGGAACCGGCGCAGTAGCTCGCGATGATGACTATCATCGGGAACCAGCCCGTGTCGGTGATGACGCCCTGCGATTTCAGCAGCTGATAGTAGCCGAAAGCGGAAATGAGCGCCAGAGCGACGGTCGTGTATCTCGTGATCTGGTTGATCTTTTTCTTACCCTCTTCACCCTCTTTGGAGAGCCTTTCCAGTGCGGGAATGGCAACGCAGAGGAGCTGAAGGATAATGGATGCCGTGATGTACGGCTGGATGCCGAGAGCGAAGATCGTCGCTCTTGACAGCGCGTTACCTGACAGAATGTTCAGATACTGGAAAACTGATCCGGACATCTGAGACGCCAGGTTGTTGATCGCATTCGCGTCCATATAGGGGACGGGAAGCGCGGTACCGATCCTGTAAATGAAGACTATGAGCAGCGTATAAAGAATCTTCTTTCTCAGATCGGCAAGCTTCCATGCGTTTTTAATGGTCTGAAACACTTATACCACCTCGGCCTTTCCACCGGCAGCCTCGATCTTCTCTTTCGCACTCGCGGAAAAGACCGACGCCTCAACGGTTATTTTCTTGCCGATTTCGCCGTTACCGAGTATTTTGAGCCCGTCCAGTGGTTTGTCGATAATGCCCTTCTCCATCAGAACGCTGAGATTCACAGTCTCTCCGTCGGAAAAACGGTCGTTCAGCGTTTTGACATTGACGATGGCGTAATTCTTTGCAAAACGGTTCTTGAACCCTCTCTTCGGAAGTTTCCGGTACAGAGGGAGCTGGCCGCCTTCGAATCCCGGACGGACGCCGCCGCCGGAACGGGCGTTCTGACCCTTGTGTCCCTTGCCTGCGGTCTTGCCGTTTCCGGAACCCGGGCCTCTGCCCTTGCGCCATGCCTTTTTCGCGGAACCCGGAGCGGGTGACAGTTCATGGAGCTTCATCTTTGATCCTCCTTCTCTTAGTAATTGAGGCAATTAAGCCTTTTCGACGGTCACAAGGTGCGAGATGACCTTGACTTTACCGTCGATGACCGGACCTGCCTCATGAATGATCGAATCGCCGATTTTACGGAGGCCGAGAGATTTTGCGGTCGCCCTCTGTGCGGGCTTAGACGCGATAAGGCTCTTTACGAGAGTAACTTTTACGTTTTCCATTATCGTCTACCTCCTTTAACCCCTGACCTGCTCCGTGCTGATTCCGCGGGTCTTTGCGACCTGCTCGACGGTTCTCAGACTGCCAAGTCCCTCGAATGTCGCCTTGACGACGTTGACGGGATTGTTGGATCTGAGGCATTTGCTTCTGATGTTCTTGATACCCGCAAGCTCAAGAACGATACGGACCGTCTTGCCCGCGATGATACCGGTACCTTTTGCGGCAGGCTTAAGAAGAACCTTGCCCGCGCCGAACTCGCCGAGAACCTCGTGAGGTATCGTCGTGTCGCGCATAGATACTTCGATCATATTTTTCTTGGCATCCTCGATGCCCTTGCGGATGGCTTCGGGAACCTCGGCGGCTTTGCCGAGACCGTAGCCGACGTGACCGTTTTCATCTCCGACCACCATAAGGGCGGCGAAGCGCTGGATACGACCGCCTTTGACGGTCTTCGATACACGGTTCACTACGACGAGCTTTTCCTTGAGGTCAAGCTCCTCGGGATTGAAATTTCTTAACATCTTATTCTCCTTGGAAATGTTTAATTGTTGATTAAACAGTGTACAAACCGGCCTTCCGGCTCAGGCTGCGCACGTCGGATCAGAACTTGAGTCCGCCCTCGCGCGCGCCGCTTGCCAGCTCCGATACACGCCCGTGATAGATGTATCCTCCGCGGTCAAAGACGACCGTTTCGATTCCTTTTGCCAGAGCGCGTTCTGCGATCTTAGCGCCGACTTTTTTCGCCGCTTCCTTATTGCTTCCGATCCCCTCGAAACCCTTTTCGCTCGAGGACGCCGCGCAGAGGACTACGCCGTTTTCATCGTCGATGATCTGAGCGTAGATGTGCGCGTTGGAACGGTAGACGCCAAGGCGGGGAAGATCAGCGGTACCGCTGATCTTAGCGCGGACACGTACGTGTCTTTTAAGGCGCTGAATGTTTTTATCTCTCTTGTTTACCATTTGACGTCCCTCCTAATTACTTACCGGTCTTACCGGCCTTACGGCGGATGTGCTCGTTTTCATACTTGACACCCTTTCCGAGGTACGGTTCCGGAGGTCTCTTGGAGCGGATCTCCGCGGCGATCTGTCCGCAAACCTGCTTGTCGTAGCTGTTGACGATGATCGTGTTCTGATCGGGAACGTCGAACTTCACAAGGTCGGACTCCTCAAAGTAGATCGGGTGAGAGTGACCGAGGTTGAGGACCAGACGGTTCCCTTCCTTCGCCGCTCTGTAACCGACGCCGACGATCTGAAGCTTCTTCGAGAATCCCTCGGACACGCCGACGACCATATTGTTGATGATCGTTCTCGTCATGCCGTGGAGTGAACGGTGTTCCTTCGCGTCGTCGGGACGGGTGACGGTAACGACCGCTCCGTCTACCTTGACGGTCATGGAGTGGGGAGCGTCAAAATTGAGCTCGCCCTTCGGGCCCTTGACAGTGACGTGGTTTGCCTCGTCAACGTTTACGGTGACGCCCGCGGGAACGGTAATGGGTGCTCTTCCTATTCTTGACATCAGTGCGACCCCCTTCCTTACCAGACAAAGGCGAGAATCTCGCCGCCGACGTGTTCGCGTCTGGCTTCTTTGTCGGTCATGATACCCTTGGACGTGGATACGATGGCGATACCGAGGCCGCCGAGGACCTTCGGCATATCATCGCAGTTAGAATAAATTCTGAGACCCGGCTTCGAAATACGGCGAAGACCGTGGATGACCGCTTTCTTGCCCGTTTCGTACTTAAGAGCGACTCTGATGACACCCTGCTTGCCGTCATCGATCACCTGAACGCCCTTGATGTAGCCCTCGTGGAGAAGAATGTCCGCGATCTGCTTCTTCATGTTGGACGCCGGGATGTCGACAGTCTCGTGCTTTGCGCTGCTTGCGTTTCTGATTCTTGTCAGCATATCCGCAATAACGTCTGAAATCTGCATTATTTTTTCCTCCTGTCATGCAAGTTAATCTTGCTGCCGGTGTGAAACCGGCCGCTCGCCGACGGTTAAACCCGAAAGTTTCCTATCGGCGCGGAACTGCGGAGTCGGGACTCCGTCCCATACCGCTGCCTTCCGGCTGAAAACCGGCCGGCACTTCTCCTCCCGCTCTTACCAGGACGCTTTTCTGACGCCGGGGATCTCTCCCTTGTAGGCAAGCTCTCTGAAGCAGATACGGCAAATACCGTATTTGCGGAGATAGGCGTGAGGTCTGCCGCAGATCTTGCAGCGATTGTATTCTCTGGTAGAGAATTTCTGCTTCTTCTGCTGCTTGTTGATCATCGCTTTTTTAGCCATTATGAATGATCCATGCCTTTCTTTTTAAGCTTGGCGCGGCGACGCCGCGCATTCTTCTTCATACCGCGGACGCTGCCGCGGCGCGTTACGTCAGTTTGCGAAAGGAGCGCCCATGAGGGTGAGCAGTTCTCTTGCTTCCTCGTCGGTCAGCGCGGTGGTGACGAAGCAAATGTCCATACCGCGGACCTTGTCGACCTTTTCATACTCGATCTCGGGGAATATGAGCTGCTCTTTGAGTCCGAGGGCATAGTTTCCTCTGCCGTCGAACGCCTCGGGGTTGATACCTTTGAAGTCACGGACGCGCGGGAGAGCGAAGTTGAAGAGTTTGTCGATAAACTCATACATACGCTCGCCGCGGAGAGTGACCTTCGCGCCGATCTTCATGCCCTGACGGAGTTTGAAGTTCGCAACGGACTTCTTCGCGTACGTGGGCACGGCCTTCTGGCCGGAGATCTTGGTGAGGTCCTCGATAACGGAATCGATGACCTTCGTGTTTTCCCTTGCTTCACCCGCGCCGACGTTGATGACGACTTTGTCGATCTTCGGGATCTGCATCACGCTTTTGTACTCGAACTTCTTCATGAGGGCGGGAGCAACCTCGGTTTTATACAGTTCCGAAAGTCTTGACATTGCTCTTACCTCCTATCAAAGCTCGGCTCCGCACTTAGCGCAGGTGCGGACTTTTTTCTTCTTGCCGTTTTTCTCCACAAACTTGTGGGCGACTCTGGTCGCCTTCTTGCAGGACGGGCAGAGGATCTGGACCTTGGACGCGTACATCGCGCCCTCGACCTCGACTATACCGCCGTTCTCCTGCGGAGGTCTCGGCTTGACGTGTTTCTTAACGATCCCGACGCCCTGAACGATGACCTTTCCCTCTTTCGGGGAAACCTCAAGAACCTTACCGGTCTTGCCGCGGTCATCACCGGAGACGACTATGACGGTATCGTCTTTTTTGACGTGCACTTTATTCATTTTGTCCCCTCCGATCTCAAAGTACTTCAGGTGCGAGGGAAAGGATCTTCGTGTATTCGTGTTCGCGGAGTTCGCGAGCCACAGGGCCGAAGATACGGGTCCCTCTCGGGTTCTTGTCGTCGCCGATTATGACGGCCGCGTTCTCATCAAATTTGATGTACGAACCGTCGGGACGGCGAAGACCTTTAACGCTTCTGACTATCACCGCTTTGACAACGTCGCCTTTCTTCACGACGCCGCCGGGTGAGGCCTTTTTGACGGTGCAGACAACGACGTCGCCGATGTTGCCGTACCGTCTTCCGGTGCCGCCGAGCACTCGGATGCACATAAGCTCCTTAGCGCCCGTGTTGTCGGCTACCTTCATATATGATTGCTGCTGAATCATTTTAAAGACATCCTCCCTTGGATTTTTTTGCGGGACCACGATTTTGCGCGGTCCTCTGTCTCCCCGCAGCGGTCTCCCGCTCGGGAAGGTGGTTTAGGCGCTAAGATTATTTCGCTTTCTCAATGATCCTCACGAGTCTCCATCTCTTCGTCTTGGAGAGCGGTCTGGTCTCCATGACTTCGACCTTATCACCGATACGGCATTCGCCGTTTTCGTCGTGAGCGTGGATCTTGGAGGTGCGTTTGATGATCTTACCGTACGTGGGGTGCTTAACGTTGTCCTCGATGGCGACGACGATCGTCTTTTCCATCTTATCGCTGACAACCTTGCCCACTCTGGTTTTTCTCAGATTACGTGTATTTTCCATCTTTTATATCCCCCTCACGCGTTCTTCTCGCTGATGATGGTCATGACCCTTGCGATTTCTTTCTTGGTGTCGGAAATCTTGTGGGGATTGTCAAGCTGGTTGATGGCGTGCTGAAAACGAAGGTTGAAGAGTTCTCCCTTGAGATCCTTCAGCATCGCTTCGAGCTCCGCGCCCGTTTTATTTCTGAGTTCTGACGTTCTCACAGCTTATCCCTCCACTTCTTTCTCAAGCATCTCACGAGTGACGAAGCGGCACTTGATGGGGAGCTTGTGCATAGCGAGACGCATTGCCTCGCGCGCAATATCCTCAGTGACTCCGTCCATCTCGAAGAGAACTCTGCCGGGTTTGACGACGGCGACCCAGTATTCGGGCGCGCCTTTACCGGAACCCATTCGGGTTTCAAGCGGCTTCTTCGTCACGGGCTTATCGGGGAATATTTTGATCCAGACCTGACCGCCGCGGCGGATGTATCTCGTCATGGCGACACGGGCCGCCTCGATCTGATTCGCCGTGATCCAGGCGGGTTCGGACGCTACGAGACCGTAACTTCCGTACGCAAGCTTATTGCCACGGGTGGCAACGCCCTTCATGCGTCCTCTCTGAACCCTTCTGAATTTTACTCTTTTAGGCATTAACATCGGTCACGCCTCCTTCCTTGGGTGCGTCGGCCGCGGGAGCTTCCTCACGGGGAGCGCGGGGAGCCTTGGGGGCTTCTTTTCTGAAACCGGGGTCTCTGAAGCCTCTGCCCTCTTTGCGCTCGAAGCCGCCGTCGCGTCCTCTGCCGTCGCGCCTGCCGCCGTCTCTGCGGTCGCCGCCTCTGCGGTCGCCGTCGCGGCGGTCTCTGCGGTCACCGCCCCTGCGGTCTCCGTCACGACGGTCTCTGCGGTCGCCCGGTCTTCTGCCGCGTCTGTCGTCGCGACGCTCGCCGGTACGTGCAACTTCGGAGAGAACTTCGCCGTTGTAGATCCAAACTTTGACGCCGATCTTTCCATAGGTGGTGTCGGCTTCCCAGAATCCGTAGTCGATGTCCGCGCGAAGCGTCTGCAGCGGGATGGTACCCTCGTGATAGTGCTCGCTGCGAGCGATATCGGCGCCGCCGAGTCGCCCGGAGACCGCTATCTTGATACCCTTCGCACCCATACGCATGGTGCGGCCGATCGCCTGCTTCATAGCGCGGCGGAACGCGATACGTCTCTCGAGCTGAGAGGCGATCGACTCCGCGACGAGCTGTGCGCAAAGGTCGATGTGCTTTACTTCAACCACGTTTACCGATACGGGAACTCCCATCCTCTTTTCGAGGTCGAGTCTGAGAGCGTCGATCTCTGTGCCGCCGCGTCCGATAACGATACCCGGCTTAGCGCAGTGAATGAATACTCTTGCACGGCCCGTGTTATCCCTTTCGATCTCGATTCTCGGGATACCCGCCGCGAAAAGCTTCTTTTTAAGATATTCTCTGATGTTGTAGTCAGCCACGAGGATGTCGCCGAACTTCTCATCGGATGCGAACCATCTGGAATCCCAGTTTTTGATTACGCCGACTCTGAGGCCGTGCGGATTAACTTTCTGTCCCACTTTCGACTACCTCCTCACTGTTTTTCCGTAACCGCGACGGTTACGTGGCTGGTTCTCTTAAGGATACGGTCCGCCGACCCTTTGCCTCTCGGCATGATCCTCTTGAGAGTCGGGCCCGCTCCGACGTAGCACTCGGAAACGTACAGGCTCTCGGGATCCATGCTGAAGTTGTGTTCGGCGTCAGCCGCGACCTTACGGAGAAGTTTCAGCACGTGTTCGCTTGCGGCTTTCGGCGTATTCCTGAGAATACCGATCGCCTCAGCGTAACTCTTGCCTCTGATCAGGTCGAGAACGACTTTGACCTTACGAGGGGAGATGCGGATGTATTTCTGCGTTGCTCTTGCTTCCATTGCTGTTCCTCCCTCTCCTCATTACTTACCGTTGTTGGAGGTCTTCGATCCCGCGTGACCCTTGAAGGTCCTTGTGGGAGCGAACTCGCCCAACTTATGACCGACCATATCCTCGGTGATGTACACCGGGATGTGACGTCTGCCGTCGTGGACGGCGATCGTGTGGCCGATGAATTCCGGGAAAATCGTAGAGGCTCTTGACCATGTCTTGAGCACCTTTTTGTCGCCCTTTTCATTCATAGCGGTGATTCTCGCGAAGAGCTTCTCCTCTACAAAAGGGGCTTTTTTCAAGCTTCTGCTCATTTATGCTGCCTCCTTACCTGTCGTTTCTGCGTTTGACGATGAACTTGTCGGTCCTTGCCTTCTTGTCTCTCGTCTTATAACCGAGAGCCGGCTTGCCCCAAGGGGTCACAGGGCCCGGACGACCGACAGGGCTTTTGCCCTCGCCGCCGCCGTGCGGGTGATCGCAGGGGTTCATGACCGAACCGCGTACCGTGGGACGAACGCCCATGTGGCGGCGTCTTCCGGCTTTACCGATCTTGACGGTATCGTGCTCGACGTTGGAGATCTGACCGATCGTAGCGCGGCATCCGATGCGGATGTAACGAACTTCTCCGGAGGGGAGTCTGACCTGAGCCATCTCGCCTTCCTTAGCCATCAGCTGCGCCTGAACGCCCGCAGACCGTACGAGCTGTCCGCCCTTGCCGGGGGTAAGCTCGATGTTGTTGATGAACGTACCGACGGGGATGCTTGCAAGCGGCAGGGTATTGCCGGGCTTGATATCGGAATCCGCGCCGGAGGAGATCACCA
>JAFWTH010000109.1 GCA_017518975.1 Clostridia bacterium
CTTGCTAATACCGCAAAGTCTCGATAATTGTCTCACAAATACACCCTGCTCGTGCAGCTTTTTGATAAAAGGCAGGGGCGGCTCGCGCCTCTCTCAGTGCCTTAATCTAAACCGTTAAGACACAGAACCGTCCCCTGTCTTTGAGGACACAGAATCGACCCTTGTCTTTGTCAATTGCCAAGGAAAAAGGAGTATTTTTTCTTATCTTCAATACTCATCGTATCTTTTACTCTCTTCAACCCCTTGCTCCACGTAATCATAAATGCGACAAAGACGGAAATAAACAGTATTATCACAACAACCCATATCCATGCTTTAACGATTTGTTTTGCGTTAACATCAAATATTATGCTTTCATTTCCGTCCCCGTCTTTTACGACGATTTGAGTATATGAAGGCGAAAACAGGTTAAAAAGGAAACCCATATCTTTTCTTAAAAAGATCTTAACGCCGTTGACCTCATGTATGCGGGGCGTCTCCAGATAACTCCAGTATTGACGGTTTTCTTTATTTTTAGGAATAATTTTCAACACTTTTTCAACTTCGCCTTCGGGATTGATTGTGATCACACATTCACCGCGAACAAAATAGATATTTAGATTTTCACCTGAAAAGCCGAGCAAAAAAGACCCGGGATCCCTGAATTTGTAACCTCTTTGAAATTCGCCTTCGATTGTGTAAACGCAAATAATACCACCGCTATTTATTTCGTAACCGGCAGCGATCAAACCATTGTCGCTGACGTCAAAACAAATAATTGCCTGTTTGGTCGGTTCAGCGTTCAAAGCGGTAATATTTGTGTTTTTCAAAATTCTTTCCACTTGCTCTTCCGTTAGTGGTTCAGTGATAAAGCCGTCACCCGCGGCGGATACGCTTAAAGAAAGAAATATTATAATCACAAAAAGCAAAGGCAGCAAAAAAATATATAATTCTTTGTTTTTCATTACTACCACTTTATTCCGTGTCACTTTTCCAAAAAACAGGCACTTTTTCGCCGTCAAGAACGAGGCGGTAGAACGGGATCGCGGGACCATTCGACATAAATAATCGCAACTCGCCTCGGTCGCCTTTGAGAATACGCTCGTAATCGTTCAGGTTCTGCTCTTTGCACAGGCAGAAATACCTCTTTAAGTCATCCGGAGACCGTAGTCCGTCAAAAAACGCCTTTCTTTGGATGAAACTCTCTTTTTCCCTGCGGAATGCTGCCTCGTTCTCCGGATTGCCTCTTTCGCGTTCACAGTCTTCCCTGTGCTGCTCAAATGCGATCGGTTTGTTCAGATATTTCTCGACTTCATCCGGCAAATTCAAATACAAAGCAAGATTTAATTCTCTCCCGAAATGATACCACGGCTCATGCAAAGGATACCCCTCGGCGGTTGCCATTTGCGCTCCTTGACGGGCATGGAAAACGTCTTCCGGCGTCTGCCACCGTTCAAACCGGGGCAAAACCTGTTCCTCTAAATAAACGAGTTGCTCTTCTTCGGTACAATCACGATACTTCCTCGTCGGTATGAATTCATTTTCTCCATAGAGATTTGAGGTGCATTCAATCGAGCATAGCATCATCCCGAGGTCGTGCCACGACAGATAATTGCGGAACAAATCATCGGGGTCCGTATAGACACTGTTTATCCAAATCTCCAACGCCTGTCCGATATATCTCGGCTCGTGATACCAACGTAATCCCTGCAACACACCGTCCCCGCACAAACGGATAAAATAGCGAGTTTTGGGGATCTTTTTGAAACCGAGCGGAGTTAAAATGTCAGCAAGCTGACGATCAAGATCTCTGCTCTTTTGGGCCATAAATATCCCCTCCTATCTGTACATTGGCTGTAGCCCATAATTACCGCCACCTGAACAATAAGCAGGCAACCCCCTTAAACCGTAACCAATCGCAACCGCAGCAAAAACCGTTCCATTAATAGTTACTTTTACACTTTTCCGCTGCCGGGACAAAGCATACTTTGGTTTATCACTAATAAAAACATACCTTAAAATGCCATTACCTTCATCCCAGTATTCGACCGTACCTGAATAAACCCCATTTGAGTAATAAAAATGATCATAGGGTATTTTTGTCTTCGTGGGCATCTCGAGATGTTGATTCAAGTCTTCAAGAATCCCCTCCGGCGACGTATATTCCATTAACTGATCAAAAGCAATTATTTCATCAACTAAGAAATGTTTTAATTCCCAACACTCCAGTGTCGTTGTGCTGTATAAATCACAATAACGTTTTTTTGATAAGCCCGAAATGAACGTTTTTTGATCTGTCAAATGCAATTCCGGGTTATTATCACAAATATGTCTTAGAACTTTACGATGTATATCCGCATATATCCAAACAGGTATTTCGCCGTCCGAGTCCACCATATTCAAAGGATTATTATTACAATACGCATACATATTGTAACTGAGGAAGCCGGAGCAGGTGCTGACGAGAGCGTCCGCATTAATAAACCTTCTTATCTTCGGATCATAATACCTGCTCTTGCAGTAGTAGAATCCCGTTTCCTCGTCGTAAATATAACCGCGGTAGCGGAAGGGATTCACTCTTCCGACGTGAGTCATCGACGTGATGGCGTTTCCGTCCTCGTCTTTTATCGATACGATCTTGCCCCACGCGTCGTAAGTATAGTTTACCACCGCGGTTCCACCCGCGTCAACCAGTTTGATCACGTCGCCCTGAAGATTTAGTACGTAATAATATGTCGCAGGAACTACCGGGTCGGGACCCGGCATCGTTATCGAATACGGCCTTCCGTTTTCGTCGTATGTGAAGAAACCGCGGTATTCGATCCCTCCCACTTTATACTTCATTCCGACGACCTTATCTCCCGCCAGCGTGTATTCTGTTTCATTCGTACCTACGGTCTTGCTTCGGCGTATCCCGTCGCAGTCGTAGGTATACGTCGTCTGTATTCCGCCTTTTGTCACCGACGCGAGCTGATTGCGGAAAGAGGAATCGGTCGACGGATAAAAAACGCGGTTTGCCTGTCAACAAATTATTACAGTATCAAGACACAGAACCGTACCTTTGTCTTTCTTTTCAATCCATTCGGATAATCTGAAAATCCTCAGAATATCTCACTTCTTTTGAGCGCGAGTTCAAAGAGAAAACCTCGCCGATTACACGGATCTCGTTTTCGCTTACCCACTCGATCTCAGGCATGGCTTCCGACGCGCCGCGGCACCAATAATCAAGGACATCCCGCTCTTCTCCAATTACCTTCAACAGAAACAGATCCATTTCCTTTTTGCTTCTAACGGATATCATCACTTCACAATTATCGCCCCCGCAGAAATACTTGCTCTCATATACAACTTTAGTATTGTCAGGTGAATCATATGATGCGGAACATATTAAATCGTTGCCGTTTAACAGAAAAGTCGCGCCATGCAACAAAGAAACTATCAAAAACAATACCGCAACAATTACAATCCCGCATATCTTTATGATCTTGCTTTTTTCAAAGAGCATTAAAATAAAGGTAAAAGCGAAGCAAACAAGTCCAATGATAAAATTATAGGAGGCGGCGATATACACGACCGAAAGCGATAATACAGTTATAATATGTATCTTGCCTTTTCCGTTTGTTATCAAAAACAACACGGTCGAGCACAGAAGCAGAACAAACGTTACAATTCTTTGAGCTAATCCGTCGATTATCAGAGCATGCATACCAGATACAGTGGTAACCAGTGGGAACGCTGTAACAAATACACCATAGAAAAGCGACGGTATAGAGAAAATCGAGATCATTATATTCTTTATTTTAGACATCGCTATATCACCTTCCTATTTCAAATAACCACCAATTCTGATCTCCAACATAAGACAGGGGACGGTTCTATGTCTTGATATACTTTTCGACAATACCCTTGCTAATACCGCAAAGTCTCGATAATTGTCTCACAAATACACCCTGCTCGTGCAGCTTTTTGATAAAAGGCAGGGGCGGCTCGCGCCTCTCTC
>JAFWTH010000110.1 GCA_017518975.1 Clostridia bacterium
GTCGTCATCGTCGTCGTCATCGTCGTCGAAGTCGTCGTCTTCCGGAGGAACGGGAGGATTCTTTCTTCTCTTGTTGAGCCAAACGATCAGAAAAATTGCGATCGCAACAACAAGAGTGGAAATACCCGCGACTGTAAAGAACAGTTTAAAGTTATAAGAATATACGCGCCTTGTCTTTTGTTCATCAGGATCCTTTGATCCCGCATCACGTTCAGTGTCCGATCCGGTCTCTGAAGACGCGGATTCGTCAGTCGTTTCAGTTCCTTCCGGATCGGTTTCCGATTCGTCCTCTTTTTCGGAAGAATACGTAACGATCACGGTAACGTCGGAATCTTCGATATCCCCCTCAACCGATTCTTTGTCAGGTTTATACCCCTCGATCTCGGGTGAGGAAACTTTATAATGAGCTCCGCCCTCGAGTTCCTCGGTATGGGGCTCGTGCATCTCGTATCCTCTTGAGTTCTGATACCTGATCGTCAGGGTATACGTCGCCTTCCCTACGATCTCAAAGGATAATTCTGCGGATCCTATGATCGCACCGATTCCGTTGATAATGATCTTTCCCTCTCCGGGATCGATATTGTCGGCATAATCAACGGAATAATGAACGTTCTCAACAAGCTTCAGACCTTTCAGATATACCTCGACCTGAGGTCTCTGTTCCTGTTTGTTATACGTTCTCGTTTCCTCGGACTTGCATTCGAGCTGATCGGCGTTTACTGAAGAAAGATGACCTGAGGCGTCAAAAGTACACCCCTCGAAAGTTACACCGGTTTTCATGGCGTAGTTGTCGCCGAAACAGTATATATCATTCCCGATCATAAGGAATCCCGACTTAAGCCTGTTCCCGTCAAGATAATAAGTCAAACCGGCAAGCTCGATGAGATTACCCGGCATAGACATTCTTCCCTCTGAGTCGAAGGATTTCCCCTCTACCGTCTGTCCTTTGACCATTTTACCGTCGGAATCGAAATAGAAAATCCCGTCTCCGATCTTCACGTATCCGTAGCAGATAACATTATTGAGCAGATAATAAGTCGATCCGTTGACGGTAACGGTCGAAGAGGAACCGATAAGGTTTCCGTCTCCGTCAAACGATCTATCAACTCCGTCGATATTTCTTGACGCAGAGCGGATGTATCCGCCGACGGAGGCGTCGTAGAATCTGATATGATTTCCCTCGATCTTCCACCCGGTCGGAATGGGATCGGCATTTTTCGAATAGGTAACGACGACCGAAACGTCGTAGTCGTCGACTGTTCCCTTTACGCGTGCGAGGTCGGGCGTATAACCCGAAACGGAGGGAGACGCTACGTCATAATCCGAATAAACTCCGACGTCTTTCACGACCTGAGGAGAAGCTTCCGAGCCGTCCTGATACTGATAAGTGATCCTCAAAGTCACGGTCGGTTTATCGTATATCTCGGAAAAGACGGATCCGTTCGCCTTGGCATATTGCGAAGCGGTCGATTCAGGGTAACCGCGGATCGGTACGCCCGCCGCGATCGCGCCGCCCGAAATCACGCAGCCCGGGTTGAGCACGGTCACGCTCGAGACGTTTGAACCAAACGCGCCCGATGATATCGACGTGACGTCCTCGGGAACGGTAACGTCCCCTCCCGCACCGTTATACGCCGTAAGAGTACCGTCCGCCGAAATAACAAAGTCGGACCTCGAAGCAAAAACGCCTGAAGCAAGGATAAGGCAGACGGCAAAGGATATCGCCAATATAACCGCTGTTTTTTTCATTGTCAGTTTATCCTCCTGTCGGAACTCGCGAACCGACGATTAAATGCCGATATTTTTATAATTCAAATGATAGCAAATCGGGAGAGGATTGTCAAGAGTTTGCCCCGTGAATCTGCTCAAACGTTCCCGAAACCTCTCTTTTCGGTTGACTTGAAGCACGCGTTGAGCTATACTGTAGTGTAAGGTTTTTTATTTATCAAAGTATTCGCGTAAGTTTTCCTCTTTGCTCACAGAATCGGATATTCCGGAGGGGATCATGACAGATACTGCAACAGACGGACGCGACCTTTTCATGGAGATAACGCTCAGAACCTTTTTGGATGAAATGAAATCCGAACCGTTCACGTCCCGCGAAATGATCGGTTGTTTTCTGACTTACTTCTTCTGCTTTTTCAAAGACGAACACGTTTTCGCTCTGTTTTTTGATTCAAAAAACAGGTATTCGGGTCTGCTTCACATCCAGGACGGCGCGCTGATCGTTTCGTCTCCGCTTTCAGAGTCCATCGAGAATAAAGGTCGGGAACTCGGAGCGTCGTCCTTTGTCCTTGCGCATAACCATCCGGGCGTCCCCGCCGCGCCATCCGCAGAAGACGTTATGACCACGGGATCCGTCAGGAAGTATTTTGAGAGATCCCCTCTCATTTTTCTTGAACACTTTATAATCTCCGGAAATGATTTTTCAACCATGCTGACCGATAATCTTTGGAAGAAGAGATACGACGGCGGAAGGACCACGCTGTTCTGATCCATCCCCGGACGAAAGGAGATCCCGGCAAAGTGAAATACGACAGATCGCTCGAAAGCGTAAATATCAGATCGGACGAGCTTTCCGCATTCGCCGTCAGGCGAGGAAACGGGAACCCCGTTTTTTCTCTTTTTTCAGTCTGTGACCTGCCGGAAGGGCTCTCCGACGTCGAGCCCGGATTGACGTCCTGTTCTTTGTCAGATGGTCCTCACGACGTTACGCTTCACGTTTCGGGCAACGTGAGAACAGCGGTACGCGACGGCGCTTTTACGGTTCAGTCCGTCAAAAAAACAAAAAAAATTCCCGACCGTATTACTCCGGCGTACGACCGGGCGTTTTTCGCGCTTTCCGTGATTAACGCTTTTATCGTCACCTCCGCCGCAAACGCGAAATCCGTCAGACTTATCCTGTCGTATGAAAACGGTGAGGAAACCGCTTCCTGCGGGGGAAACCTTGACTACGCGCTTCTTTCCGGAACGGTCAGTCTCCTTCTTTCGCGTGCGGCGCCTCTTATAAACCTCGCGTTTGAAAGAGGTTCGGTTTGCCGGGATGAACTTGCCGCTTTGAAATTCCCGTACGGAACGGTCAGAGACGGTCAAAAAGATCTCATGATCGAAACGATGCGAGTTATCCGAACCGGAAAAAAACTGCTTGCCTGTGCACCGACGGGGATCGGGAAAACGGTTTCTGTTCTCTACCCTGCTCTCAAATCAATCGGGGCGGGTCTTTCGGATAAGATCTTTTATCTCACTTCCAAGGGAACGACCGGAAAAGCCGCGTCCGATCTCATCACTCTCATCTCGAATAAAGCTCCTCATCTGAGGTGCGTAACGCTCGAATCGAAAGAAAGACTCTGCCCGGAAAGAGGAGTGAGCGACGGTTGTTTCTACTGTCCTCTCAACGCCGATCTTCCCTCGGGCGACGCTTTTCTGCCGGTCGAATACCGTCTCGCTTCCGCAACCGGCGAGATATTATCCCGCAGTGAGTCGATCGGAAGATCTGCGCTCCTTGAAACCGCTGAAAAATACAGAGTCTGTCCTCACGAGCTTTCACTGAAAGTCAGCGAGTATTGCGACGTGATCATATGCGACTACAATTACGTTTTTGACGGCGAGGTAAAACTCCGCCGTTATTTCGGAGAAAAAGGCAACCCCGCCTCGGAAAAATATGTTTTTCTCGTCGACGAAGCGCACAATCTTCCCGCCAGAATAAGAGACACTTATTCGTCCGTTCTGAGACCGGTCGATTTCGAGGAAATTTTCGATCTGATAAAATCGGGCGCGATTGAAGATCCCGCGATAGAAGACGCCCTCGGAGAATTATTCGCCGCGTTCGCCGAAGTTCTCGAAAGCTGCGCCGATTCTTCCTCGATTCGTGAAACGGCAAACGGAGAAGCTCTCACCGGTTATTCGTCTCTTTCCGAAACGCCGCGCGGGTTGTATTCTTCGCTTGTCAAAATCAAGAAGGCGTTCTTTCCGTTCACCCGAAAGGAATGCGAACACAGAGACGCGTTCAGGCGCGCGTATAAAACAGTTTCGAAATTCATTTTCTGTACGGATTCCGCGAATGAAAAATTCAGATTTCTCGCAGAAAGAGAGAACGAAGACCTTTCGTGTTCCGTTCTGTGTCTCGATCCGTCCGACGTGATCTCATCGGCGCTCAAGCCGGCGCACGCGGTCGTAATGTTCTCCGCCACGCTGTCGCCCAAAGAGTATTTCACGGAAGTCACGGGTTTCCGCGACGAGGAATATCTCGAACTCGATTCGCCGTTCGATCCTTCAAACCTTTCCGTTATGATCTGCGATTCGGTCAGCACCCGACTGACAGACAGAAAAAAAACTGCGCCTGACGTCGCTGAACTGATCGCGGCAGCGTTTTCAGGTCTGGCCGGAAAATATCTGGTCTATTTCCCGTCGTTTGACTACATGAACGTCGTTCTGAATGAGTTTTTGAAGATCGCTCCGAAGGTTCCCGTCGTCGTACAAAAAACCGAAATGACAGGCGCTGAGCGCAGCAAATTCATCTCTCTTTTCTCGTCGGACAAATACTCGGAACTTATCGGTTTTTCAGTTCTGGGAGGAATGTTTTCCGAGGGGATCGATCTCACCGGCGATTCCCTGATCGGCGTTATTGTCGTCGGGGCGGGTCTTACGGGTATCTCTTCATCACTCAATATGATAAGCGGATACTACGACGAAAAATACGAGAAAGGATATGAGTTCTCATATCTGTACCCGGCGGTAAACCGCCTGCAGCAAGCGGTCGGACGCGTTATCCGGTCAGAGGACGACCGCGGCATAGCTCTCCTTATCGACTCGCGTCTGGGCGATCCATCCGTTGCCCGACTCTTTCCGACTTACTGGCATCCTATCAAACTCGTATCAGATCCCGATTCGCTGATACGCTGCATCAAGGATTTTACAGATAACAAATAATGTTGTTTTACAGAATTATATATTGCTTTTTTCTATAGAGAATGATAAAATAATACAAATATATACAGTTATTTGTCGCTCTCAAAACGCGGCTTCCTGCCGTATTGTCCCGGGAGAAAATATATGACAGAATCACTTGACGGCATTTCGGTCGTTATTCCCGCTTACAAACCGGATGAGAAACTTCTTATCCTTTTAGACGATCTTTCCGCCATCGGTTTTTCCGATATAATCGTAGTAGACGACGGAGGCGGACTCGACTACGCTCACATATTTGAGAAAGTCGCCGAACGGCCCGGATGTACTGTTCTCACCCACGAACTGAACAGAGGAAAAGGCGCCGCTCTCCGTACCGCATTCACATATGTGAATGAGGCGAGGCGAAACGGAATAGGTCTCGTGACTGCCGACGCCGACGGTCAGCATCTTCCCGACGATATCAGGAACTGCGCTCTGAAGATGATCGAGACCGGAAAGGCAATTATCGGATCGCGCGATTTTTCCAAGCCGGACGTGCCGAGAAGAAGCCGTGTCGGAAACCGGATCACTTCGGTCGTTTTCCGGCTTTTCTTCGGAATGAAAGTCTCGGACACGCAGACCGGGCTGAGAGCCATTCCGTACCGATATATCAAAGACGTTCTTTTTGCAAAAGGCGACAGGTACGAATATGAAACGAACGTCCTGCTGCTCTTCAAAAAGAGAGATATCCCGTTTGAGGAAATCACCATAGAAACCGTTTATCTCAACGAAAACAAGTCGTCCCATTTTCGCGCGGTCAGGGACAGTCTGCGGATCTATTCCACTATTTTGAAATATATCGCGGCGTCGCTCGGCTCTTCCCTTCTTGACAACGTGTTGTTTTTACTTATCAATTTGATTTTTGATATCAAGGGGAACATCCTCGGCACGTTTTTCGCCTATATTATCGCCCGGACCATTGCGGCGCTCGTCAATTATCTGATAAACAAAAACGCGGTTTTCGGCAAGGAGAAAAGCAGTCACTCGATCTTGAGGTATCTCGCCGTAGCGGTTCCTCTCATGCTGATCTCCGCACTGTTCGTAGTCGGCATAGGAAAATCGCTCGACGTTATCAACCCCTATCTGAAGACCGTCATTAAAATGATCGTCGACACGATACTGTTCTTCGCGAGCTTCAGAATCCAGCACCAGTGGGTGTTCAATTCGGCAAAAAACGGAAAAAAGCAAAAACAATAAGAAAGCGGCGGCTTCGCTGCGGAACGGAGAGTAATCAATGGGCTTCATAGAGTTTATCAACAGAGTCGATTTTGCGATCCTGGACTTCATCAACAACCATTTGCACGTCGGGATTCTTGACAAAATACTTCCCGCCGTTTCAAGACTCGCCGACAAAGGGCTGTTCTGGATCTTCCTTGCGATCATGTTCCTGTTTGACAAGAGCACGAGAAAGACCGCGATCAAAATGGGGATCGCCCTCGCTCTCGGACTTGCGATCGGAAACGGCCTTCTGAAAAATATAGTTCAGCGTGTCCGTCCTTACGACGTAAATACGTCGGTCAACCTCCTGATCGAAAGACTCAGCGACTGGTCGTTCCCTTCCGGTCATACTCTCGCCTCTTTCGAAGCAGCCGGAGTGCTCATGATCTGCGAAAGAAAAAGATTCGGGATCATCGCCCTGGTTTACGCCATACTGATAGCTTTCTCGCGTCTGTACCTTTACGTCCACTATCCCACCGACGTCCTCGCATCGGTCGTCCTCGGCCTTCTGTTCGCGTTCATTGCGTGCAAGGTCGTTGATCTCGTCGCGGGACTGTTTGAAAAAAGATCGAGAAATAAGTCAAAAGCTTGATTGAGCGGGAGATAATATGAGACAGCAGAAGAAAAGAAAAAGTAAATTCAAGTTTGCGTACGTAGTCTTTGTTTCGATCCTTGCGCTCCTCGCGATCGCGGCGATCATCTACGTAAAGGTCCTCCTTGTGAACTACGAGAACGCTCAGCCCGAGCATATCGCCATGTCTCAGATGGACGAGTTGTCGTCAATGGTCAAGGACGGAACGATCGAGAGCTACTTCCCTTTCCCGAACGTATCTCAGGGAAAGTTTGAGCATGGCGCAAACGTAAAGGAAAAATACTACGAGATGCTTTCGAGCGATCACTTGACGTGCGTCCTCGACTCGAAAGAACTCGACGGTACGAAAGCGGTATACAAAGTTAAATCGGGCGAGGTCGAACTCGCCTCCATCGCATTGAAGAGCGACGGCGTCCCGCATCAGAAACTCATAATATTCGTTTACTACGATTGGGAAGTCGAGTCGATCACACCGATCGTCAAAAAGCAGAGTTATGACGTCGAGATCCCTGCCGATTTCACCGTATCACTTAACGGCATCCCGCTCGGCACCGACGAGCTTGTCGTCCCCGAAGAGGGCGAGAAAACGGACGAATCGCTCAAAAAATACCATATCGACGGACTGTATCTCCAGCCGGAATTCAAGATCGTTACTCCCGAAGGCGAGCCGACCGATTACAACATTATCAAAAACAAAGTGACCCCGGTCATCTTTGATTATACTCTCGTAATTCCCTCTTCCCTCTCCGTGACCGTCAACGGCGCGGAAAGCGAAGGAGCCGACGCAGGGGACGGGATGATCCGCCACGCGATCAGAGAGATCACGGAACCGGACGTCATAATATCGGATCTGTACGGGAACAGTCTGAAATATGAGGGCGGAAACAAACTGC
Organism: Clostridia bacterium; assembly: GCA_017518975.1. Lineage (GTDB taxonomy): Bacteria > Bacillota > Clostridia > Oscillospirales > CAG-272 > RUG11130. The sequence continues at coordinate 7,651 of JAFWTH010000110.1, forward strand.
CGCTCACTTACAGGAGAATAACGGTTCCGGATGGATATAAGATCAGCATCGACGGTCAGGAGGTCCCGTCTTCATCGTCTGTCAGGATCGACGATGAAGAACTTGCGGAAGTCAGAAAGTACGCGAACGTTCCGGAAGCGCAGCTCTACACCGTCGCGGTCCTCAAGGACGACGCCGCCGTTTCCGTAAGCGATAATAACGGAACCCCCGTTGATATCAGCGCGTACGCGTCTTCCGGCGACATCGATCTTTGCGGAACTCTTTCGGGATCGGATACGGTCCCCGAAGAAATCTCGTCGCAGATCAATACGCTTGAAGTCGCTGAAATGTGGAGCAAATTCATGTCCGCGGACCTCTACGGCGGAGGTTACGGGTTTTATACGATGGCGGAATACCTGATCGAGGGATCAAAACTCTACGACGACGCGCTGAAATGGGCAAACGGAGTCGATATTACTTTCACGAGTGTTCACACCCTCGGTGAACCGCCCTTCACGGACGAGAAGGTCTCGAACTTTATCCGCCTTTCCGACGACTGCTTCAGATGCGATATTCATTTTGTGAAGCATATGATCATCGACAGACTCGGACCGCACGACGAGGAGAACAACCTTCGTTTCTGGTTCGTCAAGCAGGAGGGTTTCGCGGGTACCGCCTGGAAAGTTGCATATATGAAGGAGATCGTGGACTGATGGACAACAGAAGCCGCCCGATACCGGGTAAAAATCAAAACGGTCAGCATAACGCGAACGGTCGTCCGGCTAACAATTCCGTTCCGAGGCAGCACGCGGTCCACAAGACTCCCGAAGAGCTTGCAAGGACACGCGTCGTTCCGACCGTAAAGGGACAGAATTACCGTCCGACGACAACCGTCGGCAGGACACCGGTCAACAAAACTCAAAATGACAGACTTGAGTTCTCCGTTTCTTCTCCGATGAGAAGTCAGCCAAGCCGGAATACATCTCAGCCTCAAAACGTCAAAATGACAACGGTCCGATACGAGGAAAGGCCGATCGGTATCAGGATACTCTCGGGAATAGGCAAAGGATTTGCGTTCTTTTTCACGTTCCTTATAGTCCTTTTGATCGTTTTGGCGATCTCGTTCAAGATGATCGCTTCAAATTCCAACCCCGCGGCTCAGGAAATGTTCGTAACAACTCTTCTTGAAACGGGTCAGTTGAAATTCCTCGCGAATATGTTCGCTTCGCAGGAAGATATTGACAGGATCGTCGAAGCGAACAAATCCAAAACGATCGACGCAGACGTTGACACGTCGCTTATCGACATCCCGAAAGGCAATTCAGGGAGCGTTGACATTTCGGGAGGAGGCACCTCCGTTCCCGGCAGCGCGGAAGAACCGATCGTGATCGAGGAGATCGCGGGAGCGAGTTATCACGCAACCATGATGATCGTTAAAGATCCTTCGCGAGTCTCCGTTGCAACGATTTACCCGTGGCGCGAGGAAGGCGACACTCTCGACCAGATAGCGAACAGCTGCGGCGCGATCGGCGCGATAAACGGCGGTCTTTACAACTCCTACAACAACTCGGGCGGCATGCCGTACGGCGTTGTCGTTTCAAACCACGAGATACAGTTTAACGAGCCGGAAAACTTCGTGGGGCTGTTCCTCATCGGTCTTACCGACGACAATATCCTTGAAGTGATAGACATCAACGGATGGAGTGCGGCGCAAGTCGAAAACGTCATAGCTGAAAAGAAGATCAGAGACGCCGTGACGTTCCAGGAGGAAGCGTCGGACTCGAACAACCACTTTGTACAGCTCATCATAAACGGCGAGAAGAGAGACCTGAACGGCAAGGCCGGAAGCGGGCTGAACCCGAGAACGGCGATCGGTCAGAGAGCTGACGGAGCGATCCTGATGCTCGTTACCGACGGAAGAGGAAAAGCCGGTCACCTCGGCGCTTCCGCCGCGGATCTCATCGATATCATGTCAAAGTACGGAGCGGTCAACGCGGTCAATCTCGACGGCGGCTCGTCCTCGTGCATGTATTACAACGGAGAATACCTGATGACGAGCGTTACGTTCTACTATACGAACGCTTCCTGGAAACTTCCCCTTGCATTCGTAGTCAAATAAAAAAAGTCCGGGCGGGGTACTCAAAACTGAGTACCCCGCCCTCTTTTTTATTTTTTGCTTAAAGACCGTTCTATGAGTTTGACGAATTCAACGAGCGGGATGATAGTCAATGACAACCCGAACGCCGTGAGGAACTCAACGGCGGAGATCGACTCGAATGAAAACGCCCTTGCAAGCGGCGGAATATATATTACGGCGACTACGAGCAGCAGCGCAACAGCCGCGGCTCCCCAAAGCCAGATATTCTGTTTTTTCAGAGTGAAGATGGATCCCCGTCTGCTTCGCATATTGAGAGACTGGAATATTTCCGCCATCGACATAGTCAGAAAAGCCATCGTCATTCCGTCGGGGCTGTTCGTTATCTCCCATCTTCCCGCTTCCATACGGTGTCCGATGAAGTATGCGAGAAGCGTCAGGATCGCAACGAGCGCTCCCTGATAGATCACGTCAAATCCCACGCCGCCCGAGAACAGTCCTTCCTTCGAGCTTCTCGGCGGTTTTTTCATGGAATCTTCCTCGGACGGTTCCATTCCGAGCGCGAGAGCGGGGAGCGAGTCGGTTATAAGGTTGATCCAAAGCATGTGTACGGGGAGCAGAAGTCTGAATCCGAGGAGCGTCGCGACGAATACGCCGAGCACTTCGCTGAGATTTGAGGAAAGAAGGAACTGGATCGCCTTTCTGATGTTCGCGTATATCCTGCGTCCTTCGTCGACCGCCCCGACGATCGTTGCAAAATTATCGTCGGCAAGGATCATATCCGCAACGTGCTTAGTTACGTCGGTACCCGTGATACCCATACCCACGCCGATATCCGCGCTCTTGATGCCCGGAGCGTCGTTGACGCCGTCGCCGGTCATCGCGCAGATCATACCGTGTTTGCGCCACGTATTGACGATCCGTACCTTGTGCTCGGGCTTGACGCGGGCGTATACCGAAAACTCTCCGATACGGTCGTACAGTTCTTCGTCTGTCATACGGTCGAGTTCCGCGCCGGTGAGCGCACCCGAGCGATCCTCGAGCATTCCGAGGCTTTTCCCTATCGCAACCGCGGTGTCGACGTGGTCACCCGTGATCATCACGACGCGGATCCCCGCGCCGCGGCACTCAGCAACGGCGTCTTCAACTTCGGGACGGACGGGATCAATCATTCCGACGAGCCCGATGAAGCAAAGATCGCTTTCAGCTTCTTCCATGGTTTTCGGGATTTCCGAATACCTCTTCATACCCGCTGCAAGGACCCGAAGAGCGCCGTCAGCCATTCGTTTATTATCAGAAAGGATCTCTTTTTTCTTCTCAGCGGTCATTGGCTGCGGACCGTCCGCGGTGAGAAATGACGTGCATTTTTCAAGGAGTTCGTCCGGAGCGCCTTTCGTATAGCTGATAAACTCGTCAGCGTCCGGATGTACGGTCGTCATCAGTTTTCTGACTGAATCGAACGGAAACTCTCCGCAACGGGGAGTAATTTCGTCCAGATCGTATTTGTAAAGGCCGACGGAAGCGCCGTAAGAAACGAGAGCGTTCTCGGTCGGCTCACCCGTAACGTTCCCCTCCCGGTCGATTACGGAATCGGAACACAGCGTCATCGCCAGCGCAAGCATTTCCCCGTTCTCGGTGCACGCTTCAACGACGGTCATTTTATTTTGAGTCAGGGTACCGGTCTTATCGGAACAGATCACCTGAGTACATCCGAGCGTTTCGACAGCCGTCAGTCTTCTGATTACGGCGTTTCGCTTCGACATCTTAGTCACGCCTATAGAAAGGACGATCGTTACGACGGCGGCGAGCCCTTCCGGGATCGCGGCGACAGCCAGACTGACGGAAAGCATAAAGGTATTGATCATCACATCAGCGTTGACAGCGCCCGCCCTGACGACTCCGAAAACAAACATAAACACGCAGATCGCAAGGACTGCGACGGTCAGCACCCGACTTAGAGACGAAAGTTTTTTCTGCAGAGGCGTCGCATCGTCCTTTGCAGCGGTGAGCGCTCCTGCTATCTTACCCATCTCGGTATCCATACCGGTCGCGGTGACGACTGCGCGTCCTCTGCCGTAAACGACGGTACTGCCGGTATAAACCATATTCGTTCTGTCGCCGAGAGGAACGTCCTCGCCGTGAACGGCGTCCGTGTCCTTCAGAACGGCGACCGACTCGCCTGTCAGCGCCGCTTCCTCCGCTTTGAGCGAAGCGGACTCTATGAGTCTTGAATCCGCGGGAACGGAGTCGCCCGCCTCGAGAATGATGACGTCGCCCGGAACGAGTTCTTCACTTTTGATATGAACGAGCGAACCGTCACGCAGTACCTTTGAGGTCGCCGCGGTCATCTCCTTGAGGGCGTCGATCGCTTTTTCCGCTTTGCTCTCCTGAACGACTCCGAGGACGGAGTTGAGTATTACGATAAAAAGGATTATGAAAACGTCCGTAGGCGCTTCGCCCTCCCAGACGGAAGTAATCCCCGAAAGGATCGCCGCGACGATCAGAATGATGATCATTGGATCGGCGAGCTGTTTCAGGAACCTTTTGATAGGTCCCGTGCGCTTCGCCTCCGCGAGTTTGTTCTTTCCGTGTTCTTCGAGACGTTTTTTCGCCTCCGCCGCGGTAAGTCCGCTCCCTGACGAGTTCAAATCGGAAAAAACTTCGTTCAGATCCTTTGAATAGTAATCCATTCGCATACCTTTTCGCAATTCCTTTCGACTAAACAAAGAGACTCGCATACAGAAACGGTTTCTGTATGTGAGTCTCGTTAAATTAAGGCTGACCAGACGGGCTCACGCCGCGTCGGGTGTTGGCTTCGCCGCGGGATATCCCGCAAACTACTCCCTCACTATTCTCTTTTCATCCGATATTGTACCATATCACGGATGTAATGTCAACACTCGGTCAATGGTCGATCTGAATAACGCGTATTACTCCTTCGATCGCGCTCATATTCTCGATGGTGTCTTTATCCGCGGGATCGTCGGTATCGAGCAGGGTCACGGCGTAATCGCCCTTCGAGCGGTTCGCCATATTGTCGATATTGATCCCCGCAGCGGAAACGGACGCGGTTATCGCGGATATCATATTGGGAACGTTGAGATGGAGGACGACGATCCTGTTGCCCGTGGTCCTCGGCATCTTTACAGTCGGATAGTTAACGCTGTTGACTATGTTACCGTTTTCAAAGAAATCAATAAGCTGATGGGCCGCCATGACGGCGCAGTTATCCTCGCTCTCAACGGTAGACGCACCGAGGTGAGGTATCGTGATCATACCGGGAACGCGAACGGTCTCCTCGGTCGGGAAATCGGTGACGTACGCCGAAACGTGTCCGTCTTCAAGCGCGTCGCGAAGATCGGACGCGCGGACGAGATCGGCACGGGAGAGGTTGATGATCTTTACCTCGCGCTTCATCATGGAAATGGAACCTGAATTTATGAAATTCTTTGTCTCTTTCGTTGCCGGAACGTGAAGCGTGATATAATCGCTCTCCTTGAATATCTCGTCATAGGAAGAGGCCTTCTTGATCGATCTGGACAGACTCCACGCCGCCTCGACCGTGATATACGGGTCATATCCGATAACGTCCATTCCGAGAGACTTTGCGGCGTTTGCGACGAGTCCGCCTATCGCGCCGAGTCCGATGACGCCGAGCGTCTTGCCCAGAAGTTCCGTACCGGCGAACTGCGATTTGCCCGCCTCGACGGATTTTGCGACGTCGGTCTCAAGGGTGTTCGCCCATTCAACGCCGCCGATAATGTTGCGGGAGGCGAGCAGGAGCGCGGCGATCGCGAGTTCCTTAACGCCGTTGGCGTTCGCGCCGGGAGTGTTGAATACGACGATACCGCGCTTGGCGCAATCCTCTACGGGAATGTTGTTGACGCCCGCTCCGCATCTTGCGATCGCGAGAAGATCCTTGCCGAATTCCACCTCGTGGAGATTTGCGGAACGGACCATGATCCCGTTCGGATCTTCGGCTTCGGTCGTTACGTCGTAAAGCGATCTGTCAAACTGATTGATCCCGACAGCCGCTATTTTATTCATCAGTTTTATCTGTGTCATTGTATCTTCCTGCCTTTATTTAGGATTGCGCGCGGCAAATTCTTTCATGAACGAAACGAGTTTTTCGACGCCCTCGTACGGCATCGCGTTGTAGATAGATGCTCTCATACCGCCGACCGATCTGTGCCCTTTGAGATTCTTGAGCCCTTCGGCAGCCGCCTCCGACGCGAATTTCTTGTCGAGATCAGCGTCGCCGGTGACGAACGTGACGTTCATCATCGAGCGGGAGTCTTTCCTGACGGGGGCGATATAATAATCCTGACCGTCGAGATAGTCGTAAAGGAGACCCGCTTTCTTTTCGTTTCTCTTTTTCATCTCGTCGAGTCCGCCTATGGAGAGGATCCACTCGTAAACGAGTTTCGCCATATAGATCGGCCAGCACGGAGGAGTGTTGTACATTGAACCGTTGTCAGCCATGAGTTTGTAGTCGAGCATCGCGGGAGTCTCGGGTCTCGCGTTGCCGATCAGGTCTTCCCTGACGATCACGACGGTGAGTCCGGCGGGAGCCATGTTCTTCTGCGCGCCGGCGTAGATCAGCCCGAAACGGCTGACGTCAACGGGTTCGGAAATAATGCAAGAGGACATATCGGCTACGAGCGGGATATCCCCGGTGTCGGGAATATACGGGTACTTGGTGCCGTAAATGGTATTATTGAAGCAAATATGGACGTAGTCGGCGTCGGAGCGGAAAGACGAACGGTCCGTCGCAGGAACGAAGGAGAAGTTGTCGTCCTTCGAGGACGCGGCGACAGCGACGTCGCCGTACTTCTGCGCCTCTTTATACGCTTTGGTGGAGAACTGTCCGGAGAGTATGTAGTCCGCCTTGCGGTTTACCATAAGGTTGAGCGGAACGGAGGCAAACTGGGTCGACGCGCCGCCCTGAAGGAAAAGGACCTTATAATTTTCCGGAATATTCATGACTTTTCTGAGGAGCGCCTCAGCTTCTGTAATTATCGCCTCAAAAGCGGGTGAACGGTGGCTCATTTCCATCACGGACATACCGGAATCGCCGTAACAAACGAGATCCTCCGCCGCTTTTTCGAGCACGGGAAGAGGAAGCATGGAAGGCCCCGCCGAAAAGTTGTATACTCTCTGCATCTTTTATTCTCCGATCCGCCGATGACACGGCAGTTTTATTTGATAATATTATACTATCCGAATGAATAAATATCAAGGTAGAGGAGGCGATTCTTAATAGTTTAATTTTTGAGAAAAAAACGGTTCGCGAGCCCCTTTTTTCGGCGTTTTTGAAAAACTTGAGAAATGGGGTTGACAACGCCCTGTCTATGTGATAGAATAAACTCCGCACCGATTGAGGAAGCCGTGAAGACGCTGTCGTGCCGGAATGGCGAAATTGGCAGACGCCCGGGACTTAAAATCCCGTGTAACGTAAGTTACGTACCGGTTCGAGCCCGGTTTCCGGCATTCTCCCTCAAACCAATATACCGCGGGATAGAGCAGTCTGGTAGCTCGTCGGGCTCATAACCCGGAGGTCGGGTGGTTCAAATCCCCCTCCCGCAATAAAGAAAAACACCCTTTCGGGTGTTTTTCTTTATTGAGAGAAGATTAGTTCCCTGCTCCGGGTTATGAGACCGAAGGGCGAATAACCCGGAGGTAGTGAGCGAAGCGAACGGCCGAGCGGTGTCAGAAAACAGCCCGGTGGGCTGTTTTCCCCGCGAGGTGACCGAGCCGCAGCGAGACCGGGTGGTTCATAATAGGCCCCTATCGAAAAAAGCGGCGGAGTTCAATCGTCCTCTGCCGCTTGTTACGTTATTCAGTTATTCAGGGTCGCTTTATAATTGTTGCCCCATTCCTGCATTGAATCAAGGATCGGGCGCATGGATTCTCCGAGCTCGGATAGCGCGTATTCCACGCGCGGCGGGACTTCGGGATAAACGGTGCGGGTGATGATCCCGTCCGCCTCCATCTGACGCAGGTTCTCGGTAAGCACTTTCTGGCTGATCCCGTCAAGACTCTTATGTAATTCGTTGAACCGCCACGAGCGGACGAGCAGATTGCGAATAATAAGCAGCTTCCATTTGTTTCCGATCAGTGCGACGGTCGTCGCCACAGGACAGTTCGGCAGTTCGCCCTTTGTTTTCATGGGAGTCTCCAACACTTTCTTTTTGAACGTTACATTCAAATTATACTGCAGCATACCTTGTTTTTCAAGTCAGTTACAAAAAAGTGCGTACTTGAATTCTTTTTCAGGATCCGTATAATTGATTACGGAACAGGAAAGGCGGTGATACGGCATGATCATAAACACGGGACAAAGAACGGATATTCCGGCGTTTTACGCGCCGTGGTTTGCAAACAGACTGCGCGAGGGCTTTGTCTGCGTGCGCAATCCGTATTATCCGCAGCAGGTCAGCCGCTATCGCCTCGATCCTTCGGTCGTTGACTGCATCGGCTTCTGTACCAAGAACCCCGCCCCGATGTTTCCGTATATGGACCTGCTGAAAGACTACGGTCAATACTGGTTCGTCACGATCACCCCTTACGGATGCGATATTGAGCCGAACGTGAAGGATAAGCATCAGCTTCTCGAAGATTTCAAAAAACTGTCCGGCATCGTCGGCGTTGATTCGACGGGCTGGCGGTACGATCCGATCTTCATCACAGACAAGTATTCCATAGAGTATCACCTGCGTGCGTTTGAGAAGATAGCGGCGGCGCTCGACGGCTTCACAAAGACCGCCGTGATCAGTTTTATCGACCTTTACGCAAAAGTCAAGCGAAACTTCCCGGAAGCGCGTGAGGTCACAAAAAAAGAACGGCTCGCGCTCGGCCGTGAAATGGTGAAGATCGCCGCCGCGCACGGTATGACGCTCAAGCCCTGCGCCGAGGGAGACGAGCTTGCCAGGTTCGGCGCGGACTGCGGCGGCTGTATGCGTATCGGCGATTACGAAAAGGCGATTGGGAAACGGCTGAACGCTCCGAAGAAGAAAGGCGCAAGGGCGGAATGCGCGTGCTATCTTTCCTGCGATATCGGTGCGTACAACACCTGTAAACACTTATGCAAATACTGCTACGCAAACGCGGAGCCGGCAAGAGTGCTGGCGCAGAGCCGCCGCTACGATCCTGCCTCGCCGTTTCTGATCGGACATTACGAAAAGGACGACGTGATCAACGACGTTCCGCAAAAATCATGGATCATCGGAGATTTGATATGACGCACGAAGAAAAGAGATTATACTTAATAAAAACGCTCCTTTCCGAGCATCAGCGATACCGGAATATTGAGATACCGGCTGA
>JAFWTH010000111.1 GCA_017518975.1 Clostridia bacterium
CATAGATGTTAATCCTCCGTTTGTGGTTCTTTGTTTGGCTGGCAGGCCTTCTTTATTCTACCACAAACGGAGGATTCTCTTCTCATCGGTTAACCTCTTTTGAACCACGCGACTATCGCGTGGTTTTCTTGATACAAAAAAAAAGGGCGCACGCCTTTCGGCGTACGCCCCGCGGGGGTATGAGTTAAGATCTTCAAATCTCGGGGATCTCGACCTCGATCTCGTGGCCGAGCTTCGCGCTCTTGTTGATGCCGTCGATGATCGCCTGGTTGTAAAGGATCTGAGACGTCGGAACAGGTGCGGGAAGATTGTTGCGGGCCGCGTCTACGAACGAGCGGATCTTCTTATCGAAGAGTCCTCCCTCGGTATGGACGAGCGGAACGACGGTCTCGGCCTGTTCGCCGCAGATGTCGTGGTAAAGGGTCATCGGGCCGCCGACGGAGCCGTTCCAGCAGTCAGTGGACGGGATGCGCAGAGCGCCCTCTTTACCGAGGATGAGCGTGTCGCCGGGGGTGTCGGGATGCATAGCCCAGGAAATTCTGAAGTCGAGAATTATATCGCCTTCGAGACGGACGAACGCAGCGCCGAAGTCGTCGACCGAGAAGCGCTTCGCATCCTCTCCGTTGTACTTCGGATTCTTGCCGAAGAAGTCGGAAACGTATCCCGTAACGGTGAGCGGCTTCGGATAACCGATCGCGTTGAGGACCATGTCGAGGGAGTAGCAGCCGATATCGCCGAGAGCGCCAATACCGCCGGTCTTATCCTCGATGAACGTGGAGCCCGGGATACCTCTTCTTCTTCCGCCGCCGGTCTGGATGTAGTAGATGTCGCCGAGAGCGCCGGATTCGACGATCTTCTTGATCATCTTCATGTTCTCGTCGAATCTGGGCTGGAAGCCGACGGAGACAAAAGCTTTGCTCTTCTTCTCGGCGCGGCAGATCTCGACGGCTTCGTCAAGCGTTACGGTAAAGGGTTTCTCAAGAAGAACGGGAATGTCTCTCTCAAGAGCGTAGATCGTCGGATCCTTGTGCTGTCTGTTGTACGTGCAGACAGATACACCGTCGAGTTCCTCGTTGTCGATGAGCGCCTGATGAGATTCGTAGCAGCGAACGTTCGTGAGACCGTATCTCTCCATCTTGGCTTTCGCCTTGCCGGGAATGATATCGGCTGCCGCGACGATCTCAACGTCGGGCTGGTTCAGGTAACTTTCGATGTGCGACTCGGCGATCCAACCGGTCCCGATGATACCGACTTTGAACTTCTTGTCGGTCGGGGCTTCGGTCTTTTCTTCTACCGCCTGTTTGAATTGGCTGAGAACAGCGTCTGACATTTGTTTGTCCACCTTTCAATTATTCTTTATTATTGACCGCGTGAGCGGCGGGTTTACGGATTTTACCACTTGAGGTCTTCTTTGAGGTATTTGATGCTCTTCGCCGCGCACTCGAGAGGAGTCGTACCCTCGCTCGGATCGTCCTGTTCGACTACGACCCACTCGGCGCCCGCCTCTGTCGCGGAAGCGAGGATCGCCGGCATATCCTGCATGCCGTGACCGACGGGACGGAATTCGAACGTGTTCTCCGCCTTTTCGCTTTCTTCCTCATCGATCCCGATCAGCGCGTAAAGATGAGACGGGAGCGAACCGGTCATATAGAAATCCTTGAGATGGACGACCGGAGCTCTGTCCTTGAATTTTTTGATATATTCGGCGGGGATCTCTCCTCCTATATTGACCCAGCAGGTATCAAGTTCGGAAGCGAGTTCTTCGGGGGTGAAGGAATCATAGAGAACTTCGAGCATATATTTCCCGTTGATCTTGTTCTTGAACTCAAAATCGTGGTTGTGATAAAGGAGTTGCATCCCCCTTTTCTTGCATCCGGCGGCGATCTCTTTCATAAGCTCGTACGTGCCGACGTATTTGTCGGAGGCGCGCCATTTGTAACCGTCCGGACGTCTTTCCTCAACAAGATAAGGAATGGCTACGTATTTGCAGCCGATCGTTTTATAAGTATCAAGTACTTCGTCGACGCCGCCGTCACAGCATATATAGTCGTCAGTCGTAACGTGCGCGGAGATCGGAACGAGACCGAGCTCGTCGACCATGGCCTTGATCTCCTCGGGCTTATGATCGTACAGACCGGCGAATTCGACGCCGTCGTAACCCATTTCTTTTACTTTTTCAAGCGTGCCTTTGAAGTCCTTACCCATCTCGTCTCTGAGAGAATAAAGCTGGATAGCAACAGGAAGTGCCATAATAACCCCCATATATTGTATTTTACGCGGCGATAAAGTCTATCCCCACACAGTTTATTGTAGCTCACAGTACAGGTAAAGTCAAGCAAAATATCTCAAATACGTAAAATATTTCTCGTATTTTTGTGTGCTCTTAGGGCAAAACTTCAAATCGGTACATTTTTTGATTTTTTCATTGACAAAACGGAAAGCCGATGATATAATATGCAAGGATTTCAGAATCCTGCCCCATTAGCTCAGCTGGTAGAGCACATGACTTTTAATCATGGTGTCCGGAGTTCGATTCTCCGATGGAGCAACCTGAGAGGATCGCCGTCAGGCGATCCTCTTTTTTCATTCTCCGGGAAGCGTCGGAATATACTGAAATCGAAGCGAATAACAATCAGGTGGTATTCATGGCGTGTTCAACTTGTGAACTCAGAGACAAGGACGTAATCAACGTATGCGACGGAAACAGACTCGGGCAGGTCGCGGATTTCGAGATCGACCCGTCGTGCGGGCGTATCTGCGCTCTGATCGTGTCGCCCGACACGATCTCGGGTATGCTTTTTTCAAAGAACAGGATCAGAGTGCCCTGGGACAGGATAGTACGGATCGGAAAAGACGCGGTACTCGTTGAAGTACGCCCCGAATGTAAATGTCCGGATGAGGCGTGCGGAGCGCTTAAGGGAGCGCTTAGGAAGAAATTGGGGCTGTAAAAGCCGAATCTCCCGATTGTTATTGATTAATCCCGACGGATTTGTTATAATTATCCTGAAGAAAAATATCTTGATCAACGGGAGATTTTACTTAAATGGCATCCTTTGAAAAGACGGACAAAAGAACACATTACTGCACGGACCTCTCCGCCGCCGACATCGGCAAAAGAGTAAACGTTCTGGGCTGGTGCCAGAGGCAGAGAGACCTCGGCAGCCTGATCTTCATAGACATACGTGACAGGACCGGGATCCTGCAGCTCGCGTTCGACGAAAAGACGGACAGAGAGATCTTCGACATGGCGTTCGGCGTCAGAGCGGAGTACGTTCTGGCTGCATCCGGTATCGTCAGATCACGCGGAGAAGGAGCGATCAATCACTCAATGAAGACCGGCGAGATCGAAGTCGCGGTCGATCGCTTCAAGATCCTTTCGGTCGCCGAGACTCCTCCGTTCGAGATCGTCGAGGATTCTAACGTAAATCAGGAGCTCAGACTGAAGCACAGATATCTCGATTTGCGCCGTCCGGAGCTTCAGCGCAACGTTATCGCACGCTCGAAGATCTCGAAACTCGCCCGCGACTATTTTGAAAAACAGGGATTTATCGACATCGAGACCCCCACGCTTATAAAACCGACGCCGGAGGGCGCGAGAGACTACCTCGTGCCGAGCCGCGTGCACCCGGGCAAGTTCTACGCCCTCCCGCAGTCGCCGCAGCTCTACAAGCAGCTGCTTATGTATTCGGGTTTCGACAGATACTTCCAGATCGCGCGCTGCTGGCGCGACGAGGACCTGAGAGCAGACAGGCAGCCCGAATTCACTCAGATCGACCTCGAGATGAGTTTCGCGGACGAGGACGACATCATTGCTATTAATGAGGGCTTCCTCAAATTCCTTTACAAAGAGTACCTCGGAGTCGAACTCAAGACGCCCTTCCCGAGGATGACGTGGCGCGAGGCGATGGATCGCTATGGCTCGGACAAGCCCGACACGCGATTCGGAATGGAACTGTTCAATATCTCGGATATCGCGGAAAAATGCGCGTTCTCCGTCTTTTCCGGAACGATTGAGGCGGGCGGTTCCGTCCGCGGTATCAACGTCAAGGGCGGCGCGTCGATGACGCGAAAGGAGATCGACGCCCTGACCGAGTTCGTTAAAACTTACGGTGCGAAAGGCCTTGCATGGTACAAGATCGCAGACGGAGCAGTTTCTTCTTCGTTCGCAAAGTTTATGACAGACGACGAAATCGCGGCGATCGTCGAACGCGGCGGTATCGGGAACGGGGATATAGCCTTCTTCGTCGCGGCGAAAGATAACGTCGTATTCGACTCGCTCGGCGCGCTCCGCGTTCACGTCGCGAAAAAACTCGGTATCCTCGATCCGAAAGTCTTCAATTTCCTCTGGATCACGGAATTCCCGCTTCTCGAGTATAACGAGGAGGACGGCAGATTCTACGCGATGCACCACCCCTTCACGATGCCGATGGAAGAGG
>JAFWTH010000112.1 GCA_017518975.1 Clostridia bacterium
CATCAGCGCGTCCTCGTCGTCGGTCCAGACATGAGGCGCTTCGGAGTCCCTGTTGAAGAACCGGTTACCCGTGACCTCGACGACGATATTGATGACGAAGTCCGGGTCCGCCCAGCGTTCTGTATCGTACGTGCGCCCGAGGAGCCACGGCGCGTTCTCGGCGGCGGCGGCTTCCGTTGCGGGATCGGCGCGGATCGAATCGAGAACTTCCTTCCACTGTTTGTAGTTGCTGCTGTTAAGAACTTCCGTGAAGTCGCCCGTTTCGCCCGCCCTGATCGACTCTGCGGAGCATCCCTCCCTGACTGTGATCGGGGCAGCGCCTTCGTATCCGGTGTTGACGATGAGATTGCCGTTCGCTTTATTGTCGCGGTTGCCGTTCATCATCACCGCTACTCCGCAGTCGTATATCAGATTGTTCGAGAAATCCGTTCCCGTTGCGTTGTCGATATAGGCGCAGTAGCGTCCGACCATCCCGCCGACACCCGAGAGGAACAGATTGTATCTGATAACGTTGCCGACCGTTCCGAAGTTGTCCCAGTCGTTGACGGCGCCGGTGTCGTCGCCGTTATAGCAGGTCCGCTCGAAAACGTTGTACTCGGCGGTCATAAACGACGTTCCGCGGTAGTCAATTCCTTCCCACGAGTTGCTGTAGAAGTAGTTGTGCGATACGACGGCGCCGGAGACCGTGATCGAAAGCGCGCCCGTGTTTGCAAAGACCAGATTGCATTCGTTGAAATAGTTGTTGTCGACCGTTACGTTCGCCTCGCCCTTGTAGCGGTTGGCGCCGCGGCGGCATCCGGATATCTCAAGACCGTTTCCGGCGGCGTTCTTGAATTCGCATCCGCGCACCGTCGTTCCGAGCGCGGGCCCTTCCGCGTTCGCACCCTCCGGGATCTCAAGGCGGACCGTCTCCTCCGCGCTGCAGCCGGAGAAAATGCAGTCCTCGACGGTGATCCCGTCTCCGGTCGCTTCGATCATCTTATCCTGCGAGTTGTAGAAATCGAGTCCCCTGATCGTGACGCAGCGCACGTCGTTCATCGTGACCATCTTATCGGACCCGCCGACGAAATAGTAGTTTTCGGGCTGTCCGCAGACGTACAGTTTTCCGGCGGCGGCGTCGACCAGGAATTCGCTCTCGGCGTCAAGCTCCTCGGTCACGTTCACGATCGCGTACTGGAGGTCGTCCTTGAAAGACGCATCGCCCGTCTCTGCGTCGATTTCCCAGCGCAGGCCTCCGGTGAAATCGGCGCTGCGCGCTTTTTTGTAGTCGGAGATATACGCCTCGTGCGTGTCGTAATCGTAAGATCCGACAGAGAGCGTTTCCTTGTACCATCCGAAAGTGAGGAATCCGTAAAGCTTCAGGTTTGATATGTCGTGGTAACCCGCGATCCTGCCCGTCACGAGAGGATTCGTCAGGACAAGGGTCGTGAGACTCGAGGTGTACCCGGAATCCGGGAAAAGACTGTCGGTGTTGTCGTAGAATTTGTTCGGGAAGCGCGCGACGTTCATCTGTCTTGAATCGGAGAAGACGATCGAGTCGACGCGGCTGTCGGTTATGCGCCCCTTCACGTCGGCGACGCAGATGCTGTCCCTGACGTTCGGACGGAACCACCCCTTCTCCTCCTCGGAGATCGGGGAGAATTCCTCCGCTTTCACGGTAACTCCGTTGTCGAATACGACGTCGCCGTCGCCGTATTTCACGTAGGTGACGGGACATTCGGGCGTGCCGGAGTCCTCCGCGTTGAGCGTGACGGAGAGAGGTCCGTAGTCGCCCGCTTTGAAGGCGACCTTGATGCCCGTTCTGCCCGTACGGTCGAGAGCGCGCACCGCGTCGGTTGCTCTCTGCCACGTTCTGAACGGATGGGCGAGCGAGCCGTCCGCCGAGTCGTCGCCGTCCGGGGCGACGAAGAAGTCGGCGTCGTTCGCGAGCGGGTATTCCGGTTCGGTGTACGTTTTGCTGAAAACGGGCTCGTTGTAAACGAGCTTGAAAGAGCCGTCGTATCTCTCGATTATCGCGGCGAATTGCTCGCGGGTCGCGTTGCCCGACGGTGCGAGGCGGTTTCCGTCCGTGCCGTTTATCAGTCCCGCTTCGACAGCCCATTCGAGCGATTCCTTCGCCCATCCGGACGTTTTCTCGTCGTCCGCGAACGGGGTGAGGTCGGCGCGCTCCGGCACGGAGACCGGCGCGTAGGACGAGAAGCGGAAGAGCATCGTTGCGAGCTGTTCGCGGGTGATGAAAGCGTTCGGGGCGAACGTCGTATTCGTCATCCCCCGGACGACCCCCGTCTCCATCGCCCACGCGACGGCGTCGGCGTACCACGCGCCCGCGGGGACGTCGGAGAAGCCGCTCGGGACGGTCGGAGCGGGAGATCCCTCGCGGCGCCACAGAACGGTCGCGACCATTCCACGGGTCAGGGTTCCGGTCGGATCGAACTTACCGTTACCGACGCCGTTCATATAGCCTCGATCGACGGCGTACCGGATCGCCGACGCGCTCCAGCGGGTCTCGGCGACGTCCGAAAAGCCGGTGCCGGCGGCGGAGATCACCGTGACGCAGGACGCGATCATCAGAAGAGCAAAGAGCAGTGAAAGCAGTTTTTTCATTTCGTTTCTCCCGGGAGTGTTGAGTGTCGACTATATTATATCAAAAGGGTAAAGATTTTTCAATGAACTGTTTATGAACGAAGAACGCCGCGCCGGACGTCCGGCGCGGCGTGAAAAAACCGCCGCGGTCCTGCCGCGGCGGTTTGGTAAACGCCGTTATTTTTCGAGAATATCCGCGATCCTCTCGCACGCGTGGCCGTCGCCGTACGGGTTCGACGACCTCGCCATCTTTTCGTACTCCGCCCTGTCCTCGAGCAGAAGCTTGAAATTGTCGTAGATCACGTTCTCGTCCGTTCCGACGAGCTTCAGCGTTCCCGCGGCGATCCCCTCGGGCCTCTCCGTCGTGTCGCGCATGACGAGGACGGGCTTGCCGAGCGACGGCGCCTCCTCCTGGATCCCTCCGCTGTCGGTGAGGATCATATACGAGCGCGCCATGAAGTTGTGGAAGTCGAGCACTTCGAGCGGCTCGATTATCTTTATCCTGTCGCACCCGCCGAGCTCCTCGGCGGCGGCCTGCCTCACGACGGGGTTCATGTGGATCGGATAGATCGCCCTGACGTCCGGATGTTCGTCGACTATCCGCCTGATCGCGCGGAACATCGAGTGCATCGGCTCCCCGAGATTTTCGCGCCTGTGCGCCGTGATGAGGATGAGCCGGGATCCGGCGACGGCGTCGAGCTCGGGGTGGGAGTAGTCCTCCCTCACCGTCGTTTTCAGGGCGTCGATCGCGGTGTTGCCCGTGACGAAGATCGTCGATGCGTCGCGTCCTTCGCGCAGAAGGTTGCCCTTCGAGGTCTCCGTCGGCGCGAAGTTGTACCGCGCGACGATGCTGACCGCCTGACGGTTGAACTCCTCGGGGTAGGGCGAGGCGATGTTGTAGGTGCGCAGACCCGCCTCGACGTGGCCGACCGGGATCTGCATGTAAAAGCACGCGAGAGCGGTGACGAACGTCGTCGAGGTGTCGCCGTGGACGAGCACGACGTCGGGCGCGACCTCTTCGAGTACCGCGCGGATCCTCTCGAGGATGGTTACCGTCACGTCGAACAGCGTCTGCCCCTGCTTCATGATCGAGAGATCATAGTCCGGTTCGACGTCGAACGCGCGGAGCACCTGGTCGAGCATCTCGCGGTGCTGACCGGTGACGCAGACGACGGTCTCGAGCGTCTTTCTCGCTTTGAGTTCCTTCACGAGAGGACACATTTTGATCGCTTCCGGCCTTGTGCCGAATACTACCATTACTTTTTTCATTTTGTCACTCCTTGTCGCAAAAACAGTGACTCGTTCATCACCTCATCCGTCTTTTCGGGTCTTACGACCCTCAAATCCACCTTGTCTACCCTGCGGGGTTCGGTTGCAGACAGAATAAAGAAAAGTGTACTTCATTGTTACCGTCTGTCTGCCGAAGATTGACGCCCTGCGTCAATCTTTCCGCGGTCTCCGTTTATTGCAAAAGCGGATCTGACAGCCCA
>JAFWTH010000113.1 GCA_017518975.1 Clostridia bacterium
CGAAACGCCCATCAGCTGAGCGATGAACACGACGTTCGACTTCGCCTGAACGATAGCGATGACTGCGGAAAGGACGATGAAGAACGCGATGAAGACGCGCATGATGAGCATCTTTTTCTTTTCCGTGAGTTCTTTTTTCGTCATCGGAGAGATCAGGTCGAGCGTGATGGTCGAGGATGACGTAAGCACGAGCGACGAAAGCGTCGACATCGACGCGGAGAGCACGAGTACGAGCACTATCGCGATCAGGATCTCGGGAAGTCCGGAGAGCATCGTCGGGATGACGTTGTCAAATCCTCCGACCGGCTTTCCTCCTTCCGGGGTCAGGAAAGCGCGCGCAAAACCGCCGAGGAAGTAGCATCCGCCTGCGACGACGATAGCGAAGAAAGTGGAGATGATCGTTCCTTTCTTGATATCCGCCTCGTCGCGGATCGAGTAGAACTTACCGACCATTTGCGGCAAGCCCCACGTTCCGAGAGAAGTGAGGATCACCACGAAGAGAAGGAACACGGGATCGGGACCGAGGAACGAGGCGAATTTCCATCCCTCCGCGCCGCTCGCGCCGGCTTCCGTTACGACTTTTTCAAGCGAACCCATAAGACCGCCGTTGATGCTGAGAACGGCGACGATCGTGGCGACGATGCCGACGAGCATGATGATGCCCTGGATAAAGTCGTTTATCGCAGTCGCCATATATCCGCCTACGATGACGTAAACGCCGGTGAGTACCGCCATGACGATAACGCAGACGGCGTAGTCAACACCCGGGAACGCCATGGTGAAAAGGCGCGACAGACCGTTGAAAAGAGAAGCGGTGTAAGGGATCAGGAACAGGAAAACTATAACGGACGCGATGGTCTTCATTGCGGGCGATTTGTACCGCAGACCGAAGTAATCGGGCATCGTGCGGGATCCGAGATGCTGGGTGAGGATGCGTGTGCGTCTTCCGAGGATCGCCCACGGGAGCAGGGAACCGATAAACGCGTTGCCGAGTCCGATCAACGTCGACGCGACGCCGAAGTTCCACCCGAACTGTCCGGCGTACCCGACGAATATGACGGCTGAGAAGTACGACGTTCCGAAAGCGAACGCTGTAAGCCAGGGCCCGACGTTTCTTCCTCCGAGAACGAATCCGTTGACGTCCGTCGCGTGGCGGCGGCAGTACAGCCCCACTCCGATCATGACGCCGAAAAATGCGACGAGAAGAATGATTTTGACAGCCAAAACGATCATCCGCCTTTCGAGTTTCAAATACGGGAAATATTTTACCACAACAGATTCAACCTTTCAATCGAAAATCGGAAATTTTGTCAATATATGTATTTTTATTCGTTCAGCGCGTCTTTCCGGTGTATAATTTGTATATATGGTAAATTATTTGTACCCCGCTTTCATTTTTTCGCGCGCTCCATTGACAAAAAAGGACGCCCCGATGTATAATTAAACACGTTGTATATCAAGGGAAAAGGCGGCGTACGCCCCGACGGAGGAACGGTTTGATCTTCGATTTCCACGTGCATTGTTTCCCCGATTCGCTCGCGCCCCGCGCCGTCTCGGCTCTCGCCGATACCGCCGGGATAATAGGTATGAGACCGCTGACCGACGGAACGGTCGCCGGCACAGTAAAACGCCTCCGATCCGCGGGTATCTCGGGCGCGCACGTACTCAACATAGCCACCAACGCTAAGCAGACGACGAACGTGAACCGTTTCGCCGCTTCGCTCCCGTCGCTCTCGGGCGGCTTTATGGTTCCCGCGGGTTCCGTCCATCCGGATTGCGAGGACAAAGAGCGCGTTATCTCCGGCCTTTGGGACGCCGGGATATGCGGGATAAAAATTCATCCCGATTACGTCGGCGTGAATATCGACGATCCGCGCTATGACGAGATCTTCGCTCTCTGCGAGGAGAGAGGAATGTACGTCGCGACACACGCGGGCTTTGATCCGGTTTCTCCCGATCATTTCCACGTGACGCCCGGGATGATGCTGAAAATAATCCGCTCTCATCCGCGCCTGACTTTTATCGCCGCCCACATGGGCGGACCGTCACAGCTCGGCGGAGTGCTTGATCTTCTCGCCGGAACCGGTATTTGTTTCGATACCTCTCTGTCCTCGATCAGAGAAGGCGAGAGAGGTGATCTCATTAAACTGTTTCGCAGCCACGATCCCGACCGGTTTTTCTTCGGCACGGACACGCCGTGGAGCGAACCCGGGAAAGAGATCGCGTTCATCGAAAACTCGGGACTTCCCGAGGACTTCAAGGAAAAGATCCTTTATAAAAACGCCGCACGGCTTTTGAAATTGTAACTTCCCGGAGGAAGACAGAAATGGTAATTACAGAACTGCTTGAGAGAAACGCGAGGGAATTCGGCGACGAGGTCGCTCTCGTCGAGATAAACCCCGACGTTAAAGAGACGCGCCGCACGACGTGGCGCGATTACGAGCTCGTTGAGCCCGCGCGTCACACTCCGCACTATCGCCGCGAGATCACGTGGGGCGTCTTCAACGAAAAGGCGAACAGGTTCGCCGGAGCTCTGCGGAGCAGAGGAATAGGGAAGGGCGACAAGGTCGCGATCCTCCTTATGAACTGTATCGAATGGCTTCCGATCTACTTCGGGATCCTGAAAACGGGCGCGATGGCTGTTCCGCTCAACTTCAGATACGCGTCGGACGAGATCAAATACTGTCTCGACCTCGCCGAGGTCGACGTCCTCGTCTTCGGTCCCGAGTTCATCGGGCGCGTCGAGGAGATCGCCGACGACATTTCTCACAACCGCCTTCTCATCTTCGCGGGAAACGGCTGCCCGTCGTTCGCGGAAGATTATTACGATATGACCGTCGAGTGCCCGAGCACGTTCCGCGGTCCCGAACTCACCGAGGACGACGACGCTGCGATCTACTTCTCGTCCGGTACGACAGGATTCCCGAAGGCGATCCTGCACGCTCACCGTTCCCTGATCCACTCGTGCCGCGTCGAGCAGGCGCACCACGGACAGACGAGAGACGACGTCTTCCTCTGCATCCCTCCGCTTTATCATACCGGCGCGAAGATGCACTGGTTCGGAAGTCTGCTCTCCGGCTCCCGCGCGGTCATTCTCAAAGGGACGTCTCCCGAGACGATCCTCCGGGCAGCGTCCGAGGAACACTGTACGATAGTATGGCTCCTCGTACCGTGGGCGCAGGATATCTTAGGCGCGCTCGATCGCGGAGAACTCAAGCTTTCCGACTACGATCTTTCGGGATGGCGTCTTATGCACATCGGCGCTCAGCCCGTCCCCCAAAGTCTTATCAAACGCTGGCTTGCGTATTTTCCAAATCATCAGTACGACACGAACTACGGCCTCTCCGAGTCGATCGGACCGGGCGCCGTTCACCTCGGAGTCGAGAACGTCGACCACGTCGGCGCGATCGGCAAAGCCGGTTACGGATGGGAGACGAAGATCTGCGACCCGGACGGCAACGAGGTCAAGCGCGGTCAGGTAGGCGAACTTTGCGTAAAAGGCCCCGGAGTGATGAAGTGCTATTACAACGATCCCGAGGCGACAGCGAAGACGCTTCGCGACGGATGGCTCCTCACCGGTGATATGGCAGAAGAGGATGAAGACGGATTTATCTTCCTCGTCGACCGAAAGAAGGACGTCATCATCACCGGAGGCGAAAACCTTTACCCGGTCCAGATCGAGGACTTCCTCTCGGGATGCCCGAAGATAAAGGACGTCGCCGTCATCGGACTTCCCGACGAACGGCTCGGCGAGATCGCCGCGGCGATAATAGAGCTCAACCCCGGCGCCGAATGCACCGAGGGGGAGATCAATGAATTCTGCCGCGCTCTTCCGCGTTACAAGAGGCCGCGAAAGATAATCTTCGCCGACGTCCCGCGCAATCCCACCGGAAAGATAGAAAAGCCGAAGCTTCGCAAACTCTACGGCGGTGACGAGCTCGTCGCCGCACAGAACAGATCGTAAAGGCGGACGTTATGAAAGAACTAATGATAGGAAACGAGGCGATCGCCCGGGGACTGTACGACGGCGGTATCGGTCTCGTATCGAGTTATCCCGGCACCCCCTCGACGGAGATCACAGAATTTCTCGCAAAATACGACGATATCCACAGCGAGTGGGCGCCCAATGAAAAAGTCGCTCTCGAGGTCGCTTTCGGCGCGTCTCTCGCGGGCGTGCGCTCCGCGTGCGCGATGAAGCACGTCGGACTCAACGTGGCGGCGGACCCGCTCTTCACGCTCTCATATACGGGTGTGAACGGCGGACTCGTTATCTGCGTCGCAGACGACCCCGCGATGCACTCCTCTCAGAACGAACAGGACTCCCGCATGTACGCGATCGCGGCGAAAGTCCCGATGCTCGAGCCGTCCGACTCCGCCGAGGCGTACGAATTCTCCCGAGCCGCGTTTGAACTTTCCGAGAAATACGACACACCCGTTCTTCTCAGGATGTGCACCCGCGTCGCTCACAGCCGTTCGGTCGTCGAACCGGGCGACAGGAAAGTTCCCGAAAAGAAACAGTACGTCAAGACCCCCGAAAAGTACGTTATGATGCCCGCGTATGCGAAGCGCCGCCATCCGATCGTCGAGGACAGGACGAAAGCGCTCGCCGGACTCGCGGAGGACTGCCCGTTCAACCGCATCGAGTGGGGCGGGGATGAGATCGGAATCATCACGTCGGGGAC
>JAFWTH010000114.1 GCA_017518975.1 Clostridia bacterium
GTATCGGATATAATAATTACGAAAAAAGGTGTAAGCACATTTATTCCGGAAGCAGGAGGGCAATATGGAGATCAAACGGGATATCTATCTGGATCGGCTGATCCGGCGCGAGAAGAATGGACTGATCAAGATTGTGACGGGTGTTCGCCGGTGCGGCAAGTCATACCTGCTGTTCAACCTGTTCCATAATTATTTGCTGGATAAGGGTGTGAAGGAAGACCATATCATCGAGATCGCTCTGGATGACCGCAGCAACAAAGAGCTGCGTGATCCTGACAACATGCTCGACTATGTAAAAGAGCGGATCGTTGACAGAGACACATACTATATCATTCTGGACGAGGTGCAGCTCCTTTCCGAGTTTGAGGACGTGCTGAACAGCTTTATGCATATCCGCAATGCAGATGTCTATGTGACCGGCAGTAATTCCAAGTTTCTCTCCTCTGATCTGGTTACGGAATTCCGTGGCCGTGGGGATGAGATCCGCATCTATCCGCTCTCCTTCCGGGAGTATTGCTCCGTTTACGAGGGCAGTGCAGACGAGGCGTGGGACGATTACTTCACCTACGGAGGCCTGCCGCTGATTCTCTCCCGCGAAACGGCGGAGGAAAAGGCGGAATATCTGATGTCGCTGTTTCAGAAGGTGTATCTCAGCGATATTATTGACTGCCATAAAGTGCGCCACCAGGAGGAGCTGGACGAGCTGGTGGACATTCTGGCTTCTGCCGTGGGCTCGTTGACCAATCCGCTGAAGCTGGCGAACACCTTCAAAAGCGTCAAGAAAAAGACCATCAGTGATAAAACGCTGAAAAAGTATATGGATTACCTGATGGACGCCTTCCTGGTGAGCAAGGCCATCCGCTACGATATTAAGGGACGAAAGTATATCGGCTCTCCGGCAAAGTTCTACTTTGAGGATGTGGGGCTGCGCAACGCAAGACTGAACTTCCGGCAGATAGAAGAAAACCACATCATGGAGAACATTATCTACAACGAGCTGCGCATCCGGGGGTATCACGTGGATGTTGGGCTTGTGGAACAGTTCGGCAAGAACAGCGAAAACAAAACGACGAAAAAGCAGCTTGAGGTGGACTTCGTCGTGACCCGCGGAAGCGAAAAGTATTATATCCAGTCTGCCTTTGCGATGAACACCGAGGGAAAGCAGGAGCAGGAGGAACGCCCACTCAACGCCATCGGCGACTCCTTCAAAAAAATCATCGTCGTGCGGGATAACATCAAGGTGCGCAGAAATGATATGGGAATCGTGACCATCGGCATCCGAAACTTCCTTCTGGATGAGAACAGCCTGAACCTGTAAGTCCTGTTTTTGGGACTGCAAAACATAAGGTGAATTATACTATCAAGTGCAAAAGTTTAGGGAGTCTGATTTGACACAAAACGCGATACTTTGCGGTTTTCCGCATCGGTTTCCCCGGCGTTTTTAATTGTGAAGAAGTTCAAATTGTGTTATACTGTGTTTGTGCCGAAGCTGAATACGGCGTTTTTCGGCGCGCGGCTCCGGCTGTTCGCTTTTTGGGGATCTCTGAAGCAGCGTGCGAAACATTACGACATTTAATGAAAAGGAGACTATGCAGATGAAATTCAGGAAATTCTTGTCCGTTGCCCTCGCTCTCGCGATGATATTTGCGTTATCCGCGACAGTCGGGACCGCTTTCGCGGACGGCGTTCCGTCCGAATCGGGCGGGGACGGCCCGGTCACGGAGACCGGAGCTTACAGGCTTTGGGTCAACAACGAGCAGTTCACGGACGATCACCTCACCGTGCAGTGCGGCGAAGGGACCGCGACGTTTGATCCCGCCGCGAACGTCCTTACACTCGACAACGCGCAGATCACCAGGGGATATGAGGAAGATCAGCTCGGCACGGGCATCCTCTCGTTCCTTGATGAGGAACTGACGATCATCGTCAAAGGCGACTGCACCATAACGGAGACCGGCGGCGACGGCATCGGAAGCTACGATATGGACGATGAATACCAGATGGTCCCCCACGATTTCACGGTCAAGGGCGACGGCAAGCTGACGATCACCGAGAGCGAGCCGTGGTACGGCTACGGCTTCTACTGCACAGGGAGCCTCACTTTAGACGGCGTCGATATCGAGATCGTCTCGGTCGCGTCCGGAGTATGGGCCAATCGGTCGCTTACCGTTCAGAACAGCAAGCTGAACGTGAAATGCTCCACTCAATTTTCCGGCTTTGTCGTAAACAACGGCTCCGCCGAATTCAAAAACAGCGAGGTTTACGCCGAGAGCGCAAACGGCGCCGGATTTTTGCTCGGTAACGATCAGGATTCCTCCTACTTACTCGTCAGCAGCGGAGACGTCACGTTAAAGGGGAAGATCGGCGTAGCTTCCGACACCGATAACAGCACCGTTTCCGTCACCGGAGGAAAACTGGCGATCGAAGGTCAGGACGCCGCGTTCAGTGAGAACTTTCTGACCGACGTCGATCAGCATATCCCGCTCGGCGATGGCGTTGAGGTGACCTCCGGGTCCGTTGACGGCGCCGCCGTTACCTTCGCGTCGTCATGGTCTCATGTCCATTCGTATGACGAAGCGGTCACCGATCCCACCTGCACGGAACAGGGATTTATCACTCATACCTGCTCATGCGGCGACAGCTACGTCGACACGTACGTCGATGCGCTCGGTCACGACTATGAAGACGCCGTCACCGCGCCGACCTGCACGGAGTGCGGATATACGACTCACACCTGTTCGCGCTGCGGAGACTCATACGTCGACAATTACGTCGACGCTTCCGGTCACACGTTCGGCTCCGACGGCAAAGCGGAGAAGTGCACGGTTTGCGGAGAGAAGAATCCCGACTACAAGCCGCCCGTGAACTTCAAGGACGTAGTGCCCGGCGCATACTACGCCGACGCGGTCGCCTGGGCTGTCGCGAATGGCATCACGACGGGTACGTCCGCGACGAAGTTCTCTCCCGACGAGGGATGCACCCGCGGGCAGGTCGTGACATTCCCATGGCGCGCGGCGGGATCGCCCGAGCCAACGGGGGCGAAGAATCCGTTCCGCGACGTCAAATCGGGCGAGTACTATTACAAAGCGGTCCTGTGGGCTGTGGAGAAAGGAATAACCACCGGTACGAGCGCGACGAAGTTCTCGCCGAATGATACGTGTACACGCGGTCAGATCGTAACGTTTCTGTGGCGTGCGGAAGGTGAACCGAATCCTGCGAAAAACACCAATCCGTTCAAGGACGTGAAATCAGGCGATTATTTCTACACCGCGGTCCTCTGGGCTGTAGGCAAAGGCGTCACGACCGGTACGGACGCGAAGCATTTCAGCCCGTCCGATACGTGCACCAGAGCTCAAGTGGTGACGTTCCTCTACCGAGATATGGCGCAATAGAAATGAATTACGCCTTTCAGGCGCGTGAATTGAGCCCCGTGCCGACGCACGGGGCTCATGAATTGACGGCTGCGCCGTCGTGAATTCCGTCCTGAGGACGCATTGAATAAAAAACCGCGGCCCGGTTTCCCGAGCCGCGACGTTTTTTATTCGTCACACGACCACGAAGCGAACGAAGTCTTGCAGCTGACGTCGTCGAGTTTGCCGATCTTCCCGGCGAGCGCGGAGATGACGTCCTGCGGAGCGTCGATCGCTATGCTGATGACGTGGATCCCTTTTTCCTTGTACGGGATCCCCATTCTGCCGATGATGTATTCGCCGTATTCGTGGAGCACCTCGTTCAGCTTGTCGGCGGCTCCTCTGTCCGATACTATGATACCGATTAGGGCTACTCTCGTTTCCATTTTACTTCCTCCTTATTTATTCATTGCGGATCTTATAAGACGGTCGATCAGCTCGCCGTACGGGATACCGCCGTATTCCATCAACTTCGGGTACATCGAGATAGGCGTGAAGCCGGGCATCGTGTTTATTTCGTTGAAAATGAGTTCGCCCTCTTTCGTGAGGAAAAAGTCGACGCGCGACAGACCGCGGCAGCCGAGTATTTTGAAGATCTGTGCGGCGGCGCCGCGAACTTCTTCGACGCTCGCGCCAGGAATCCTGGCAGGGATGAAGAACGAAGATTCGTCCGTCACGTATTTCGTGTCGTAGTCGTAAAAATCGCTCGACCCGACGTCGATCTCGGCGGGGACGGATACGGTCAGCTCCCCGTCCTCTTCGAGCACGGCGACCTCGATCTCTTTGCCATTTATCCGCTCTTCAATGAGGATCTTGTCGTCCTCGGAGAACGCTGATTCGAGCGCGGCGGGAAGGTCCTCACGCGACTTGACGGCGGAACAGCCGACGGACGAGCCGGAGCGCGACGGCTTGACGAACATCGGATATCCGATCTTCTCTTCCGCCTCTTTTATGACGGCGTCTCTGTCGTCGCGGACGAACGCGGTGACGGCTTTCGCCTGGCGCACCGTCGAGAACAGGCTGACGACCGCTTTTGTGAGCGCTTTGTCCATCGTGACCGCGCTCGCGGTGCACTCGCAGCCGACGGTCGGGACGCCCATGACCTCGAGCATTCCCTGAAGTCTTCCGTCCTCGCCGAACCTGCCGTGAAGAACGGGGAATACGGCGTCGAGGACGATCTTTTTTCTGACGCCGTCCGGCGAGACGGCGTAAATACGTTTGTCGCCGTATGACGGATCGACGGCGATCCTGTCGAGCTTTTCCGTGTCGGCGCACCACGAACCGTCTTTTATTGATCCGGGATCTCCGTCAAATTTGAAGAATTCTCCGTCCTTTGTGATCCCTATGCGGACGACTTCGTATTTTTCGGGATCGACGTGCGACAGAACGGCGTACGCCGACGAGAGCGATACTTCATATTCGGACGATTTGCCTCCGAAGAGGACCCCGAGCTTTATCTTTTCCATAGTCAATTCTCCCTATCCTTCGCGGGAGCGCTTTTCGTAACGTGAGTGAGCATATATTCCACGGAGTCGCGAAGCGCCTGCCAGCTTGCGTTGATGATGTCGGTCGAAACGCCGACGGTCCGCCAGACGGTCACTCCGTCCGTCGACTCGATAAGGACGCGGACGGACGACGCCGTCGCGCCTGAGTCTATGACGCGGACGCGGTAGTCGGTCAGCTTCATCCCGCCGACCTCGGGGTAAAAGCGCGTGAGAGCGCGGCGAAGAGCGCGGTCCATCGCGTTGACGGGGCCGTTGCCCTCCGCGGCGGCGATCTCCTCGGAACCGCCCACGGCGATCTTTATCATTGCCGAACTCTTCATCAGTTCGTCCCCGCCGGGGGTGTCCTTCGCGTCCTCGGCGATGACCTTGAACGCGAGCAGATCGAAGTGCGATACGCGCTCGCCCGCGATCCCGTCGACGAGCAGCGAGAGGGAGCCCTCCGCCTGTTCGTAGACGTAGCCGAGCTTTTCCCGCTCGCGCAGGACTTTAACGACTTCGGCGACCCTCGGGTCGTCTTTTTCGAGCCCTCCGAGCGGCGACAGAGCGCTGATCTTGTCCGTGACCGCGGCGCGACCGGAAAGCTCGCTGATGACGGTGTTTCTCAGATTCCCGACGGAGGCGGGATCGACGTGCTCGAACGAGCGCGGATCTTTCTTTATCCCGTCGATGTGTGCGCCCGCCTTGTGGGTGAACGCGTAAGCGCCGACGAACGGCTCCGACTCGTCGAACGTGAGATTGGCGATCTCGCTGACGTATTTCGCCGTCGCCGTTATACGTTTTATGTTGTCCTTCACGCAGTCGAAGCCGAGTTTCAGCTGCAGGAGGGGGATGAGCGTATTGAGGTTCGCGTTGCCGCACCGCTCGCCGATCCCCGAGACCGTTCCCTGAACGTGGGCGGCTCCCGCGAGGACCGCGGAGACGGAACAGGAGACCGCCATACCGAGGTCGTTGTGCGCGTGGATGCCGACGGAGGGGAACTCGCGGCATACGCGCTCGGCCGCCATTCCGACGACGTCGGGGAGCATCCCGCCGTTCGTGTCGCAGAGGACGATGGTCGACGCCCCCGCATTGTGCGCGGCGGCGAGAACTTCAAGCGCATAGGACGGACTGTCCGAATAGCCGTCGAAAAAGTGTTCCGCGTCGAATATTACCTCCTTGCCCGCATCGCGGAGGAAACGGACGGAGTCTTTTATCATTCTGATGTTTTCCGCGGGCGTCGTCCTCAGAACTTCCTTCACGTGGTAAAGGGAGCTTTTCCCGAAGACGGCGGCGACGGGGACGGGCGCCGCGGCGCTGTCCCGCAGGATCTCGCTGTCTTCTGCCCTCACTCCGGGGTGTACGGTCGGAGTGAAGACGGAGAGCTTCGCGTTTTCAAGTTTCAGCCCGCCGAGCGAGCGGAAAAACTCTTTTCCCGCCTCGTCCGCGACCATGCCCGCCTCGATATATGATATGCCGAGACGGTCGAGCGCGCGAATCACGTTCAGCTTGTCTTCCGGCGAGAACGAGACTCCCGCGCCCTGCGCGCCGTCGCGCAGAGTCGTGTCGTATATCTCTATTTTCACGGATTCCCGCCTTTCTCCTCAGCGGCGGCTATAAGCTTGTTCATCGCGTTGAGGTACGCCTTTATCGACGCCTTTATGATATCGGTCGAGACGCCGCGGCCCGTGAAGACCGCCTCGCCCGAACGGATCCTGACCTTCGCCTCGCCGAGAGCGTCCGCGCCCTCGGTCACGGCGGTGATGCCGTAAGAGAGCAGGTCGACGTCGCCGCCTCCGATGAAAGGCGCGGCGATCTTGTTGACGGCGTTGAAGCTCGCGTCGACCGGACCGTCGCCGGGAGCCGCTTCGGTATATTCCTCGTCTCCCGCCGAAAGCGTTATGAGCGCCATCGATTTGATCTTGTTGCCCGACTGGATCTGGAAGGACGAGATCCTGAACTTGCCCTCAAGCCCGTCGAGGTATTCGCTTATTATCGCCCTCACGTCCTCGTCGGTGAGAGCGTCTTTCTTTTCGGCTATCTCCTTGAAGCGGGAGAACGCGGCGTTGATCCCGTTTTTGGCGAGATCGTACCCGAGTGCCTTTGCTCGCTCCGCGAACGCGTGACGGCCGGAGAGTTTTCCGAGCGTGATCGTGCTCTCGTCAAGTCCCACGTCCCGCGGGTCCATTATCTCGTATGTATGTCTGTCGTTGATGATCCCGTGCTGATGTATACCGCTCGCGTGATTGAACGCGTTCACGCCGACGACGGCTTTGTTCGGCGCGGGGCGGATCCCCGTCACGTCGGCGACGAAACGGCTCGCCGAGGTGATCTCCCTCGTCACGATGCCGTGTCCGATATCCGCCTCTTTTCCTCTCATCGTGAGGATCATCGCGATCTCCTCGAGAGCGGCGTTGCCCGCTCTCTCGCCTATCCCGTTCACGGTGCATTCGACCTGATCGGCGCCGGCGTATACGGCGGCGACGGAGTTGGCGACAGCGAGTCCGAGATCGTCGTGACAGTGGACGGACCATCTGACGGAGTCCGCTCCCGGGACGTTCTCTTTAAGGTAGGTGATGAGTGCGGCGAACTCCTCCGGCACGGCGTATCCGACCGTGTCGGGGACGTTCACCACGGACGCTCCCGCGCGGATCGCCTCCGTGAATATTTTAACGAGGAATTCCCGGTCCGAACGCGTCGCGTCCTCGGCGGAGAACTGTACCTCTGCGCCGAACGATGCGGCGAGCGAGACGGAACTCTTTACCGCGCCGATCGCTTCCTCGCGGGTTATCCCGAGTTTCTTTTCAAGATGGATATCGCTCGTCGCGATAAAGACGTGGATGCGCGGCTTTTTCGCGCCTGAAAGCGCGTCTGCGGCGATCTTCACGTCCGAATCGTTCGCCCGGGCGAGAGCGCAGACGACGGCTCCCGACTCTCCCGCGATGCGCGCGGTCGCCTCGAAGTCGCTCTTCGAGGACGCGGGGAAACCCGTCTCGATCACGTCGACGCCGAGTTTTTCAAGACGGCGCGCGATATCGACCTTCCGCTCGACGCTGAGATGGACTCCCGGCGTCTGTTCCCCGTCGCGCAGGGTGGTGTCGAAAAAACTGATCTTTCTCATTTTCTCAAATCCTCTCGGCGAGGGTCACCCGGGGGCGTCCCTCGATATCGGGAAGAGTCCGGGGGACGAGCCCCGAGCTCTCAAAAATCCCACTGACTTTTTCGCCTTGTTTCGCGCCGTGCTCAACGGCGATAAACCCGCCTTTTCCGACCGCTCCGAGCGCGAAGAGGACGAACGCGCGGATTAGGGACAGCCCGTCCCCCCCGTCGGTGAGAGCGATCCGCGGCTCGAATCCGAGTTCCGGCGCGACGGCATCCATCTCTTCCGCCGTGACGTACGGCGGGTTGGCGACGACCGCGTCGAATTTTTCGCCGCCTTCCCACGGGACTCTCACGTCGCGGACTTCGAAAGACACTCTGTCCGCGACCCCGTTGAGCTCCGCGTTTTTGCGGGCCGTGAGGATCGCCTCATTCGAGATATCCGCGCCTACGGCGCTGATATCGGGACGGTATTTCGCCGCGGCGACGGCTATGCATCCGCTCCCCGTACACATATCGAGGAGCGTTCCGTTTTCGGGTATTCGTGTTATGACCTCCCCGGCGAGCAGTTCCGTGTCGGGGCGGGGGATAAGGCAAGATCCGTCGGTGACGAACGGAAGACCCATGAATTCCCATTCGCCGAGGATATACTGGAGCGGTTCGCGCATCTCGCGCCTTCTGACCGCTTCCTCAAGACCGTCCGCGGAAAGCGGCGCGGCTTTGTCAAAGAGAAGCGCGGCGCGGGTCTTTCCCTCAAAATGCTCCGCGAGACAGAGCGCGTCGAACAGGGGATCAGGGACTCCCGCCGCCTCAAGGCGAGCGGCGATCGAGTCAACCGTCATTTTCGTCTTCGCCGTCGGGCTCCGCAGTTTCTTCCTCTGTTTCGGACGAGGGGATCTCGTTTTCTGCATTTGTAGAAATTTCTTCCGCTTCCGTGACCTCCTCGGTTCCTTCTTCACTTTCTTCGGGCGGGAACTCGTCGGGTATCGCGCCCTTGAGCGCGGCGATGGCGACCTCGAGCATCGACTCGTCCGGCTCCTTCGTCGTCAGCCGCTGCATCCAGAGACCGGGGGCGGAGAGAATCTTCACGAGAACGTTGTTATGGCGTCCAGCGTACATGATGAACTCGAATCCGAGCCCGACCGTTATCGGAAGGACGAGGATCTTCGCCGCAGTTCTGAGAAGCGGCATATCGTTGAACGGGATGAATATCCCTATCACTATCGAAAGGATGAGCATTACGAAGATGAAGCTCGTTCCGCAACGCGGATGGAAGCGCGTGCACGGTTTCGCGTTTTCGGGAGTCAGGTCGAGTCCCTTTTCGTAGCACGCGACCGACTTGTGCTCCGCACCGTGATATTTGAACGTTCTCTTGATGTCGGGCATAAGACCGACGAGGAAGATGTAAAGAACGAAGATCGCGATCTTGAGGATGCCTTCGATGAGAGAGCGCAGGGGTTGGAACGTTCCCGCCGCCTGGTTCTCACCGAGGATCAGCTTCGTCACGAACGTGGGGAGGAAGATGAACAGGCCGACCGAGAGCACGACTCCGAGAACGGAGCCGATCGCCGTGACGATCCCCATTATCTTGTCGCCGAATTTGTCGTTCACCCACTTCTCGAACTTCGATTCGGGCTCGTCCGTCTCGACGCCGATCATTTCCGCGGACGCGGTGAGCATACTCATACTCAGCCGCAGCATTTCAACGAAGTTGATGACCCCGCGG
Source organism: Clostridia bacterium (assembly GCA_017518975.1). Taxonomy (GTDB): domain Bacteria; phylum Bacillota; class Clostridia; order Oscillospirales; family CAG-272; genus RUG11130. The sequence continues at coordinate 9,717 of JAFWTH010000114.1, forward strand.
ATTATCGGGATATTACAGAATTTATTCTTTTTTCGGAGGGAGACGTATTCGCCGTTTCTTTTGGCGATCCCGCCGCCGCTCTCGCGCACGGCGAGGCACCAGCGGTCTCCCGACCTCATCATTACGCCTTCAAGTACCGCCTGCCCGCCGACCTTACCGAGACGGGAACAGGAGAGATTTTCTTTTTTCTTTTTCATTCTGACGTCCTTTCTTAGGGTGTACAAATTACACCGATTTTATTCTATCACAAAATGCCCGCCATTGCAACGAAAGAGGGTATATTTCATTATTTCAGCCCCCCAATTGATAATATTTACGGAATATGATAAAATAGAGAATGGGAAATCACGAAAGGAGACGGCGCGGAAATGAAAAAAGAAAGTTCCGGCATAGTCAGATATATAATCCTCGGCGCGGTTTTTGTCGCCGTCAGTGTGATATATATCTTCCGGCTCATCAATCTTCAGGTCGCGGGGCAGGACTACTATTCGATGACGACTCCGATCAAGCAGAGGACGCGGACCGTCCGCGTTCAGGCGATGAGAGGAGAGATCTTCGACAGAAACGGCAAACCGCTCGTCACGAACGACTATTCGTGGGAGATCAGATTCGATTACGGCGCGTTCCCGAGGGACGCGGACGCCAGAAATCAGGCGGTTCTATCGACGATGAAGATCGCCGGGAAGTACGGCTTTGAGGAGAATATAAAAGAGCCGACGTATACTCCTTTCGGCGTGACCGTCGCGGACACAGGCGAACTGCGTTTCAGTTTCAATGAAGAATTCAAGGAAAGCGCACGATACGAAAAATTCACGAAGCTCGCGGAGGATATCGGCGTCAAGGAGGATATGACCGCGGACGAGGCGGCGGCTAAGTTCCTGTGGCGTTACAGTATCGTCGACGACGACGGGGTGTACCGGTACGGACTTCACGATAGTGCGCGGCTGTTTTTATACCGTCTCGATATGGAGCTTTCGGATTTCTCGCCGGACAACCAGTATACGATCGTGACCGACGTCGACGTTCCTCTTATCGCCTCGCTCGAGGAGAGCGTCGGGCGCGGGATCTCGCCGTACAGAAAATACGAGCGCGTCTTCCATTATCCGGGGTACGCATCCCACATTCTCGGCAGGATAGGCAGGATCTCGGCGGAGAACGCCGAATACTACACCGCCGAGGGATATCCGATCGACGCACTGGTCGGGACGTCGGGCGTCGAATACTCGTTTGAGGAATATCTTCACGGCACGGACGGGGAGATGGTCATAACCGAGGACTCGTTCGGAAACGTGATATCCACCGAGGTCACGAAAGAACCGAAAGCGGGATGCGACGTCTATCTGACGATCGACATAAATACCCAGATGGCGGCGGAGGACGCCCTTTACAGAAACGTTGAGGAGATCAGGGCGATCTCCGAGGGCGAGGGCACTCACACCGGAGAGGACTGCCATTCTGGTGCCCTCGCGGCGATCAAGATCAAAACGGGCGAGGTGCTCGCCCTCGCGTCCAGCCCAACGTACAATCTCGCTACGTTCAGCGAGGATCTTCCGGGTCTTCTCGAAGACAAGAGATCCCCGATGCTCAACCGCGCGCTCGAAGGAACGTTCCAGCCCGGTTCAACCTTCAAGATCGGTATGGCGGTCGGAGCGCTCGACTCCGGGGTCATCGACGAGAACACGCAGATCAAGGACGAAGGCGTTTACGAGCTCGACGGTTTCAAGATCCGCTGCTGGATCTATCTGAACTTCCATCAGACTCACGGCTGGATGAACGTCACCGACGCGATTCAGGAGTCGTGCAACTATTTCTTCTTTGAGGTCGGCCGAAGAATGACGATCGAGAAGATGAACGACTATTCAAAGAGCTTCGGACTCGGTCTTCCCACGGGGATCGAACTGAACGAGAAGACGGGGATCCTCGCGGGACCCGAATACGTCGAGGAGAACGACCTGCGCGCGTGGGCGGGAGGCGATACGCTCCAGGCGGCGATCGGCCAGTCGTACAATCTGTTCACTCCGCTTCAGATTTCGGTATACATCAGCACGGTCATAAACGACGGCACGCGGTACGCGGCGCATCTTCTCGACCGCGTCACAGAATACGGCACGGGCGCGGTGGTTCTGAAAAAAGAGCCCGAGGTCGTGAGTACCCGCGAGATAAAGAAGGGCGTCAGGGAGATCGTCCTCGCGGCTATGAGAAAGGTCATCGAAGACGGCTCCGTCAGCGATCTTTTCGAGGGCCTTCCGATAGAAGTGGGAGGCAAGACGGGGACCGCGCAGGTCTCCGTGAACAAGAGTGAAAACGCGATCTTTACCGCGTTCGCCCCGTTCGACGATCCGGAGATCGTCGTCACGTCGGTCCTCGAACAGGGATCGTCCGGAACGAACGCCGGACTCTGCGTCCGCGATTTCATAGCGAGTTACTACAACGTGGATCTGAACGCGCAGGATGAAAAAACCGCCGAAGAACCGGAGGACGAAGCGAATGACGAACCGGATGCGGACTGATCTTATCGTTTCCTCACTCGCCGCGCTCTATCCGGACGCCGCGTGCTCTCTTGAATACGGCGGCGATCCGTGGCGGCTGCTCGTCGCGGCGCGCCTCTCGGCGCAGTGTACCGACGAGAGGGTCAATATCGTATGCCGTCCGCTTTTCGAGCGTTTTCCGGACGCGCGTTCCGTTATGGGGTGCGATATCGCCGAACTTGAGGAGATAATAAAACCGTGCGGGCTCTTCCGCATGAAGGCGAAAAACATAAAGGACTCCTCGCGGATGATCGTCGAGAAGTTCGGCGGCAAAGTTCCCGACACGATGGAGAGTCTGCTCTCTCTGCCCGGAGTCGGAAGAAAGATCGCGAACCTGATCCTCGGCGACGTTTACGGCAAAGGCGGCATCGTCGCCGACACCCACTGCATCAGGATATGCGGACGGCTCGGATATTACGGAACGGACAAAAAGGATCCCCTGTTCACCGAGCGGACGATGGAAAAGGTGATCCCGAGGGAAGAACAGAGTGCTTTCTGCCACCGGATCGTCCTGTTCGGCAGGGAATACTGCTCCGCCCGCTCGCCGCGATGCGGAGAATGCCCGCTGAGAGATTATTGTAAGTACGGTAAAAACGGGGCCGTCCGGTGACGGTCCCGTTTCAATATCAGCGCGCACCGCTTGACAGCGAGGGGCGGCTGTGTTAAAATTTCCTCGGTACGAAAGCACCGGAAAAGGAGATTTTGACACAGTGAAAAAGATCGTCAGCGCCCTGCTTGCCCTCGTTATGCTCGTGCTTTGTTTTCCACTTTTTTCATGCAGTAAGAGGACGGTTGCCCCGACCGATACGGGAGTTTATAACGATTCCGATAACAAAAAGAGACCCGGTTCCGGATCGGACGCCGCGTCGTCCCCCGTCGTCGGCACGTGGACGGCGGACGTTTCCGCGCGCGATTATCTGTTCCCGAGCGGACAGTGGGATACCGCAAGCCGGGAATGGAACGACAGCACGGTCAAGCTCTCGCTTCAGTTTAACGATAAGGGTAAGCTGATACTGGGTCTGAAAAAGGACGACGTCAGGACTTTCGTGAAGAACAACCTCGAGTCGGCCAACGCGATGTTCGGTTATACCGTCGAAGAGGTTATGGAAGAAGGCAAGTATGAGTCCGAAGACGCCTTGATCGACGATATGATCGACAGCGCTTTCGCCACTCTTAACAAAAACGGCGAGTATACTTATTCGGACGGAGTGCTGAAGACCGAACTCATCGTTCTTACCCATTCTCATTCCGACGGGGACGAAGGGGAAGATCCGCCGTCCGAGATCAAAGTCGAAACGGACGGCAATACGCTCACTTTCACGGAATACCTGAACGAGAGCGAAGACAACGAACTTTTCAACAGAAACGTGCTTCCCATAACGTTTGAGAAGCGCAACTGACGCCGGGACCCGAGATAATCAAAAATGCCGGATAACGCAGCGCGTTATCCGGCGCTTTTATGCAAATAGTAATTTTTTCTTTTTGGTATGGATATTTCCCGCGCGTTATGATATAATGTAAGTTGTGATTTTGGCAAAACAGTTAATTTTAAGAAAAATTTTTGGAGGTAAATTCAGGACTATGGCAAAGAAGTACGTTTATCTGTTCACCGAAGGCAACGCTACGATGCGCAACCTGCTCGGCGGCAAAGGCGCAAACCTCGCGGAGATGACCAATATCGGTCTTCCCGTTCCGCAGGGCTTCACCATCACCACCGAGGCTTGCACGCAGTATTACGAGGACGGCAGGACCATCAACGACGGTATCATGGCTGAGATCATGGAATACGTCGCCAAGATGGAAGAGATCAACGGCAAGAAGTTCGGCGATCTCAAGAACCCGCTTCTCGTTTCCGTCCGTTCCGGCGCGAGAGCGTCGATGCCCGGTATGATGGATACCATCCTCAACCTCGGTCTCAACGACGAAGTCGTCGAGGCGATGATCGCGGGCAACCCGGATCCGAAATTCGAGAGATTCGTTTACGACTCCTACAGAAGATTTATCCAGATGTTCTCTGACGTCGTTATGGAAGTCGGCAAGAAATACTTTGAGGAACTCATCGATAAGATGAAGGAACAGAAGGGCGTTCAGTTCGACGTCGATCTCACCGCCGCCGACCTCAAGGAGCTCGCACGCCAGTTCAAGGCCGAATACAAGGCCAAGATCGGCGACGATTTCCCGTCCGACCCGAAGGTACAGCTTTACGAAGCTATCCGCGCGGTCTTCCGTTCGTGGGACAACCCCCGCGCGAACGTATATCGCCGCGACAACGATATCCCCTACAGTTGGGGTACCGCCGTCAACGTCATGCCGATGGTATTCGGTAACCTCAACAACAACTCCGGTACCGGCGTCGCTTTCACCCGCGACCCCGCGACCGGCGAGAAGAAACTTATGGGCGAGTTCCTCGTGAACGCGCAGGGCGAAGACGTCGTCGCGGGCGTCCGCACTCCGATGCCCATCGCTCAGATGGCTGAGCAGTTCCCCGAAGCTTACTCCGATTTCGTCAAGGTCTGCGACCTGCTTGAAAAGCACTATCACGATATGCAGGATATGGAGTTCACCGTCGAAAACGGCAAGCTCTATATGCTCCAGTGCCGCAACGGTAAGAGAACGGCTCCCGCCGCTCTGCAGATCGCCTGCGACCTCGTCGACGAGGGTATGAAGACCGAGGAAGAGGCCGTTCTCATGATCGACCCCCGCAACCTCGACACGCTCCTGCACCCGCAGTTCGACGCGAAGGCGCTCAAAGCCGCCGCTCCGATCGGACGCGGTCTCGGCGCTTCTCCCGGAGCCGCCTGCGGTAAAGTCGTATTCACGGCAGACGACGCGGAAGCATGGAAGGCAAGAGGCGAGAAAGTCGTTCTCGTCAGACTCGAGACGTCCCCCGAGGACATCACCGGCATGAAGGCGGCTGAGGGTATCCTCACCGTTCGCGGCGGTATGACCTCTCACGCGGCGGTTGTCGCCCGCGGCATGGGCAAGTGCTGCGTCTCCGGATGCGGCGAGATCAAGATGGACGAAGAGAACAAGAAGTTCGAGCTCGCGGGCAAAACCTACGGCGAGGGCGACTTCATCTCCATCGACGGCTCCACCGGCAACATCTACGACGGACTGATCGAGACCGTTCCCGCTTCCATCAGCGGCAACTTCGGCAGAGTCATGAGCTGGGCGGACAAATACAGAAGACTTAAAGTCAGAACGAACGCCGACACTCCCGCGGACGCGAAGAAAGCCCGCGAACTCGGCGCCGAGGGTATCGGCCTCTGCCGTACCGAGCATATGTTCTTTGATCCCGACAGGATCGCCGCGTTCAGAGAGATGATCTGCGCCGACACCGTCGAGGAGAGAGAAGCGGCTCTCGCCAAGATCCTTCCGATGCAGCAGGCGGACTTTGAGGCGCTTTACGAAGCTCTCGAGGGGACTCCGGTTTGCATCAGATTCCTCGACCCGCCGCTCCATGAGTTCGTTCCCACCGAGGAAGCCGATATCGAGCTCCTCGCCGCGGCTCAGGGCAAGACCGTCGAGCAGATCAAGAATATCATCGCGTCTCTCCACGAGTTCAACCCGATGATGGGTCACAGAGGATGCCGCCTCGCGGTCACGTACCCCGAGATCGCGAAGATGCAGACGGCAGCCGTCATCCGCGCGGCTATCAACGTCCAGAAGAAGCATCCCGACTGGAAGATCCGTCCCGAGATCATGATCCCGCTGGTAGGCGAGGTCAAAGAGCTCAAGTACGTCAAAGAATTCGTCGTCGCTACCGCTGACGCCGAGATCAAGGCGGCGGGCGCCGAGCTCGACTACGAGGTCGGTACGATGATCGAGATCCCGAGAGCGGCTCTCACCGCTGACGATATCGCTAAGAACGCCGACTTCTTCTGCTTCGGTACGAACGACCTCACGCAGATGACCTACGGCTTCAGCCGCGACGACGCCGGCAAGTTCCTCGGCGCTTACTACGACGCGAAGATCTTCGAGAACGACCCGTTCGCAAAACTCGACCAGATCGGCGTCGGCAAGCTCATGAAGATGGCGATTACCCTCGGTAAGGAAGCAAATCCGAACCTGCACATCGGCATCTGCGGCGAGCACGGCGGCGACCCGTCCTCCGTTGAATTCTGCAACGAGATCGGCCTCGACTACGTCTCCTGCTCACCGTTTCGCGTACCGATCGCAAGACTTGCGGCGGCGCAGGCGGCGATCAAGGACGGCAGGAAATAAGAACCCGACCCGCCCCCGAAATCAAAGATTTCGAGCGGGTGCCCCGGAACCTTGTTGCTCGCGCAATAATTCCGAAGCCCTTTAAGTTCGCTGAATTTACGCTCACCAAATCCGACGCACAGAAATACCTGTACGCCGACTCCACCAAGCACAGAGTGCATAAGTGGAAGGACGTAAAAGTAGCGCTGTATATCTAAGAGAAATCCCTCTGTCGGGAAACCGGCAGAGGGATTTTTGTCGTCAAACGCACATTTTTAGTTCTGCCTTCTTTGCGTTACAATGTGGATACAAAGGAGGTATTGAACTATGAAAGACTACTTAAAAGGCGTAGGAATCTGGGGACAAAGGCATTATCAGTATCTGAAAGAAAACCGTCCGACCACGATCAATGTTATGAGAATGAACGGGACGCTATTATGTTGATTATGATTTCGAGTCACAGAGAGCGTAATACCCACTCGTCGATTCGATTATTGCTTATCCTCATACGATGCGGCGATGTTTTTTCCGACTTCGTCATGAGTGGTAATAGTCTGTTTATGCGTCTTTAAATTGGCAAGCGTTTCAAGGTTCTTGATCCGACGCTCTGTCAGCTCAGCAATAACGCGGATACGGTTTTCCTCCATATAATCCTTTGCGTTTTCGTCGGAGAGAATTCCCGTAATCATGTCACCGACGCCGGAAAGCGCAGAGAAGTCGATCCAATCAAAAGACGAAACGAGTTTCAGTTGTTCTTCGTGGTGTTTCTTGAACGGTTTGCAGACGACCTCAGATCCGTCCCGCATCATCGGAACGCTCTTATCGTAGCCAAGTGACGAACCGCTATCATAGATCGGCGCCATGCCGAGCCATTCGAGCGTTTCGGCGTTGCGAATCGTGCCGAAATTGTTAAGATGTCTGTCTTCGTTCGCGATTATATAGTCAAGTACGATCATCTGATCCAAAAACTCTCTGACATTGGGAATGCCAAGTGCATCCGCGCAATCAACGAAATGCTGATACATCGACTTGCTGTTCGGCTGCTTTTTTGTTTGAATGATCCGCCACGCGGGAACAAGCTCGGTATCTTCGCGGATAAAATCTTCGCAAACGCTGTACGGAGCGCCCTTGTTCCAGGTCACGGTGTACGGCACGTGGGGGATATTCAGCCGACGCATGATCTCCGAGGCGACGACTTCGTTCAACGGCTGCTGGCGGTACGGGTTGGAGCCGCCTTTGACAAGGCAGCGCTTACCGTCGATGATTTTCCATCGCTTTTTCAGATTGCCGTCGGAGGTGTTATCAGGGGACGAGAAATTTAGGGGATCCGGTTTTTTGTCTGCCCCAAAAAGCACGTCGCCGATATCATCGGAAAACTCGTTTTCAAAAAAGTTGATCTTTTCCCAGGTAAGTCCGGAGTTTTCAGGACGAATCCAATACTGGTCTGAAAGGGAAAGACCAAAGCATCGGATCAAAAGCATTTTGGTATCGGTGATTTGAAGCGTTTCCATTGCCTCGCGCACACCGGAGCGGCTTGCAGGGATCGAGCGATCCGTCCACCATGCATTCAGTGCTGCACGATCAACGATGCCTTTTTTCATACCGACGCCGACCGGCAGATGCTCGGGCGCAAAAACAGCACCGATTTTTTGAATAAAACCGGTTTCGTTATCGAGATTGAGTTCAACGACCGCCGTGCGTTTATGCATCAGGGTACACTTCAAAAAGCCGTTCTGAGTTTCAGGCGCGGAAATATTTCCCGCCTTGATTTCAGCCAGTTCTTTTTGCAGCTTTTTTCTGAGTTCGATCTGTTCGGTGAGTCCGGCAATATCCTCATCGCGAAGATATTTGCTTTTCTTTACACCGCCTTCCGACCATTGATGATAGAAATAAACGTTGCCGTTTACAGTCTTTTTGGAGATATAGCCCTTGGGGAGTTTACCGATCTTTTCGGTTAATTCCGCTATCTTCTGTATTATAATTCGGTCAGGCATGAATTAACCCCCTTTCTTACCACCGTTATTATACCCCGTTTTATCCGCTTTGTCAACGGCAAAAATAATAATCATCTTTTGCCCTTAGCAAGTAATATGGTAAAGATCTCTTTGCAAAAATCTTGCTTTTTAAAAAAATGTGCGATATTATTATCGTAATACAGATTCTTAAAATTGTATGAAGAAAACGAGAAAGCTGTCGCGGAGATTTCATTATGCAAAAGACCTCTATACGATTTTTCGATAATATCCCGGTGCGCTCCGTTTGGGATGATGAAAACTCCAAA
>JAFWTH010000015.1 GCA_017518975.1 Clostridia bacterium
GCAGCCGAGGGACAGGAAATATATCAAACTGAACACGAACGAGTCGCCATACCCGCCGTCACCGAAAGTGATCGCGGCGATCGCGCAGGCAACGGGCGATATGAATCTCTATCCGGATCCCGAATACAAGTCCTTACGCACAGCGGCGGCGGCGTATCACGGCGTCGGGATCGAAAACGTATCTGTCGGCGGTGGTTCTGACGAGCTGCTCGACTGGATCTTCCGCGCGTTCTTCCCCGACCGCGGAGCGATCTTCCCCGACGTGACGTACGGTTTTTACAAGGTCTGGGCCGCGCTCTACGGTATCAAGTACCGCGAGATCCCGCTGAGGGACGATTTCACCTTCGACCCCGCCGATTATACGAAGGCGGGAAAGGGCGGGCCGTGCGTGGTGCTCGCCGATCCGAACGCGCCGACAGGCATCGCCGCCGGGCGGGATACGATCGAGGCGATCGTCGAAGCGGATCCCGACCGCGTCGTTGTGATCGACGAAGCGTACGCGGATTTCTCGACCTATACGTCCGCGCCACTCGTAAAAAAATACGACAATCTGATCGTCGTGCGGACGTTCTCGAAATCGAGGTCGTTCGCCGGAGGGCGCGTCGGCTACTGCCTTTCCTCCCCGGAGATCATCAGGGATATCGAGTTCATGCGGTTCTCGACCAACCCGTTCAATCTCTCCCGCACGGCGTGCGCCGCGGCGGAGGCGTCGTTCGGCGACGAAGAGTATTTCCGAGCCCGCGTCGCGGACGTGGTGAGAGTGCGGGACGGTTTTTCCGAAGCGCTGAGGCAACTCGGGTTCGAGGTCACAGAGTCCTCGTCGAATTTCGTATTCGCGCGGTTTCCCGGAAAGAACGGCCGTGACCTCGCCGCCGCGCTCCGCGAGCGCGGGATCCTCATCCGTCGGTTCGACTCGGAGAGGATAAAAGACCACCTTCGCATTACGGTAGGCACGGCTGAGCAGATGAGCGCGCTCGTCGACGCTCTGTCCGATATATTGAAAGGATAACGGAAATGAGAGAAGCGAAAATCGAAAGAAAAACGGCTGAGACCGATATCAGACTTTCACTCGATCTTGACGGGAAAGGCAAAATATCCGTCGACACGGGATGCGGTTTTCTCGACCACATGCTGACGCTCTTCGCGACGCACGGCTGTTTTGACCTTGATCTCTTCTGCCGCGGCGACGTGAACGTGGACTTTCACCACACCGCCGAGGACATCGGAATCGCTCTGGGCGAGGCGTTCCGCGACGCGTCGGGCGACCGCGCGGGCATCGCGCGCTACGCGTCGATAACGCTTCCGATGGACGAGGCGCTCATTCTCACCGCCGTCGACGTTTCGGGGCGCGGCGTTCTGCGTTTCAACGTCAGTTTCCCGACAGAGAAGGTCGGCGACTTCGACACGGAACTCGTAAAGGAATTCTGGCTCGCGTTCGTGCGGACGGCGGGCGTGACTCTGCACGTTCTGATGATCGACGGCGAGAACTCGCACCACATAGCGGAAGCAATATTCAAGGGCGTCGCGCGATCGCTGTCGGCGGCTCTCGCTCCCGATCCGCGCTTCGAGGGACGGATCCCGTCGAGCAAGGGCGTTCTCTGATGGTTACGATAATCGACTACGGAGTCGGCAACCTGTTCTCGCTCGAAAGCTCGTTCGCTTTCATCGGAGAGGAGGCGACGGTGACGTCCGATCCCGACGCGGTGCGCTCGGCCGAGCGTCTTATCCTCCCGGGCGTCGGCGCGTTCGGCGACGCGGCGGAAAAACTGCGTTCGTCCGGTATGTTTGAAGCGGTGCTCGACGCGGCGGAGGCGGGGATCCCGCTTCTCGGTATCTGCCTCGGGATGCAGCTTTTGTTTGAGAAAAGCTTTGAGTACGGCGAGCACGGCGGCCTCGGTCTGATAAAAGGCTCCGTCCGTCCGATGAGGGGATATATCCCCGACGCCGAGAAGATCCCGCAGATCGGATGGAATTCGCTCGCCCTCACGGAGCGCGGCGGGAAATGCCCGATCTTCGAGGATATTAAGAACGGCGATTTCGTCTATTTCGTCCACTCGTTTTACGGCGCGGACTGCGGCGGCGCGCTCGCGGCGTCGACGGATTGCGGCGGCGTGCCGGTGACTGCGGCGGTTTGGGGCGGCGGGTCCGTTTTCGGAACGCAGTTCCACCCGGAGAAAAGCGGAGACGTTGGTCTTCGCATACTCAAATCGTTTTCAAAAGTTCCGAAAGGCGGTCCTGTCCTATGATGATATTTCCCGCCGTCGACCTTATCGGCGGCAAGGCCGTTCGCCTGAAGCAGGGCGATTACGGGAAGATGACCGTTTTCGGCGACGATCCGGTCGCCGCGGCGAAAAAGTTTGAATCGGAAGGCGCGGAATTTCTCCACGTCGTCGATCTCGACGGCGCGAAGGACGGCGGCCGCCCGAACGAAGAAGTGATAAAGAGAATAATCAGGGAAACGTCCCTCAGAGTCGAAGTCGGCGGCGGCGTGCGCGACGAAGAAAGCGTGAGGGCTTATCTCGACGCGGGCGCATTCCGCGTGATACTCGGCACCGCCGCGGCGGAGAACGAAGAGTTCACCCGCGATATGTGCTCCGAATACGGCGGACGTATCGTCGCGGGCGCGGACGCGCGCGACGGCGTGATCGCCGTGAGGGGGTGGCTCGAGTCCTCGGGCGAGGAACTGTTCGATTTCGTAAAGCGCATGGGTTCGCTCGGCGTCGGAACGGTGATCGTTACCGATATCTCACGCGACGGTGAGAAAAAGGGTGCGAACCTCGATCTTTACCGCAAAATGGCGGCGGAACTGCCCGTAGGGATCGTCGCGTCGGGCGGAATAGCGTCGGCCGCCGATATAAAGGCGCTCGCAGAAGCCGGAGTCGAGGGAGCGATCCTCGGGCGGGCACTTTACGCGGGCGAGATCACGCTCGCCGAAGCGCTGAGAGCGGCGGAGGTGGCAAAGTGATAACGAAAAGAATCATCCCATGCCTCGACGTCCGCGACGGAAGAGTGGTAAAGGGCGTCAACTTCAAGGATCTCGCCGACGTCGACTCTCCGGTCGCGCTCGCATCGTATTACAGCGACGCGGGAGCGGACGAGCTCGTCTTTTACGACATAACGGCGTCAGCCGAGGGCAGGCGCATCTTCACCGACATCCTCGCGGAGGCGGCGCGGCGCGTGTTCATCCCGCTGACCGTCGGAGGCGGCGTGTCGTCGCTATTCGATTTCGAGCGCGTTCTGCGCTGCGGCGCGGACAAGGTGAGCGTCAACTCCGGCGCGATAAGGGATCCGTCCCTCATCGGCGAGGCGGCGAAGAGATACGGCGATCAGTGCGTCGTGATCTCCGCCGACGTGAAGAGAGTGAACGGCGAGTTCCGCGTCTTCGCCCGCGGGGGCAGAGACGACACGGGACTCGAGGCGGTCGAGTGGATAAAACGATGCGTCGGAAACGGCGCGGGCGAGGTCGTCCTTAACAGTATGGACACGGACGGCGTGAAAGGCGGGTTCGACCTGCCGATGCTCCGCGCGGTCTGCGACGCGGTGAGCGTCCCGGTGATCGCATCGGGCGGCGCGGGCAAAGTCGAAGATTTCGTGACCCTGTTCCGCGAGGTTCCCGGAATCGACGCGGGGCTGGCGGCGTCGGTCTTCCATTTCGGTGAGATAAAAATCCCGGATCTCAAAGCGGCTCTCGCCGCCGAGGGGATACCGGTGAGGATTGGGGAGAAGTGATATGGCGAATATAACCGTAAACGATCTGAAATTCGATGAAAAGGGTCTGATCCCCGCCGTCGTCGTGGACAACGTGTCGCGGAAAGTGCTGACCGTGGCGTATATGAACAGACAGAGCGTCGAGATCACCCTGAGGGAGGGGCGGACCTGCTTTTTCTCCCGCTCGCGTCAGCAATTGTGGCGCAAGGGCGAGACGTCCGGCAACGTTCAGCACGTGGCGAGGATCACAGCCGACTGCGACCGCGACGCGCTCGTCGTCGTAGTCGAAAAGGACGGTCCGGCGTGCCATCTGGGGACCGATTCGTGCTTCAACGACGATCTGTTCGTCTCCGACGAGGTCGCCGACTTCACGCCCGACGCGCTGATGGATCTGATCCGCGACAGGAAAGTGAACGGCAAGGAAGGCTCCTATACGACGTACCTCTTTGAGAAGGGGCTCGACAAGATCCTGAAAAAGGTGGGCGAGGAGTGTACAGAAGTCATCATCGCCGCAAAAGCGGAGGATAAGAAAGAGACGGTCTACGAGATCGCCGACCTGATGTATCACGTGATGGTGCTGATGTGCGAGGCGGGCATCACCCCCGCGGACGTTATAAACGAGCTTGCCTCCCGCCACGTGATCGACAAGAAAGTCAAGCAGGAAAAAATGACCTGAGGGGGAAAAGAAGAATGGCAGGAAAGAATAAGGTGACCTTCGAGGTCCGCATGGAAGAGGGCCTGTACAAAAAACTCGTCGCCGCCGCGGCGCGAGAGAACAGAACGCTGAACAATCACATCGCGTTCCTCGCCCGCACGAACGTCGACTATACCGAACGAGTCCACGGAACGCTCGATACTAAAGATGTGCAGTTACCGGAATAAGACCCGGGGGCTTCTCCCCAAAGACGCCCCCGGACCCCAAGAAACTTCAAAAACCGCCGGCGGAAATGCTGATATAATCCCCATAGAGTAGACACTTGAAAAAACAAAAAGATTTCAAGGACTACGCTATGGGGGTTATTTATGTCAAGGAGAAGGAATAAGAAATACAGCAAGGAATTAAGGATACAAGCGGTACAAGCATATTTCGAAGGAAAAGGAAGTCAATATGAGATATGCAAACAATTCAAGATATCAAGTCATAGCATATTACAAGACTGGATAAAGTGGTATAATGGTCATAAAGGATTCAAAGAAAGGCGAGGAGCCGGAACGGAGATCTATATGACCAAGGGGAGAAAAACGACACAAGAAGAGCGGGCGGAAATAGTAGCGTTCTGCATTGAGCACGGAAAGGACTATCCTCTGACGATTCAGACATACGGCGTATCCTATCAGCAAATATACGCATGGGTGAGGAAGTATGAGGAAAAAGGGATAGACGGGATAAAAGACGGCAGGGGAAGAGCGAAGCCGTTAGAAGAAATGAGTGAAACAGAGCGTCTTCGTATGGAAAACAAGATATTGAAAGCACAGCTCAAAGACGCAGAAATGGAGAACAAATTGCTAAAAAAATTGAGGGAGTTGAGAGGAGGCGACTGATCAGCGGAGTAAGGCAGGATGATTACTACAAAGCGATACAGTACATACACATATCCGAGGAATACCCTATTGAAAAGCTATGTCGGATGTTAAATGTAAACAGATCTGCATATTACAAGTGGCTGAAACGGACACCGAGCGACAGACAACTTGAAAATGAGCAGATCGTAGAATGGATCAAGGCGTTGTATGAAGAACAAGACGGGATACTCGGATACCGGCAGATGACGATTACGGTCAACCGGGAACACAATACTCATTACAACAAGAAACGTATTCGGAGATTGATGCAGATACTTCACTTAAAATCCGTGTGCAGGAAGAAGAGATACAACTACATCAAGTCTACGCCGGAAGTAACCGCCGAAAACATTCTGAACAGAGATTTTCATGCGGACAAGCCTAATGAAAAATGGCTCACGGACGTAACGGAATTCAAATACTACGTTGGTGCGGAAGTTAAGAAAGTGTATTTGAGCGCCATTCTTGATTTGTATGACAGAAGGATCGTTTCGTACAAGATCGGTGACAGCAACAACAATCCGCTTGTGTTTGATACGTTTGACGAAGCGGTACGATCAAATCCGAATGCTCATCCGCTGTTTCACAGCGACAGAGGATTTCAATACACAAGCAAGATATTCCACAGCAAGCTTGTTGCCGCCAATATGCGGCAGAGTATGTCACGCGTCGGAAGATGTATTGATAACGGTCCTATGGAGGGCTTTTGGGGAATCCTCAAGTCAGAGATGTATTACCTGAAAAAATTTGCTTCGCGCGAAGATTTGATTTCAGCAATAGAACAATACCTAAACTTTTACAACAACAAACGCTACCAGCAGAGGCTAAAATGCATGACGCCGATGGAGTTCCATCGCGCCGCCGCGTGAAAAATTCCACCCTGCTGCGCAGCAGGGTGGAATTTCCACTCAAAACTATTTTGTTTTTTTCACTGTCTACTTGACAGGGGGCGCTTCA
>JAFWTH010000115.1 GCA_017518975.1 Clostridia bacterium
GATCAGGGATCGCTCCCTACGGTACGCGAAATGAAGAACGCATTAAAAAGCCTTCCCTTGAGGGGAAGGCGGATGATGTGAGGACGCATTATCTCTGAGAGATCGGTGAGATGAAGACTCTAATGATATACCGCCGCAACTGCGTTACGGCGGTATGACGTCCTCGCTGTGCTCGGATAATATCAGTATCTTCCGATCTCTTCAAAGTGTATATCCGGGAAGTCCGCGCCGTCTCTGATACGGTAGTCGCCGCGGGTCGGGTTGACGAAGACCGGGTTCTCGGTGAGGGAATAAGCCGTGTTCCCTTCAAACGCGCAGAACTCCTCCGCGTTGTCGGCAAACCCGATATCCACCTTCGCGTCATCGTTGATAAAGAGATTCCCGACAAACTCATTGGTCGGCGCAAGAGCAAAGACGCTTTCACCGAGCCGGGACAGGTCCGTGGTATAGGTCGATATCCCGGGCCTTCTCTTCTCCGCCTCTTCTTTGTATCCCGGAATGGTATCGAACCTTTCACGGAGTTTGTCGTACTTGTTGAGTATGTCTCCTATTATCCAGTCGTCGGCCTTTGCGGCATCAAGTCCCATTGCCATGATCCGACCCATCTGAGACCCCATACCCGAGCCGCAGCCGATCATGACGTTGTAATTCAGGGCGTTGTCACGGCCCGAGCCGTGATACACGACCGCACCCGCGTAGTACATCAGATTGGAGTACATCCGGGTACCGCAGTCGCCGTTGTCGCAGTAGTGAGCCATATGTCCCACGCTGCCCGTCGATAAGGTGTCGTAGAAGTTGTACCGAACCACGTTGTTGCCCTCGATATCTCCGCATCCGCGTGTCACGCCGCCGTCGTCGGAGTTGGTCATGGCGGAGTTGAAGTCGTTGTACTCGACGATGATATCGCAGGAGCCGGTGAACATCACCGCGTAGCGGTAGCAGTTCTCAAAACGGTTGTGCGAGACCACGCCGCCCGAGCAGGCGTGGAGATTGACGGCGCCCTCGGCGTCGAACTTCAGATTGGAGTGGGCGAAGAGGCAGTTGTCAACAAGGACCTCGCTGCGGTTCGTGTATCTGTCGGCCTCCCCGGCGTTGTCGAAGACGAAAACGTGGCGTCCCACGCACAAGTCGAACTCGCTGTCGGTCACCCTGAGCCCCAGAGGAACGTCCGGCAGGGATTTTTCGAACAGAAGCATGTCCCTCCCGTTGTTGCAGTCGAATCTGCACCTGTCGATCTCAAAGCCCGAGGTCTTGTAGCCCATAACGAATATGCCCACGTTGTTGGTAAAATGGAACTTCCGGAACGTGATATAGCCGGTGTCCTCCGCGTAGATCGCGCAGTAGGTCTCCGTGGCTTCTCCCGCGTCTCCGGTGTCGTACTTTTTCAAGCCGAAGATCCTCTTTTCTCCGTGTGACGTCGGAACGTGATAGTCACCCTCCGGATCGTATACGTACAGGATGCCGGTGCTGTGATCAAGCCAGTATTCGCCCTTGACGTCAAGCTCGTAGGGAACGTTCAGGACGAACATCCTGATGCCCTGACCGTCGGCGTCGCGCCAACCGGCTCTCAGCCGCCCGCCGAATTCGGCGGAAGAGCTTTTTCCGACTCTCAAAAGACTGTTTTCAGCGTCGTAGCTCTCGATTTCAAAGGTATCTTTACGGTAACCGCGCACGATATATCCGTATATCCTCATATCCCGGATCACGCTTTCATCATAACTTCCGAGCCTTCTTGCAAGTATCGAATGCGTTATGAGGAGATTGTCCTTATCATAGGTCTCAGCCGCCTGAAAGAAATGGTCGCTCCCGTCGGGGTACTTGTTCGGGTAGCGCGCCACCGAGCAGAGCTCCGTATCGCTGAACAGAGCAAAGTCGTCGATTTCCGGTACGTTCCCCAACTTTGAGCCGACGTCGACTTTTTTGATCTTGTCGGCGTTCTTCGAGTTGAACAGTCCCTTCTCTCCGTCGTCAAGAGGCGTGAAATCGGACTCCCTCAGCGTGACGCCGTTATCGAAAGTGACCTCGCCGTCGCCGTAGGCGCAGTAGACGATCTGCCGATCGGGAGAACCCGCGTCCTCGGGACCGAGTCTCAGCTCCACGGGACCGTAGTCGCCGGCTTTGAAAGCGACGACGATATCGCCCTCGGTTTTGGTCGCCTTTATCTCGCGGACTTTAGCCACAGCCCCCGCGAAGGTGGCGAGAGGATGGTCGAAGTCGCCCGCGGCGGTGTCGTCGCCGTCGGTGCTGACGTACACGTCGGCGCCCGAAACAAGGGGATATTCCTTTTCTGTGTAGTGACTTCTCAACAGCGGTTCGTTGTAAGCGAGAGTGAACGAACCGTCGTATCTTTCGATTATCGCCGCGAACTGCTCACGCGTCGCGCCCTCCCCGGGAGCGAGCCTGTTTCCGTCCGTTCCGTTGATCAGCCCCGCTTCGACAGCCCATTCGAGCGATTCCCTCGCCCATCCGGACGTTTTCTCGTCGTCCGAGAACGGGGTAAGATCAGCCCTCTCGGGAACCGATACGGGCGCGGCCGACGAAAACCTGAACAGCATGGTGGCGAGCTGTTCGCGGGTGATGAACGCGTTCGGCGCGAATGTCGTTTCCGTCATTCCGTTGACGACGCCCGTCTCCTTTGCCCACGCCACGGCGTCCGCGTACCACGCGCCCGCGGGGACGTCGGAAAAGCCGCTCGGCGCGGTCGGCGCGGGAGATCCCTCGCGGCGCCACAGAACGGTGGCGACCATTCCGCGGGTCAGGGCGCCGGTGGGATCGAACTTCCCGTCCCCGACGCCGTTCATATAGCCGTTATCGACGGCGTACTTTATCGCCGACGCGCTCCAGCGATCCTCGGCGACGTCGGCGAATCCCGTCTTCGCCGCGGATGCGGGTATCGCCGCAATACAAACGGATGCGGCCATAATTGCCGCGAGAAAAACAGAAAGCAGTCTTTTCATGATTTGTTTTCCTTTCGGTACTGTTATAACTGAAACCAGTATACCATTCCCGTCGTAAAAAATCAATCGTTTCAAATATATATATCGGTGTCGTTTGCAATTTACCGACAAACTTCGACTCTCAGATAAAAACGTCTCGAAGAATACGGAGAAGATGCTCCGGTCCGGGTGAGAAGCAGACCTCCCCCAAGAGGATCTCCGGCTCGCACCGGGGATTCATTCTTTACTATGAAGTCGGGATATGATATACTGAAATAAAGTTTGTAACCGGAGATCACTCTATGAAAAAGACGATTTCTTTTCTGATCGCGGTCGTTATGATATTCGCCGCGTTCACGGTCGCTCTGCCCGCCTCCGCGGCGGCGTTTTCCGACGTCGAAGACGGTCGCTGGAGCGCGTCGGCGATCAAATACGCCGTAGACCGAGGGTATATGAACGGAGTCGGTAACGGAAAATTCGATCCCACCGGACCCCTGACCCGCGCCATGGTCGCCACCGTTCTGTGGCGGCGCGAGGGATCTCCCGCGCCGACCGCTCCGAGCGGCTTTACCGACGTCGCCGCGGGCGCGTGGTACGCCGACGCCGTCGCGTGGGCGAAGCAAACCGGCGTCGTCAACGGTATGACGGCGATGACGTTCGCTCCGAACGCATATATTACCCGCGAGCAGCTCGCGACCATGCTTTTCCGTTTTTCGTCTTCCGC
>JAFWTH010000016.1 GCA_017518975.1 Clostridia bacterium
AGTAAAGCTGCTTCAGGCGTTGAGATCGTTTTTAAAGTGATCGACAGATTATTTGAGGGACCCCGAATAAACGAAAAGTCTGTTGAAATAGACGGAAACGTCGTAACAATTGATGATTCACCTGATCCATCGAGAATTGAGTTTTCATTAAACGACGGACAAACCGAAAGGAATTTCATTTTGAGGAAACTGACTGGAAATTATAATGAGCGTAATCCGGATCCAACCGGATAAATCGCATAAAAAAACAAAAGGAGTGTTAAAAATGAGCGTTGTAACTTTATCTGAATCTAATTTTGAGGAAGAAGTTATCAGAAGCGACAAAAAGGTTCTTATCGATTTCTGGGCCTCCTGGTGCGGACCATGCAGAATGATGAGTCCTGTTATCGATGAGATAGCAGCTGAAACAGACAGTATTAAAATTTGTAAAGTCAATGTCGACGACGAACCTTCCATAGCCGCTAAGTACGGTATAATGTCTATCCCGACGCTTTTGGTAGTTGAAAACGGTGAGGTGACCGGTAAATCTGTCGGCGCAGTCCCGAAAGAAAACGTGCTCGCATTGATCGGTAATTGATTGCTTTCGCTAAAAAACAGTGTTTAGGGAACCGTTGTATTATTCGGCGGTTCCCTTGATTTTTTAATATATATTTGATATAATCAGTTATTATAAGTTTTTTAATAGAGAGCGTTCTGCGATTATGAGCATAAATCTCTCTCAAATGTGCGACCGCGTAATCGGATCTCTAGCGAAAGACGGAGTTCGTCCTCGTTTGCTTCTTCACTCATGCTGCGCTCCGTGTTCTTCATACGTTACGGAATACCTTTCGCCATACTTTGATCTCACACTGTTTTTTTACAATCCAAATATTTTTCCGTTTGAGGAGTTTCAAAAAAGATACTCTGAACTTGTACGGTATGTAAACGAACGTTTTAACGGCGAGATCAAAATAATTTGCCCCGAATGGGATCATCGGGAGTTTTTATCGTTTGCCGATGGCTTATACGATGAACCGGAAGGCGGTGAAAGATGCTTGAAATGCTATGCTCTTCGCCTTGAGGCAACTGCTCGGGCCGCCGCTGCCGGAAAGTTTCCATTTTATTGTACAACGCTTTCGGTAAGTCCACATAAAAATGCAGTTGCTTTATATGAGATCGGGACCGAATTTGGCGAAAAATCAGGAGTCACATATCTTCCGTCCGATTTCAAAAAAAAGGACGGTTATAAGCGTTCGATAGAGCTATCGCGCGAATACGGACTCTACCGTCAGGATTTTTGCGGTTGTCCGTTTTCCGAAATCGAGGCAAAGAAAAAGCGCGAACGCCGATCAACAGAGTGATCTGAAAGGAGGATACTATGGCTTCGTTCAGGAACTTTCTTATTACGTTTTTGATCTCCGTTCTTTTATTCGGAGTGATCGGTTATTTCACCACGGTTTTTGTTTCCGGTATCGTTCAGGGAATCATTGATTCCGACGGCAAATCTCAGGAAAATGGTCAGGACGGTTCTGCCCCCTCCGATCAGGACTCAGAAAAGAAAGGTGAGTTTGTACCGGACGGCACCTCATATTCTTTCCTTATCGTATTGACCGATTATGATCCGGTTAATCATACCGACTATATTCTTTCGGAATCTGATGCTCAGAGTATAATCAACTCGGGCGTTTCTCATGATAAGAGCTTAGGTATTCTGTTAAAAAATTCACGTCATGTCCACGCAACTGCGATCATTCTCGTTAAAGCCGATAAGGAACAAAGAGAGTATTTGCTTTGTTATATAACTCCCGAGACCAGAGTTTATACACGTTCCGGAGCGATGTCGCTCGGAAATGTTTACGGGAATTACGGAATCAACGTTTTGAAAGAACATGTTAAAGCGCTGACCGGTATCCAGATTGATTACCACTTTGTTCTTGACGGTTATAAAATGAGCGACGTTATCCAATCTTTGGGTAGATATTCCATAGAGATCGATAATGAGATATATACGTACGGCGATTACTATATGTCGTCTTATAATTTCACCGCAGAGGAAAAGAAGGCTGCATTTGATACCCAAAAGGTATTACCGGACGAATCTCAGAAGGCTACCGAAAAGATTGATTACATTGAAGAACTGACTCAACCACCCGTCTTGGGGCGTGCTCTCTTTGCCGGAATTCATGAGCTTGACCGTGAGACTTTACCCGTTTTTTCAAATCTTAAAGAATGCAGTCTTGAAGATATAGATTTTAAAGGGGGATATATTCTTCCGGCCGTTGAGTTCTATCTCAGAAAATGTGCCGATATGTCTGAAACGGATCTATCTGATGTGATTTCTTCTTTAACAGAGTCTACTCCTTACGCATCTGATTCGCCTCTCGATGAAAAACCTGCTTTAGCCTCTGATTTCAGATCGGAAGACGTCAGTACTTTATACGGTATGATTTGCGCAATAAAACATTTCGAGATAAATAAACTCATCTACCCCGGAAATTACGTAACGACGCACGATGCGCAGATAGGTTATTACGTACCAACTCTCAGAACCGCCGTTGAGGATCTGATAAAATACAGATAAGAATTTTTACCGCCATAAGCGGAGAACGGAGAAAAAATGGACAACACGTCAAAATCGATGGATAAGATCGTCGCTCTTTGCAAGAACAGAGGTTTCATTTTTGCGGGAAGCGAAATTTACGGTGGGCTTGCAAATACCTGGGACTACGGTCCTTTGGGCGCCCGCCTTAAAAACAACGTTAAAGATGCATGGAGAAAACGTTTCATTCAGGAACGTCATAATTCTTTTGAAGTTGACGCGGATATTCTTATGAATCCTCGCGTATGGGAAGCAAGCGGTCACGTTGCCAGTTTTTCCGATCCTTTGCTTGACTGTAAAGAGTGTAAAATGAGATTCCGTGCGGATAACCTTATTGACGATTTCGATCCTGAAGCTCACGCAGACGGAATGGATAAGGCCGAAATGTTCGAGTACATAAAGGCGCACTCGATTCCTTGTCCTCATTGCGGAAAACATAACTTTACGGAGATCAGGGAATTCAATCTGATGTTCCAGACGTTCCGGGGCGTAACAACAGACGCTAAGAATATTATATACTTGCGTCCTGAAAACGCTCAGGGCGAATACGTTAACTACGGAAACGTTCAAAGAAGTATGCGCGCAAAATTACCTTTTTCAATCGGACAGATCGGTAAAGCTTTCCGTAACGAGATTACTCCCGGCAACTTTACCTTCCGTACGATAGAGTTCGAACAGATGGAATTTCAGACTTTTTGCCATCCGGGACAGGACGGAGAACTTTACGATTACTTCAAAGAATACGGAAAACAGTTTTTCGAGGATCTTGGAATTCCCGGGGATCATCTTCGTTATCATGATCATGAAAAACTTGCGCACTACGCAAAAGCCGCGTGTGACATTGAGTTTCTTTTTCCTTTCGGATGGGGTGAGATCAACGGTACACACAACCGCACGGACTTTGATCTCTCACGTCATGAGGAGTACAGCGGGCAACAGTTGAAATACAGTGATCCTTACACTAACGAAACCTTCGTACCGTATATTATCGAATCCACTTACGGGCTTGACCGCACCGTCCTTGCTTTGCTTTGCGAAGCATACGACGAGGAACTCCTTGATGCTGAAAAGAATGACGTTCGAGTCGTTCTTCGTTTTAAGCCTTCCGTCGCTCCGATTAAAGTCGCCGTTCTTCCTCTTTCAAAAAAACTCGGCGAGAAAGCGATGGAGATCCGCGATATGCTTTCAAAGCGTTATATGTGCGATTACGACGAAACCGGGTCGATAGGGAAGCGCTATCGACGTCAGGACGAGATCGGTACTCCGTATTGTGTCACCGTCGATTTCGACACGACGGGGGACGGTGAAAAGCCTGCTGATGACTGCGTTACTGTCAGAGAGAGAGATTCGATGGAACAGGTAAGAATTCCGATTTCAGGACTCGTATCTTATTTTTCAGAACACATTGATTTTTAAAGAATAAGCAATACCGTCAACTCGACGGTATTGCTTTGCTATTGGAGTTTTTATGATGGATCTTTGTTCTGTATCTGCCGTAAAAAGATTACTTTCAGAGAATTCGCTTTCTCCCAGAAAGTCTCTTGGTCAAAACTTCCTGATCAACGCCCGCATTCCTGAAATGATAGCGGAGAGTTCTTCGGAATTTGCAAGGAAATCAATATCAAATAACGTTCCGATCGGAGTTATTGAAATCGGGCCGGGGATCGGAGCCCTTACCGATGAACTCGCGAATTATTTTGATCGCGTCGTTTCAGTTGAGATTGATCCCGGTCTGTCTCTGCTTTTTAAAAAGACCTTTGCGGGATATAACAATGTGGAATTGATATCTGCAGATATTTTGAAAACAGATATTCCGGCTCTCGTCTCCGATTGTTTTAATGATGTTGTTTCTGAAGGAGGCAATGTCAGCGTTTGCGCTAATTTACCGTATTATATCACAACTCCGGTGATAATGAAGCTGCTTGAGTCTTTCGGTCCGACCGTGAAAAACCCACTTTCATCCGTAACTGTTATGATCCAATCTGAAGTGGCGGATCGCCTTTGCGCTCAGCCGGGTTCTTCCGACTACGGATCTATCACGGCTTCGGTTCGCCTTCGAGCAAACGTTGTCAAACTTTTTGACGTATCTCCCGGATCGTTTTATCCGCCACCAAAAGTTAATTCGACTGTCATAAGGATAATTCCACACGGAGGTATAAGGGAAGTATTTCCCGGTGCTCCGGATGATAATACAGAGTGCAGAAAGTTTTTTGAGCTGACCTCAAAAATAATCGAAGCATCTTTTTCCCAAAGAAGAAAAACGCTTACAAACTCATTGTCCGGACTGTTTCCAAAAGATAAAACCGCGTCTGCACTTGTAAAAATAGGAAAGAACCCCGATGTCAGAGGTGAGCGTCTATCAACGGAAGATTTTTGCGCCCTTACACATATGCT
Source organism: Clostridia bacterium (assembly GCA_017518975.1). Lineage (GTDB taxonomy): Bacteria > Bacillota > Clostridia > Oscillospirales > CAG-272 > RUG11130. Next base: position 4,973 of record JAFWTH010000016.1, read on the forward strand.
TTTAACTGAAAAGGAATAAATATGGAAAATAAATCAATCACGATCCCGGAAACTTATGAGATTGTTCAGAATGAGTTTATCGAAGATATCAGTTCAATCGGGTATATTCTCAAGCATAAAAAAAGCGGTGCCCGAATCGCCGTCATATCGAATGATGATACGAATAAGTTGTTTTGTATTACTTTTTTTACCCCGCCGGAGAACAACAAAGGAACTCCGCATATAATCGAGCATACTGTTTTACAGGGCTCCTTGAAATACCCCGCCAGGGAACCGTTTATGCAGCTTGTAAAAGGTTCGTTGAATACTTTTCTGAATGCGATGACGTATCCCGATAAAACGATGTATCCCGTTTCGTCATGTAATGACACAGACTTTAAAAACCTGATGGATGTATATCTTGACGCTGTTTTTCACCCGAATCTGTATAACAAGCGGGAGATTTTTATGCAGGAGGGTTGGCATTTTGAGACAGATGAGAACGGGAAAATCCTGATCAACGGCGTTGTTTACAGCGAGATGAAAGGAAAATCTTCTTCTCCTGATTCAAACGTCTTTGACGAAATCCTGACGGCCATGTTTCCGGATAATGCTTATGGATTATGCTCCGGAGGAGATCCTCGCTCTATTCCCGACCTGACGTACGAGGAGTATATTGATTTTCACAAAAAGTATTATCATCCGTCAAATTGTTTCATAATGCTTTACGGTAACGTCGACGTCTGTGAAAGACTCGAATATCTTGACCGGGAGTATCTGTCCGAATATGACATAAAATCACCGATCCCGCCTATTCCTGCTCAAGTTGAATTCGGCTCGGGAAATCCGCGTTACGTTACAGTTCCGTATCCGGTTGGCGAAGATGAAAAAACCGAAAATAAAGCTTACCTTGCTTCTGCGTTCCGCGTTGGGTCTGTCTTTGACGAGGTCGAAAGCGCTGCTTTTGACGTACTGGGCGAGATCCTTGTAAATGACCCAGAGGCTTACGTGAAAAGAGCATTGTCGGACGCAGGGATCGGGCAAGAGATATTCGGAGGATATCTCGATCATATCGGAGAACCCGTTTTTGCTGTCATTGCCAAAAATACCGAGTGCAACAAAAAAGACGAGTTCCTCAGAATAATAAGTGAAACTCTTATTCACTTACAGAAGAACGGTATCAATAAAAAAACGCTCACTTCTATCCTTGAACGGACAGAGTTCAAATTTCGAGAAAGTGCGTACGGATCATATCCTAAAGGACTCGATCTTTTCCGTATGATGCTGAAGGGTTGGATTTACGGAGACAACGATCCTTTTAAGTACATTAAAGTTTTGAGAATAATCGGATTGTTGAAAGAGAGAGTTCAAACAGGATATTTTGAAAAACTGCTTACACAAATCATAACGCCTTCTCACTCTGCAGTTATTACCCTTACTCCCGAAAAAGGTCTTGCTGACAGGGAAGAGGTGCAGTTGAGAAATAAACTTGACTTACTGAAAGAATCGATGAGCGAATCCGAATTCGATGAGATAATCAATGGAGTTAAGGACTTACATGAATATCAGGAAGCTCCGGAAACAGAAGAAGAAAGAAATTGTATTCCTGTTTTACCGAGAGGAAGTATTTCTTCAGAGCCGGAGC
>JAFWTH010000116.1 GCA_017518975.1 Clostridia bacterium
AAGTCCGGATACCGCGCCGTACAGATCATCTCCCGTCAGCGGGTGGCCGGCGTACGCCGCGTGAACTCTTATCTGATGCGTCCGCCCCGTCTCGGGACGAACGAGCAAAAGCGTTTTTTCTCTCTCCGCCGCGAGAACGCGGTACTTCGTCAGGGACGGCTTCCCGTCCGGATCGATGCGGCGCGTAATGATGCTCGTCGGCGAGCGGCCGATCGGCTGATCCCACACGCCTTCTTTTTCCGTCATCGTACCGTCTGCGACTGCGACGTACGTTTTGATTATCTTCCCTTCCGTCATCGCGCGGTACATCTTGTACGACGCGTCGCGCGTGTTCGAAGTGAGCATACATCCGCTCGTATCACGGTCAAGCCGGTTGACCGGACGAAAGACGTAATTCCTGTCGCGGTATCTGTACGCGAGAGCGTTTGAGACGGTGTCGTATCTGTGGCCGTGCGAAGGATGGGACGGCATCCCGGCGGGTTTATTTACAGCGGTGATCAATCCGTCCTCGTATATCACGTCGAGAGGCAGATCTACGGGAACGGTGTACGGTGATACGTCGTCCGCCCTGTCCTCAACGGCGAGGGAGAGCACGTCGCCCTCCTTCATCTCGTATCGCACGGTCACGAACGAACCGTTCACGAGGATCCCGTCCTCGGAAAATTTCAGTTTCTTTATCATTGCGGAGGAATATCCGAGGCGCCGTGTGAGATACTCTCTCACGGTAAGCCCGGAAAGGTCCTTGTCAACGGTAATTTCCAAAACGTCCCTCCGGTCAGTCTTCGAGTTTCCGGTAATAACTGTAATGCGCGATCACGGTACGCGTGCCGTCCTCTCCGGACGGATCGGGAAAAGTGACGACCACTCCGTCGAGAGACATCAGTTCCCACGCATTCATCTCAAAAATATTCACGCGCACAAGTATCTCCTGACCGGAGTAAATGATCAACTCGTCGCCTTTGAGAATGATCGCTCCCGATTTGCCGATCAGCTCCTCGACCCCGTTTTTCCTCTCCGTGACGCACCTCAGCGCCATCCCGTCGAGATGACGGGCCATATCCTTTTTGTACCGTTTGCTGTCCGGATTTTTCGACTTGGTAAAGCTTTTATCCCTGCCCATCGCTCACACCTCTGAATTGACTGACGTAGAGTTCCTTATAAAAGCCGCCCGCCGCGAGAAGGTCGCCGTGAGTCCCTTGCTCGACGATCTCTCCGTCCCGCATTACGACGATCACGTCGGCGTCCCTGACGGTGGAGAGGCGGTGAGCGACTATGAACGCCGTCTTGCCCTCCATCAGTTTTTCAAACGATCTGGATATCTCGAGTTCGGTGCGCGTGTCTATCGACGAGGTCGCCTCGTCAAGAATAAGCATCGGAGGAGCTGTCAGCATTACTCTGGCGACCGAGATCAGCTGACGCTGACCGGCGGAAAGCGTTCCTCCGCTCTCCGAGAGAACGGTGTCGTAACCGTTCGGCAGTTTCATAATGAACGAATGCGCACGGACTGATCTCGCCGCCGCGACGATCTCCCCGTCGGTCGCGTCCGGCTTTCCGAGGGCGATATTGTCCCGGACCGACGCCGAGCGTATCCACGTGTCCTGAAGGACCATTCCGAACGAACGCCTGACGTCGCTGCGCCTCACGCCCGAAATATCTTCTCCGTCAAGCGTTATTTTTCCCGCATCCGGTTCGTAATATCTCATAAGGAGATTGATAAGCGTGGTTTTTCCGCACCCGGTCGGTCCTACGACGGCGACGTGAGCGCCTGACGGGACCGAAAGGGTCACGTCCCTCAGGACCGGTCTGTCCTTGCGGTATGAAAAATAGATATGCGACAGTCCGACGTCTCCGTGAACGGCGGGGAGTTTCCCTCCCACGTCGGAAGGGGTCTCACGTTCTGCGTCGATCACCTCGAAAACGCGCTCCGCGCACGCGATCGCGCCCTGAAGCTCCGATATTACGCCCGAAATTTCGTTGAACGGCTTGGTATACTGCGAAGCGTAAGCGAGGAATCCCGAAAGAACTCCGACGGTGATCGAACCGCTCACGGCGAAAAGCGCGCCGATAAGCGCAACGGACGCGTAGACGATACTGTTGACGAGACGCGTGGAGGGATTCACGAGAGAGGAGAAGAACACCGCGCGGACCGTTTTCTTCTCATATTTCTCGTTGATCTCACAAAACCTCGCCCTTACGTCCTCTTCCCTGCCGAACGCTTTCACCACCTTCTGCGAGGAGATGATCTCCTCGGCGAAAGCGCCCTCTTCCTCTCTGACCTCCGCCTGTTCCCTGAAATACCCGTAGGTGCGTGACGCGACGAAGCGGGAAACGAAAAGGGATATCGGAGTGAGAACGGCGACGGCCGCCGCTATGACCGGGTTGAGTCTTATCATGAACACGAGCGTCGCCGCAACGGTCACGATACCGGTGAAAAGGTGTGACGCGCCGAGGAGAAGGCCGTCAGACACCGCATCGACGTCCGTTATCACCCGACTTACGAGTCCTCCGTGAGCGTGACCGTCAAAATACGAGACGGGGACTTCCTGCAGCGTCTCGAACGCCGCCCTGCGAAGATCGCGCGTCACGTTGTACGTGATCCTGTTGTTGACGACCGTCATCAGCCACTGAAAGACGGCGGAAAGCGCCGCGAAGACCGCAATCATCAGAAGTATGGAAGAAACCGAACCGAAATCGACCGAGCCCGCGCCTACCATAAGGTCCACCGCGCGTCCCACGCAAACGGGGATTGCGAGCATCAATGAAACGCTCGTTATCCCGAAGATCACCGACAGAACGAGCGAAAAACGGTACGGTTTCACGGAGCCGAGGATCCTTCCGAGAACGGCGGAACGTGAGGTCTTCTTTTTCATTCGCTCACCTCCCCGTCGCCGGTCACCGCGGCGTGGATCTCGCGGTACACCGGACACGACGATAAAAGGTCTTCGTGTTTTCCCACTCCAACGGCCTCTCCGTCTTCAAGGACGATGATGAGATCGGCGTCCTTCACGGACACGGTGCGCTGTGATACGATAAACACGGTCGGTCTCTCCGCGAGCGAAGCGATATTACGGCGGAGTTTCGCGTCCGTCGCGTAGTCGAGAGCGGACGACGAGTCGTCGAGGATAAGAATATCGGGACGGCGCACGAGAGCGCGCGCGACGGTAAGCCGCTGACGCTGACCTCCGGAAAAATTCCGTCCGTACTGTGCGACGGGTGTGTCGAGTCCGTCGTGCGTCGTGAAAATGTCGTCGATGCACGCGAGACGCAGCGCCTCGCGGAGTTCCCCGTCCGTCGCCTTCGGGTTGCCGAACAGCAGATTGTCGCGCAGCGTTCCCTTGAAAAGGACGGCCCTTTGAGGAACGATCCCGCACCGTCCTCTGAGAGAGGAAACGTCCGTATCTCTCACGTCGACACCGTCGACCAGGACGGCACCGTTCCTCACGTCGTAGAAGCGCGGTATGAGATCTACGAGAGTAGTCTTTCCCGAACCCGTCGATCCGATGATCCCGACCGTCTGACCGGGATATACCGAAAACGATACGTTCGACAGAGCGGGTTCCGCCCCTTCGGAGTATCCCGCGGTGACGTTGTCGAAGCGCACTCTCGGGACGCCCTCTCCGCCCGGCTTTGAAACCGCCCCGCAGTTCGGAAACTCCGTCTTCGAGACGACCGGTTCCTTCAGGAACGACGAGACGCGCCCGGCGCACGCGTAAGATCGCGAGAGCATAACGATGAGACCCGCCAGCTTCAAAAGCTCGACGAGCATCTGAGTCATATAGTTGTAAAGCGCTATCACCTGACCCTGAGTCATCGAACCGGAGTCGATGCGGATGGCTCCCGACCTCAGAATGAGGATGAGCGCGGTGTTGATTATAACGTAAGTCGCGGGGTTGAGCGCGCCGGAGATATTTCCCGCTATCTTCTGAAGACGGGAGTGTTTTCCGGTCGCTTCCTCATAAGAACCAATCTCCTCTTTTTCGCGTACGAATGCGCGGACGACCCGAACGCCCGTCATATTCTCCCGGGTGATCTCGGTCACGCGGTCAAGCGCGCCCTGAGATCGCCTGAAAGCGGGAACGCCGGAAAGGACGACGGCGGCGGACGCGGCAATGAGCGCCGCGACGGTGGCGGAAAAGATCAGAGCGGCGCGCACGTCGATGGTGAACGCCATAACGACCG
>JAFWTH010000117.1 GCA_017518975.1 Clostridia bacterium
CAAGTGGAAACAACAGGGCTCGAACCTGTGACCCCCTGCTTGTAAGGCAGGTGCTCTCCCAGCTGAGCTATGCTTCCTCAGCATCGAAGGCGATCCCTGTGCCTCGCGACGGAGTTCATTATATCATATTGAATTTTCTTTGTCAACACTTTTCTTTTATTTTTTTCGGCCTGTTTCAGGGCTCCTTTTTGTCCGCCGTTTTTTGACGTTTACGGTATTTTGCAGCGGTCGTTTGCGGCGGGGAAACTTTTTGTGCCCGCTTCAAAGCGCACGTCATATACTCATGACGAGGAGGTATCTCCTCGATATAAAAAGGAGGTTCATATAATTTATGGATCATCAAAGAGATTGCGGAAGTCCGCTCGATATGATCGACGAGAGCGTGCTTCGCATGATGTTTGACGACGACGCGGACGTTTCCGTACCGGGCAGTACGTCTCGCCGGACAGGCGCGACGCGGGGCGCCGCGGAACAGAGCGCTGGGAGAGGGCGCGGATCACAGGGCGCCGCGGGCGCGGCTTTCGGCACCCCGGATCTTTCCGGCGCGCCGCTTGCAATGGTATACGCTCCGCGCCAACGGTTCGATAACCTTTACGACCCCGAGGAAGGGCTCGAGGCGGGAACGATTTTCCGCGACCTCGATTTCCCGTTCTATCCGACCGGCTGCGCTTCGTGTGCCAGGGGAAGGTAAGCGAAAGGAGCTCACCCGAAATGAATGAACAGAAGAAACTATTCAAGATGATCAGGGCGTATTCTTTCGCCGTTTACGAGACCGTTCTGTACCTTGACGGTCATCCGGATGATAAGCGCGCTCTTGCGTACTACGCCAGATATTCCGAAAAGCTGAAAGACGCGACTAACAGATACGAAAAGAGGTACGGACCGCTGACCGTATACGGAGCGGGAGGCGCGGACAAATGGACGTGGACCGCGACCCCGTGGCCGTGGGAGTACGACTCAATCTAAGAAAGGAATCCGGGATCCGATATGTGGATTTATGAAAGAAAACTTCAATACCCCGTGAAAATCAGAAAGCCGAATCCCGCGCTGGCAAAGATAATCGTCAGTCAGCTCGGAGGACCGGACGGGGAACTCGGCGCGGCGACGAGATATCTGAACCAGCGCTACAGTATGCCTTACAAGGAGGTTGCCGGGATCCTGACTGACGTCGGAACGGAGGAGATCTCGCATCAGGAGATGATCGGAGCGATCCTTCATCAGCTCACCCGTGAGATGACTCCAGAGGAGATCAGAAAATCCGGTTTCGACGCGTATTTCGTCGACCACACCGCGGGCGTTTACCCCGCCTCCGCCGCCGGAGTTCCTTTCGACGCGAAGTACGTCGGAGTAAAAGGCGACGTCATAGCGGACCTCAACGAAGACCTCGCCGCAGAACAGAAGGCGAGAGTGACCTACGACAACCTGCTTCGTCTGATCGACGACCCCGACGTCTGCGACCCGCTGAAATTCCTCCGCGAGAGGGAACTCGTGCATTACCAGCGTTTCGGAGACGGTCTCCGTATCGCGCAGGACAATATGGACTACAGGAATTTCTACGGTTACAATCCCGCGTTTGACAAAAAACACCCGAGAAGATAAAAAGCCCCGCGGGTTTTGCCCGCGGGACCTACATATTCAATCCAAAATCCCCTCTTCGAGCCCGCGGCACATCGGCGCGGTCCTTTCGTAACGCGACTCTATTCTTACGTGTTCGCGCCTTCCTTCGGCGTTTGCCAGGGCGAGCATAACTTCAAGCGCGTGGTACGTCAGTCCGCAGTTCGCGCGCGGCGTCCTGCCGTCTCTTATCGCGTTCGCCATATCGCACAGCCCGACCCCGCGGCAGTTCCACCCGTAGTCGAAGGTGAGGTCTCTCTCCTCCCAGTCGCCCTTTCCGCGTATCCTGATCTTCCCGCCGCAGTTGTTCGGGTCGGGAACGATCATCGATCCCTCGGAACCGTATACTTCGATAAAGTCACAGCTCCCCGCGGGAAATACGTCGAACGACATCGTCAGCGTGCCGATCGCGCCGCTTTCGAATTCCATTATTCCCGAGACGTGCGTCGGCACGTCGACTTTTATGACCTGACCGGCTTTCGGTTCGCTTGTAATCGTCCTCTCGGGGTAAGTTATCCTCGACATCGACGTTACCCACTTTACCGATCCGAAAAGGTTTACGAACGCCGTCACGTAGTACGGACCCATATCGAGCATCGGACCGCCGCCCCTCTTGTAATAGAACTCGGGGTCCGGGTGCCAGCTCTCGTGACCGCGGCATTTCATATATCCCGCCGCGCCGACGATCTGACCGACATCGCCTCTGTCGATCATTTCGCGCGCCGTCTGGATCGCGGATCCGAGAAACGTGTCCGGCGCTCCGCCGAGCGTCAGCCCGCGCTCCTTCGCGAGAGCGACGAGCTCCTTTCCCTTTTCGAGCGTTGAGGCGAGCGGTTTTTCGCTGTACACGTTTTTCCCCGCGAGAAGAGCGGCTTTCGTCACCTCGTAGTGCTCGTCGGGACGGGTGATGTTCAGAACGATATCGACCTCTTCGTCCGCGAACAATTCGTACATATCTTCGTACAGTTTCGGAATGCCGTACTTTCCGACCGCACGCTCGGCTTTTTCTCTTACGAGATCGCATACGCCGACTATCTCGACCTCTTTGAATCTGTGCGTCAGGTTTTCAAGATAGATGCCGCTTATGTCGCCGACACCGACGAAACCGATCTTCATTTTTTTCATTCTTATCACCTCTCAAAGCGGTCTTCCCGCCTGAACTCCCTGCTCCGCTCTTTTCATAATTATACCAAACGGACGGTTTTCTTTCAATCGCCGCCCCGGAAAAAACGGTGAAAAAAATATCGCCTTACGTGTTGACACGATTATAATTATATGGTATAATCATCAATACCTCAAAAGGAGGGTTCTTTTTTTGCGCTGTTTTGTTCTCGGCGCAAAGACAGGATCCGCCGTTCCCGGAAGAGCGGCGACAGACCGTTCGGCCGCGGTTTGAGGGAGGTACAAAAAGGCCGGTGTGCCAAATAAAACAGGAGGTGCCGAAAATGAGAGTTAAGATCACTCTGGCGTGCAGCGAATGCAAGCAGCGCAACTATGACACGATGAAGAACAAAAAGAACGATCCGGACAGGCTTGAACTCAACAAATACTGCCGTTTCTGCCGCAAGCATACCTTGCATAAGGAAACGAAGTAAGGAAAGGAATCAAAATGGCTGACAAAGAAGATAAGAAGGCTGTGGCGGAGAAGACCGCCAAAAAGCCTGCGAAGGCTTCCGGCAAGCCGTCCGTTTTCAAGAGGATCGGAACGTGGTTCAAATCTCTCAATTCCGAGAGAAAAAAGATATCCTGGGCTACATGGAAGTCGGTTCGCAAGAACACCCTCATCGTTATCGTCGTTGTCGTCGTCCTCGCCGTTGCTATCGGCATAGTCGACTATCTTCTCACTCAGGGGATCGTCGGACTGAGCAGGATATTCTGACGATATGAGCGACATCAACGAAATGAATGAAGGACTGCGCTGGTACGTGGTCCACACTTATTCCGGTTATGAGAACCGGGTCATGGCAAATATCGAGAAGATCGTGGAAAACAGGGGTCTCTCCGACCTGATCGCGGAGGTCCGCATCCCCACCGAGACTATAGTGGAGACGGACGGCGGAACGGAAAAGGAGATCGAGAGCAAACTGCTTCCCTCGTACGTTCTCGTAAAGATGGTCATGACGGACGAATCCTGGCACGTGGTGCGCAACGTGCGCGGCGTTACCGGATTCGTAGGCCCCGGGTCCAAACCCGTTCCGCTCACCGACGCGGAAGTCGCCGCGATCATCGCGGACGAAGGTCAGGTAGTAAGCGTCTCCGCTTTCAATATCGGGGACGAGGTGGATATCGTCGACGGAGTCATGGCGGGCTTTTCCGGGATCCTGTCCGAGATCTCGCCGGAAGGCAGCGAAGTCACCGTCACCGTCCCGATGGCGGGACGCGATATGCCCGTTAAACTGGATATGAAGAATATCCGCAAAAAAGCCGCGAAGTAACAGCGGCGAGGCACGGTCGGCGCCTTGAGCCGTCCAAAACGTGGGAGGGAGAAAATTTTATCATTCTCCCGTCAGATACCACATTCGGAGGTATAAAAGACAATGGCAAAGAAAATACTCGGCTACGTAAAACTCCAGCTTCCCGCAGGGAAAGCGACTCCTCAGCCGCCCGTGGGCCCCGCCCTCGGTCAGTACGGCGTCGCTATCGCTAACTTCACCAAGGAATTCAACGAAAGAACGAAGAACGATATCGGTCTGATCATTCCGGTCGTTATCACCGTTTACGCCGACCGTTCGTTCTCGTTTATCACCAAGACTCCCCCGGCGCCCGTTCTGATCAAGAAGGCGTGCGGGATCGAGACCGCTTCCCCCACCCCGAACAAGACCAAAGTCGCTACGATCACCAAGGCGCAGATCAAAGAGATCGCCGAGACCAAGATGAAAGACCTGAACGCCGGCTCGATCGAAGCCGCAATGAGCATGATCGCCGGTACTGCCCGTTCCATGGGCGTCGTCGTCGAAGAATGAGGAGGGGCAGAAGATGAAAGGTAAGAAATATACAGACAGCAAAAAGCTGATCGAAAAAGGCAAGCTTTACGATCCCGATGAGGTATTCGCTCTCGTTTGCGAGACCTCCAAGGCAAAGTTCGACGAAACGATCGAACTTCATATGAGACTGGGCGTCGACTCCCGTCACGCAGACCAGCAGGTCAGAGGCGCTATCGTTCTTCCGAACGGTACCGGTAAATCCGTCAGAGTCCTCGTGTTCGCCAAGGGCGACCGCGCGGAAGAGGCGAAGGCCGCGGGCGCCGAGTACGTCGGCGAAGCGGATCTGGTCGAAAAGATCCAGAAAGAGAACTGGTTTGATTTTGACGTTGTTATCGCGACTCCCGACATGATGGGTACGATCGGCCGTCTCGGCCGCGTGCTCGGCCCCAAGGGACTCATGCCGAACCCGAAGGCGGGTACCGTCACGATGGATGTCGGCAAAGCGGTAGGCGAGGCGAAAGCCGGTAAGATCGAGTACCGTCTCGACAAGACGAACATCATCCACTGCCCGATCGGCAAGGCGTCCTTCGGTCCCGAAAAGCTCCGCGAGAACTTTGATACTCTCGTCGGCGCCGTGATCAAGGCGAAGCCGGCCGCCGCAAAGGGTCAGTACATCAAGAGCTGCGTTGTGGCTTCCACGATGGGCCCCGGTATCCGTGTAAACGGAGCCAAGTTAGGTTAATTAAAGGAAATACCCGCCGCATTCCGCGACGGGTATTTTAAATGAAAGGATACATACGATGAACGACGTTATCAAAAACGGAGAACTCCGCGACTACCATGGATATGAATGGCGCGTATTCGAATTTGAGGGCAGGGAGGCGGACGTTATCTTCCCGAAGGAGCCCGACTACAAAAAACGCTGGATATGGCGCGCCGAATTCCTCGGAGGATTCGACACGGTCGACGTCGAGATGCTCCGGCGTGGTTATTTCCTCGTATATTACAGAGTATCCGATATGTACGGCTGCCCGAAGTCGATCGGATATATGAAAAAGTTCTACGATTTCATCGTCGGTGAACTCGGCCTTGACAAAAAGACGATCCTGTTCGGCTTCAGCCGCGGCGGTCTTTACTCCGCAAACTTCGCTCTCACATATCCCGAACTCGTCCGGGCTCTTTATCTCGACGCCCCGGTCCTCGATATCAGGAGCTGGCCCGGCGGACTCGGGATCGGACTCGGAGCGGAGAGGGAATACGCGGAATGCCTCGAATGCTACGGCCTTGACAGATCGTCCGCTCTCACATTCCGGGAAAATCCGGTCGACCGTCTTTACGAGCTCGCCGACGACGGGATCCCGGTCGTCACCGTCGCGGGAGATTCCGACCGCGACGTTCCGCACGTTGAGAACTGCGAGCATCTGCACCGGGTATATACGGAGCGCGGGATGAAGGAACTGTATATCCTCAAACCCGGATGCGACCATCATCCGCACAGTCTTGAAGATCCGACTCCCGTCTGCGATTTCCTGTGCGATTGTTGACGTAATAAGGGGCTGTAAAACAGTCACCGTATTTTTCAGCCGATATTATTTATGCGCCTGCGGACGCGGGAATCTATGGTTCGGACGGCAGATTGCCGTCCCTACAGGGTAAATTGACGGTTTTCGACCGATTTATCTGTAGGGAGGGCTCTCAGCCCTCCGTACCTTATAGTGCGGCAGAATGCCGCATAAAATAAAAAGGGCATTTCTTTTAAAACTCGAAATGGCCCTTTTTCCTTTGATTGGGGTTTTAAGACCCTTTTTATATGCTGCCGAGAGCGGATTCAAGATCCGCGATGATATCCTTAACGTCCTCGATACCGACGCTGAGGCGCATCATGTCGGGACCGACTCCGCAGGCGATCAACTCCTCGTCCGTCAGCTGACGGTGAGTCGAACTCGCCGGATGAAGGATGCAGGTCCGCGCGTCCGCGACGTGCGTGACGATCGCGGCGAGTTTCAGGTTCTTCATGAAAGTCTCCGCCGCAGCGCGGCCGCCCTTTACTCCGAAGGAGAGGACGCCGCACGAGCCGTTCGGCAGGTATTTTTTGCCGAGTTCGTAGTATTTGTCGCCGGGCAGTCCGCAGTACTGCACCCACGCGACCTTTTCGTGACCTTTGAGGTATTCCGCGACGGCCTGCGCGTTCGCGCAGTGGCGCGGGACGCGGACGTGAAGCGTTTCCATTCCGAGATTGAGAAGGAACGCGTTGAACGGAGACGGCGCGGAGCCGAAGTCTCTCATCAGCTGAGCCACGCATTTGTTGATGAACGCGCCCCCCATGCCGAACCGCTCGGCGTAGACGATGCCGTGATAGCTTTCGTCCGGCGTCGTGAGACCGGGGAACTTGTCGGCGTGAGCCATCCAGTCGAATTTGCCGCCGTCGATCACCGCGCCGCCTACCGACGTCGCGTGACCGTCGAGGTATTTCGTCGTCGAATGGGTGACGATATCCGCGCCCCACTCGAACGGACGGCAGTTTATCGGGGTCGCGAACGTATTGTCGACGATCAGCGGAACTCCGTGCCTGTGCGCCGCGTCCGCGAACAGTTCGATGTCGAGGACGGCGAGCGCCGGATTGGCGATCGTCTCGCCGAAGACCGCTTTCGTGTTCGGCTGAAACGCCGCGTCGAGTTCCTCTTTCGTGGCGTCCGGCTTAACGAACGTGAAGTCGATGCCCATCTTTTTCATCGTGACGGCGAATAGGTTATACGTGCCGCCGTAGATCGCCGAGCACGCGACGACGTGATCGCCCGCGCTCGCGAGATTGAACACGGCGAAGAGATTCGCCGCCTGACCGGACGACGTCAGCATACCCGCCGTACCGCCCTCGAGAGCGCAGAGTTTCGCGGCGGCGCTGTCGCACGTCGGATTGGCGAGACGGGTGTAGAAATATCCCGCCGCCTCGAGGTCGAAGAGCTTGCCCATCGCCTCGCTCGTATCGTATTTGAAGGTCGTGCTCTGAATTATCGGAAGCACGCGCGGTTCGCCGGTTTTAGGCGTATATCCCGCCTGTACGCATTTCGTTCCCTGTCCGAATTCCATATCATCTGTCCTTTCCCGGAGCTTCCCGCTCCTTTTCTTCCTAATATATTACCTCAAAAGACGCGTATAATCAAGCGATTTACTGTCTTTCCCGCAGTTCGACGCGTCGGATCTTTCCGCTTATAGTCTTCGGCATCTCGTCGAGGAATTCGACGACGCGCGGATATTTGTACGGCGCGGTGTGCTCCTTGACGTAGTTCTGTATCTCTTTTTTGAGCTCTTCCGTGCCTTCCTTGCCCTTGACGAGTACGACGGACGCCTTTACGACCTGACCGCGGAGCGGATCGGGAACGCCGGTGACGGCGCATTCGAGGACGTAGGGCAGTTCCATGATGACCGACTCGATCTCGAACGGACCGATGCGGTATCCGGACGATTTGATGAGATCGTCGACTCGCCCGACGTACCAGAAGTTGCCGTCCTCGTCGCGGTACGCGGTGTCGCCGGTGTGGTAGTACCCGTCTCTCATGACCTCGTCGGTCGCCTCTTTGTTGCGGAAATACTCCTTGACGAGACCGAAAGGCTTTCCTTCCTTTATGTCGATAACGATCTCTCCCGTTTGACCCGCTTCGGCGCGTTTGCCGTTTGCGAGAAGGACGTCAAGCTTATACATCGGCGACGGGTGGCCCATTGAGCCCGGTTTCGGGACGTCGCCCGCGTAGTTTGCTATCGTCAGCGTCGTCTCGGTCTGACCGAAGCCCTCCATAAGGCGAAGGCCGGTATACTCGAGCCATTTGTAGTAGACTTCGGGGTTGAGCGCCTCGCCCGCGATCGTCGTATGTCTCAGGGACGACAGATCGTACTTTGAGAGATCCTCTTTTATAAAGAAGCGATACATCGTGGGAGGAGCGCAGAACGTCGTGATATTGTACTTTTTGAAAAGCGGAAGGATATCCTCCGCGTGGAATCTGTCGAAGTCGTAGACGAACACCGCGCCCTCGCAGAGCCATTGACCGTAGAGCTTGCCCCAGAGCGCCTTGCCCCATCCGGTATCCGAGATCGTCAGGTGAAGTCCGTCCGGCTCGACTACGTGCCAGTAGCGCGCGGTGAGATAGTGGGCGAGCGCGTAGGTGAACGAGTGCGCCGCCGCTTTCGGATAACCCGTCGTGCCGGAGGTGAAGAGCATGAGCATCGTTTCCTCGCCTCCCACTCCGGGAACTCTTTCGAACGTGTCGGGGAAAGAACCGAATTCCGCGTCGAAATCGTGCCATCCGTCGACGTGTCCCCGGACGGAGATCATTATCATATCGTCGAATCCCGCGTCGCGCGCGCCGAGAGACGCCTGGTGCGCCGTATCGCCGTCCGCGGTACATAGGATTGCGCGGGCGTCCGTCGCTTTGAAGCGGTACTCGAAATCCTTCTCCACGAGCATATTGGTAGCGGGGATCGGAACAGCTCCGATCTTGTGAAGGGCGAGGATAACCGGCCAGAACTGCCAGTGGCGTTTGAGGACGAGCATAACTACGTCTCCGCGGCGAATGCCGAGTGAGACGAGATAGTTCGCCGCTTTATTTGAAAGCCGCCGCATATCGTCGAACGTAAAACGCTTCTCGTTTTTATCTGCGTCGAGGTGGATCATCGCGAGACGGTCCGGCGACTTTTCGGCTATCGCGTCGACGGTGTCATACGCGAAGTTATAGTTTTCGCAGTTTTTGTATTCGACGGCGACGGGATACCCGTTGTCTTCTTTTACGGAGATGAACCGGAGAGCGACGGGATCTTCTGGAAGCTCGGGCAGGGTGACCTTTTCTCTGACCGTCTTCTTCTCTGTCAGCTCGTCCGGATAGTCGTACGCCGCTCCGCCGGAACTGATCGTGACTGCTAAGAACTCACAGTCCTCTCCCCAGGCGATCATACCGTGAGGCAGGGAAGAGTCGTAATAGATCGAGTCGCCCTCGCCGAGGATCTCGATCCTTCCGTCGACGGAGACCTTGAGCGTTCCTTTGAGGACGTAGTCGAATTCCTGTCCTTCGTGGTGCGCGAGCTTGATCGGCAGATCGGCCTCCTCGGGGACCCACGGCGCCTTGACGACGAACGGCTCCGCGATCTTTCCGCGGAAGAGCGGGGCGATATTGTTGTACGAAAAGCCCTGTCTGCGTGCGATAGGCAGACCGCTTCCGGCTCTGTTGACGCAGTACGCGTTCAGAGTCGCGCTTTCTCCGGCGAGCAGATCAACGGTCTCGACGCCGAGCCGGGCGGCGCACTTGTATATGAAAGTAAACGAGAAGTCGGTGTTGCCCTCCTCAAGGGCGCGGTACGCCTCGATGGTCGTACCGGTTGCGGTAGCCATCTCCTCCAGTGAGATCTCGCGGATCTCGCGCAGGGTCCTGATCCTCGAAGCCACGTCTTTCAGAATGTTTTCCATAATGTACCCCTCCTTAGGGTCGAGCGGTAAAAAAATAAGCCCGTCTCATCTTTGAGACGAGCGAACGCCCGCGTTACCACTCAAATTGCGTCTGTAAAGACGCCTCTCTGCGGGCTCTGACAAGCCCTCCGCCTTGACGCAGCGGGTCGCGGGGAACTATTACTCGGACGCGTGAGGCGGCCTTTCCTTTCCCGACTCGGAAGTGATAGCGACGCGACGCCTTGCCGTCCGCTTTCCACCGCCGCGGACTCTCTTGAGACAGGACCTGTCGTGCGCAGTCTTCGTCACAGTCTTTCAACTGACCCGATTTTACCACACTAAGAACACGTTTGTCAACTGTAATAATTATAAAAGGATAAGTTGAAAAAAGCGCGCCCGTATGTTAAAATTATCAAAAAGGACGAACCGGGGAGGATATTATGACCTGGGAAGAACTCGAGAAAACGTGTAAAGAATGTACCCTTTGTTCTCTTTCGAAGACGCGGACGAACTGCGTGTTCGGCGTGGGGAACCGCGAGGCGCGCCTGATGTTCGTCGGTGAGGCGCCGGGCGAGAAAGAGGACCTGTCCGGCATCCCATTCGTCGGCGCGGCGGGTCAGCTGCTCGACAAATACCTGACGGCGGTCGATATCGACCGAGACAGCGTATATATCGCGAACATTCTCAAATGCCGTCCGCCGAAAAACCGCGACCCGGACCCGGAGGAACAGGATAAGTGCATCGGGTATCTGCGCGAACAGGTGCGCCTGATCCGCCCGGAGATCATCGTCTGCCTCGGCAGGATCGCGGCGATGCGCCTTATCAAACCGGATTACCGCATCACCGCGGAGCACGGGCAGTTTGTAAAAAAGGGGAACTTCACCCTCACCGCGGTCTACCATCCCGCCGCTCTCCTGCGTGACCCGCGCAAGAAAGAGGACATGTACCGGGATATGCTCAAAATCAAGGAATTCCTAGACGGGAAATAAAGAAAAAGGGCTGTGATGAACAGCCCTTTTTGATTTGCCTTGATGATTATTCCTTTTCCTCTTCTTCGTCGCCGAAGAGCGGTTTTTTGCACGACGGGCAGACGACCTCGTCGGGATCGGTGGACTCGTCGAAATAGATCTTTTCGCCGCAGTTCGGGCAAAGAGCACAGCGGAAGCCGCCCTCTCTCAGATCGCACTCCTCGTCGTCGCACTCGTCGCAGTTTCCTTCGCAGTCGTACTCGTCGTCTTCGTCGTCGAGATCGTAGACGATATCTTCGACGAATCCGAGATCCTCGTCGATCTCCTCGATGTATTCGCCGTAATCCTCAACGTCCTGTTTCAGCTCTTCAAGCTCGGCGGCCATTTCGTCGACCGCATCAACGAGCGCTTTGATGAGTTTTCCCTCGGGCTTCGAGGCGTCAAGATTGAGCCCCTCGAGAAGTCCCTTGATGTAGGCGGTTTTTTCTTTCATGTTCATTGTCTTACGCCCTCTCGAGATATTCGCCGGTGCGCGTGTCTATTTTGACGTTGTCGCCGACGTTGATGAAAAGCGGCACCCTGATGACCGCGCCGGTCTCGACCGTCGCGTTTTTCGACGCGCCCTGCGCGGTATCGCCTCTGACGCCGGGCTCGGTGTCGGTGACTTCGAGAACGACGAACATCGGCGGCTCGACCGCGAACGGTTTTTCCTTATAGGAGATGATCTTGCAGATCATTTCCTCTTTTACGAACTTGAAGTTGTCGCCGATGAGATCGCGTCCGATCGGAGTCTGTTCGTACGTTTCCATATCCATGAAGTAGAAGAGATCGCCGTCGCTGTAGAGATACTGCATCTCTTTGCGCTCGATGCGAGCTTCCGGATATTTGTCGGTGGGGGAGAACGTGCGCTCTACGACCGCTCCGCTGATGACGTTGCGGAGTTTAGTGCGAACGAAAGCCGCGCCCTTGCCGGGTTTGACGTGCTGAAATTCGATGACCTGCATGACCGCGCCGTCCATATCGAACGTTACGCCGTTTTTGAAATCGCCTGCTACTACCATAATCAAAAATCCTTTCGGGTTTATTTTTTTACCTTTTAATTATACAACAATGACTTTCGTATTGCAATAGTCAATTTGACGCGGGAAACCTTATCACGTCAGCGTCGCGGGCGGGAAGAGTAAGCTTCACGATCCCGTTTTCGGCTTTGACCGACCGGAGACCCCAGATGCTTTCGCCGAACTGTTCGCCGCGCGCGTCGAAGACGAATTCTTTTTCCCCGTCCGTCACGTTGAAGACGCCGACGTACTCGCCGCCGCCGTCGCAGATCCTTACGACCGAAGTATCGAAACAGTCGACTTCCGGCGCGGCAAACGGAGTGCCGAGCAGGATCTCCGCGTCGCGGAGGTTTTCGTCCGTATATCCGGTCACGTCGTCGCCCGACAGCATCATGCCGCCTGATACGAACATCAGACACTTGTGGATGCGGATCTCGTTATCCGTGAGTTCAGAGCCGCGCTGGTTTATAAGGGTGAACACGTCGGGATCGTTTACCCAGAACACGCCGTTCATCCAGCCGCGCAGGACGATCTCCTGCGAGAGCATCCTGATCGTTTTGATATCTCTTGCAAGGTCGCCGGATATCCTCATCGCGTTTACCGAACCGATCGACGGCCACATCGGGGCGTTGCATCCGAGGATCACGGCGTCCTCTCCGGCTCCGTCGAATATCGCCTCCATCCCCTCGCGGTACGCCTCGACCGACGTCGCGTCTTTGCGGTATCTGACGCCGTTTTTGAAGCAGCCCCACACGTTCGCGTCGAGCTTGAAATACTTTATATTCATCTTCTCTCTCATCGTCCGGAAGACGTGAGTGAGATATCCGCGCGCGCCCGGATTCGTCCCGTCGAGCATATACCATGGGCCGTAACGCCATCCCTCGTAAGTGAAATCTCCCGAGGAGAGAGGAGCCCCTTTTTCGTCCTTGACGAAATACTCGGGATGCTCCCTGAACACGCGCGATTCCGCCTGCGCGATGAACGGGGCGACCCAGATCGCGGACTCGCAGCCGTTTTCGTTTATCTTCGTGAGAACGGAGTCGAGATCGCCGAATTTCGGACTGACGTACAGCCAGTCGCCCATATATTCCTGATATCCGTCGTCGATCTGGATATATTTCAGGTCGGGCAGATTCTTCGAGATGAAATCGGTATTGCGGTCGACGTCGTCCTTCGTGACCTTCGGACCGAAGCAGTACCACGAGCACCACCCGGCGGGTCTCTCGGAGAGCTCTCTCTTCGGATGATGCGCGCTTATCAGCCGTCCCGCCTCGCTGAACGCGCTCGAGGGACCGACGTCTTTCATTACGGTGAAAAACTCTCCCTCTACCGTCTCTCCCGGGGCGATTTCGACGTTTTCAAAGTCGAGGATCATCTCGAGCGTCTTTTCGTTCCACAGGATCTTCCCGTTGAACCGTCGGCACGAGGTGAAAACGTACAGATCGCAGTTTCCCTCTGCGGTCCTCACCGCGAAGAGATTGTAAACGGTGTTGAATCCCTCGCGCTGAGGAAGTCTGTAATGATCTTTATCCGACAGATAGGTGATGTTCCTCGGCTCTCTGACCGTTCCTCTGTACTGGCTGAGCATCTGATACCCCTCGCCGTAGATCGGAGCGTCGGGAGAGTACCCGTGCTCAATACTCAGAACGGCGACTTCGCCGGGGCTTACGGGAACGGGACCGTCGTTCGTTACGAAAACGAGCGACTCCGCGCCTCTTTTTTCGATTTTTACGCTGATCTCTTTCATATCGTCTCTCCTTGTCGAAAGATCAGAAGCTCCTTCCACCGCTTGAAAAGCTCCCGCCGGAGGAGTGACCGCTTGAGAAGGAGGACCCGTGACTTCCGCCGGAACTCGAACTCGTTTCCTTCGGCCTTTCGTGCCGCGTCACGGTGGTGAAAAGGTAGTCGCATCTGCGGTTGCGCACGACGTAGCTGTCCCGCAGCAGATAGTTGTTCGCCGTGCTCGGAGGAACAATCTTCATCTTTTTCCTGAGCGACAGCAGACGGATAAGTCCTCCGATCAGACCGACTATGAGGCCGGCTCCGACAAACTTGACCGGAGAAGGAGCTCCGACCGATCTGCCTTCGTATTCGTCGCGCTCATATTTGTATTCGTGATCCTCGGGAGTCCAGTTTTCGGTGGCGGAAATCTCCCGGAAGAGGTTTTCCACGTACTCCGCGTGAAGCATAAACGCTTCGAAAAAGTCGCCCTTGGACCTTATGGAATAGTCGACGGTCTCGTCGATCTCGTACATTATGTCTTCCGTGAAGATATCCTCGTACGAGTTGATCGCCGTCGTTCTCCAACAGCGGTCCGAGGGATCGAGGCAGAGGAAGAAGACCACCGCGCCGTACCCGTCGCCTACGCCGTATCCGTTGAAGTGGAGAAAATCAGAAGAATAGTACTCGGGAGAGAGACCGTGAAGGTCGTCGTCGGTAAACGCGACGTAACCGACGCCGTATTCCTCGGCGATCGAGGCGATCTTCTCGCTGAGTCTTGCTTCTTCCTCATCGGTGAGGATATCCGCGTCGTCGACGACGTAAGGCAGATTTTCACCGTGGAAGTCTTCGAAGCCGCGGGTGTTGAGCGGATACCAGTACGGCATTCCGTTTTCATTGTCGGATTTGTCTGAGGACAAAAGCGGAGTATCGGCGAGGGCGGTTATTGAAAGCGCGAACAGGAGCGCCGCCGCGAAGAGAAAGCAAACGATCTTTTTCATCACCGTCACCCCCTCACCTGAAGAAGAAGTACGCGAGCAAGGACGCTATCGCTCCGAGACCGACCGTCCATCCTCCGAAGTACAGCCACGATTTCAGCTTGCTTATCGGGAGTTCCCCAACGACTTTTCCGGTCTGTCCGTTGACCGCGAACCGGTAGTTCTTTTCTTTGTAGTTCACGTTCAGAACGTAAACGGGGAGAAGCACGTATTTTACCGTCGGGTGGGTGAGGTTCATCAGACTTTTTCTGACCGTCACGGTAGTGAAGTCGCTCGCCTCCGAACGGATGACGCTCTCCGCGCTGTTCACCATCCTCTCGTTCGCGCGCGGGATACTCACGTCGGGATCCTCGTCGAACCGGTCGGCGAGGAAGCCGGACAGATACACGGGGTCGAACGGTACCATCTCGGAATAGTCGAACGGCTCCAGCGCGTCCATGACGTCGTTGTCCATCTTCGTCGACGCGTCTACGGGGATCCCCTCGAAATCCATGGATCCGCTGACGCTGAGAAGGAAGTGCCTGGTCTCCGTGTAATCGTATCGTGAGTCGGACCACATCCTCACCTTCGTCGCGTCCATGACCATCGTTCCGTCCATCCCCGCGTTGAAGAGCCAGAACGGAACGTAAACGCCCTTGATCTTGTCGAGCGTGTGCAGATCCTTGAAGTTTCCGGGAAGAAGCTTTTTGCCCTTGAAATGATCCATGACCGATGCGATCGCGCGGTTTTTGTCGATCTTGAACGGGATGACCCCGCCGGGTTTCAGACCGCCTTCGAGGCGGTCTGTTATGACGATCTCGTTTTCACAGTACGGGCAGCGGGTCGCCGCGGTCGTCGCGTCCGTTTCCACGGTCGCTCCGCACGAACGGCAGACGTACACCACGCTGTCCTCGATCTTCTCGCCGTTTTCGGTGAGACTTTCTTTATAGTTGCCCCAGTCGAACTCCGCTTCCTGTCTGTCGTATGAGTCCATCATCTCGATGACCTCGGGATCGTATTCGTTCGAACACGAATCGCAGACGAGCTTGCCCGACGGGTCGTACCTGAGCGGCGCGCTGCACGAAGGACATTTATACGATTCAAGTCTATCGCTCATCGTCTTTTTTCCTTTCCGTTCTGTCGTTGAACAGGCATATTCCCCGTATCTCCGAAAGCGGGGAATGATGCGCTGATATACTGTATTAATTCAAATCAAGTATATCACATGGACGTCGCCCGTGTCAATCGGGATTATGTGAAAACCGCCCCGCGGGACGGTATCCCGCGAGGCGGCAAATGATCGGGACATCAGTTTTTCGCTCTGTACAGGAACGTTACGATCTGTCCTCTCGTGCAGACGTTTTTGGGCGAGAACTCCGTTTTGCTCGTTCCCGTTGTGATCCCTTTCTCGACCGCCCAAAGAACGGCGCCGTAGTAGTAATCGCCTGATTTGACGTCCTTGAACGGGTTTTTCGAACTCTTCGGATCGGGCTCTCCGTTCGCTCTGTACAGGAACGTTACGATTTGTCCTCTCGTGCAGACGTCTTTCGGGGAGAACGTCGTCGCGCTCGTCCCGGTAGTGACTCCTTTCTCCACCGCCCAGAGAACCGCTTCGTAGAAGTAGTCTCCCGGCTTTACGTCCTTGAAGGGGTTCTTTGTTCCGGAGGGCTCCGGTTCGCCCGCCGCGCGCCACAGGAACGTAACGACCTGACCGCGCGTACACCCTTCGTTCGGGGAGAACGTCGTCGCGCTCGTCCCGTTGGTAACGTTATTCGCGACAGCCCACGCGACGGCGTCAGCGTAATAAGCGTCCTCGGAGACGTCTTTGAACGCCGGGAGAGGCGGATCGCAGAAGAACGAGAACGATACCGTCCTGCCGTCTTCGTATCCGAAACGGACGGCGTACGCTCTGAGCGTCGTATCCTCCGTGATGACGATCGGTCCCGTGTAAAGCGTTCTCGCGGGGCTCTCCGTGTCGCACGGACACGTCCCGTCGAGCGTGTAGTAAATTTTGACGCCCTCGGTCTTGCAGGAGAGTGTTATGCCCGTACCGTACGGTACGCGGGACCCGTTCTCCGCGCTCGCCGTGACGGCGGCGCAGACGAGACGCTCGGGGGCTTCCGTGACATCGACGTCGGCGTAGAACGCGCAGACCGTGCCGGCGTACGTAGTGACGCCGTTGACGCGCACACTGTACGATGAATTCCTGTCAAGCGGCACGGTCGCCTCCGCCGCCATCGTCAGACCTTCTTCGGCTTCGAGAGGCGAGAAGGAGACGCCGTCAAGCGTTTCGCCGTCGCACTCAAGCGTAATCAGCCCGGCATCGATATCCGACGCCCTGACCGGCTTCGAGAACTCAAGACGCAGTCCGTTCTCCGTGAGTACGGAAGTCACCTCGAACGGATCGGTGCTGATCATGTTTTGGTTGACGTCGAGCCAGACGGGCGGGACGTCCATTTCACCGGAATAAACCGCCTCTCCGCCGTTGTAACCCTCTTTGAAGTATCTGACGCGCCACGTGCCGTCCGGGACGTCCCAGCGGTAGAAGCCGCTCGCGTCCGTCACGTATTCCGCTTTCTGATCGTTGTAGTCCGGCGCTTCCTCCCAGAGCTTCCACTCGCCGCCGTCGAGATATTCGATCGAAACGGTGACGCCCTCGAGAGGATTCGAAAGCAGTCCCTCGTATACGGTACCGGACGGGTCTATGATCCTCTTCGGCTTGACCTTGACGGGAGCGGGATCGACGAGCGTGTAGTTCTTCGAGCGCTCCTTGAGCCAGTCGGTGAGATCGACCGGATCGGGTTTGTGCTCTTCGCACGCGTCCGGATCGTATTTCCCGTACGCTTTTCTCATCGCCGTCTCGGCTTTGTAGTACGCCTGCCATGCGGCGGTGTCGTCGAAGAACTTCTGATTGTCTCTCGCGAGATCCTTGTTCTTGTCGTTTATCGCTCCTATGACCGTGCCGGCGAACGGGATCGGAATGAAACCCGTCGCGGAGACGGCGATATTGAATCCCGAGAGCGCTTTGTAGCTGATATTGCTGTTTGAGAGGACCTCGGCGAAATCGAAGTCCGCCATCTTTCTTATCGTTGCCAGCGAGGACCGGACGGATCCCGCTCCTCCTTTGTAGCACGTCAGTTTCGATTCGTAGTACGCGAGCGATTTATCGAGATTTCCTTTCAGCTCGGCGATGAGTTTTTCCATTGCCGACTCGGCTTTTCTGTCCTCTTTGCCTTCGAGCGCGGCGGTCATTCCGACGGAGGCGACGTTAAGCACCGTTCCGAATCCCTCGGCGAATCCTTTGGCGATCTTTGCGGCTGATGCGCTCTTCGCGAAAAGGTGTCCGGAGTCGACGAGCGCCTCGGGAGCGTTTGTCGACAGGTCGAGCATAAGGCCTCCGACGGTCTCCTTCGTGCTTTGGCTTACGCTGAACGAGCCGCCGTCTCCGCCTCCCGCGCGCACTGCCGCGGAGCGTACCGCCCGGAGGACGGGAGAGCCTGACGCGGTCCATCCTTCGGGGATCGCCGATACGTCGACGAGCATCGACCACGCCGTCTCAAGGACGATATCCGCGGTTCCGTCTTCGTTCAGAACGACGTACGCCTTCTCGTCCGCACCCGCGTATTTTATGAAGCTGCCTCCGCCGAACGAACGCGAGAGCGAACCGCTCTTTTCAGAGAGTTCCGCGATCGCCTCAGCGGTATCCGAGGCTGCGACCGGTTTGATCTCGATCTCGTTTTCTATCGAGAAGTGCGCCCCGCCCGAGTAGGGCAGGACGACGGGGACGTCCTCGTCGACCGTAGGGTCGTACGCGCTTTCGATCTCGCTGAGCGAAAGGCCGTCGAAGTTGAATTCGGCGAAATCGCACTCGAGCGCGCCGTTCAGCACGTACGGTTCGTCCATTTCAGCCACGGAGCGCGCGAACTCGCGGAACTCCGCGGCATCCGCCGCGGTCCCGCTGAACGAAGCGGGCCCGTCGTCGGGAAGCGCCGGCTCGTAAAGCGGAGTCAGATCGTAGTCGACCGACATCGCGCCGTAATTCGCCGCGTTGTAGACCGTGTAGTACCGCGTGGAGTACGGAACGTCCTTCTCGTCGATCCCGAGTTCGTCGATCTTCAGATCGAACGTTTTTTCATCGAGCGCGATGAAGTCGTATTCGTACGAGAACTTGCTCTTATCCGGCGCGACCGTCAGATACGGGTCGCGCACCCGCCGCGCGTCGGTAAGACCGTATCCGTCTGCGGCGACGTCGTCAAATTCTATCTCGACGCAGACGCCGGTAAACATGTAACCCGAGTCGAACGTGAGGATCGCCGAGTCGAGCGCGGGGAACGATCCTGTCTCGTCGGGATATCCCGTGACCTCGCACCGGTTGTCGTTGAAAACCCAGTATATCTTTATCTTCGACGGCACGACGCCGGAGGACACGTATTCGGTCCGCCCCTGCCCGAGCAGGCTGCCGTCAGAGTCGCGGAATGTGACCGTGAACGTGTCGGATGAGCCGTCCGTCGGATAGTCGAGCATCGTTTTCCAGTACCCGTATCTTGATACGGAGATCGTCTGAGTGAGCGTTCTGTCCGGATCACGCTCGGACGTTACCGTCGCCGTGATATCGCGATTCCCGGCTCCGCGTCCGGACGCGGGCGCCGTCGGTCTCAGCGTCGTCCCTCTGACCGAGAACGAGAACGTCTCGACCGTGCAGACGCCGCGGCAGTAATCGTATTTCGAATGATCGACCGCTCCCCGTTCGACGTCGAGATGTGCGGAGATCCCGGTCCCGTCCGCGGAAACTTTGCCCGACACCATGACGACGCCGGAGACGGTCGAGTCGCTCTCGGGGATAACCAGATCATCCGTGCCGTTGACCGTCGGCGCGACCGGTCTGCCGTCCCCGTCGTGTAAAGACGCGCTGACCGAGTCGATCACGAAGCGGCTTCCGAAAGTGTTGAGGTCGAGCGTCCTTTGGGACAGCGTCCCTCCGGGAACGCACGCGAAGTGAACGGCGAAAGTGACTCTCTCGCCGGCGAGCGCGGCGTCCTTGTCGGGAGTCACCGTTATCGACTGGATACCCGGCGCGCCCGACACGGGCTCCGCCGGAAGATCGAGACGCACCGCGGCGTCAGTTTCCGTCAGCGTCACGCCGCGGAGGACCGCGCCGCAGACCGTCGCGGGTACCGAGACGGCGCCGCCCGAGGAGAACTGTCTTTCAAGCTGCGCCTGCTCTTCTCCCGTGCCGACGTACATGAGCATATCGTAATCCCCGTAGGGAAGACCGTCTATGTTATGGGAAAGGACCGCCCCGTCGTTTCCGTAAGGCAGCTCGAACGACTGACTGTAAAGCGAGCCGTCCTGTACGCCCCGGAACACGTAGGTGAGCGTGTCGGGTCTGACGGCGCGTCCCGTGCGCAGCTCGACGCGCGGCGTATCGGCGATACGAAGTCCCCTGATCTCTGCGGGGATGACGCCTCCGTCCTCGTCTTCGATCGCGCTGACGGTCCAGCGTACGTTTCCTTGGCCGTTACGGGCTATTTTCAGCTGTGATGAGATCCCGTCCGCGGTGATGCTCCCGTTCTCGTCGCATGGGACGGTATAGAAGACCTGACCGGATATGAGTTTTGCGCTCTCGCCCTCGTAATCATGTACCGAGGTACCCGAAACGGATCTTTCGGTGAAGCGGGCGTCCGTGCCGAATACGAGTTTCAGTCCGCGATCGAAGTCGATGCGCGGATACGGGATACCGCCCACCCTGAATCCCATGGCGACCCCTTCCTGACCGTAGGCGCCGTTCGTCGGGTACGTCAGGATATCGCCCGGGATGAGAGTCCATTCTCCCGTAACGCGGTCCGAGTAATACACGTCGAAGTCGGCGATGAGTCCGCTGCGGTACGCCGAGGATCCCGAGCCGAGCTCGTCCGAGAAGAGCAGCACCTCGAGGTCGAGAAAGACCGAGCGCACGTAAGTGAGCGTAGGCAGGCCGTCGGGGCCCGTCCCGTTTTCGGGAACGGTGAATTCCACGGGATCGCCGATCACGTCGAGGTCGGTCGAGCCGACGATGCGCATCGTATGCGTCTCTCCCGTTTCAAGACCGCGAAGATCGAGCTGACCCGTGCTGTGATACCACGTTGTGAACCTGCCGTTTTCAAGCTCGAAGTTCACATCGCCGGTCGGAGTCGATCCGTCCTCAGCCGACACGACCCTGACGTATGCGAAATCGTCGCCGAGCCCCCTGACCTCTATCGTTCCGCGAACGGAGAGCTCCGCGCCGGGGACGAATCGGAATCCGTCGTCCGAGAGGATCTCCCCTCCTTCATACGGGATAAAAGCGAGCGACGTATCGGCGGGGAGGAGTCTTATCACGACGTCTCCCGGGTATCCGGTGGCCTTCTCGATGAAGAAGGTAGAGACACCGTCCCCGGACGCCGCGGCGGTGACGGTCGGCTGCGCGCCGATCACGAGGCCTTTATTGAACGCCGAGCAGGACAGCGCAAAGTCGTTATCGTCCGTCGCTGCCGTCAGCTTTATTTTGTCGGGAAGCGAAGACGCCGCGACGAAAATCGAGCCGCTTTCGGTCTCAAAGTCGGCGAGCGAGCCCTTCATAACGAAAGGTTCGCTTCCGATACGGAAGGTGACTTCCGCCTTCCCGAGAACGTCTCTCTCGACCGTTCCTTTCAGAGCGCCTCCCGACGGAGTGAACTCAAAGGAATTGCGGCCGTATTTCGCCGTCGCTCCGTCGAATGACGCCGAGAGGGGATAGTCCGCGGTCGGCAGGACGAGCCTGTAGACCGACGCGACCCCGAGACCGCCGAGATCGACCGTATCGAGCGTCATCGGCGATCCGTCGAACCGGCAGGAGAACGTGACGGACAGTAAAGCCGCCGCGTCCTCGGGGATCTCGAGATCGCCCCTGAAACCGTCCGTCTTCGTGAGCGTCGCGGAGACGGACCCCTCGGCGCCTGAAATATCGGTATAGTTCAGCGTCGCCGTGACCGACGTCACGTCTGCGGTAACGTCGGCGTCCGGCGTGAAGACCGGCTCGAGCGCGCCCGTTTTGCCCTCCGCCGTCGTCAGGATCCCGCTTTTGACAGAAGCGTCTTTAAGCGAGTATGAGCCGACTCCGCGGAACGGAGCCAGCGGATCGTTCACGCGGACTGGGACCGTGCCGGCAGATTCTTTCTCTCCCGCGGAAGCCGTGAGCGTGAAATACCAGGGACTCTGTCCCCACGCGGCGCGGTCGATCGGGACGGATATTCCCGTCGCGGTCTTCGCGGCGGTCGCGACAAGGGCGCGGCCCCATCCGTCCGCATCCGTTCTGTATATACTGAATCCCGTGAGTCCGTCGAACGAAAGGACATCCCACGAGAACGTTACCGAATTATCTTCGGCACTTGCCGAAAAACCTGTCGGAGTCTCGACCGCAGTATCGCCGCCCATGGGAACGAGCGCGGTCGCGGACGCGGTGAATTCGACCGACTGATCTCTCCTGAACGTCGCGGTCGCAATCATCTCTTTTGAGGCGGACGGGGCGGTGAACGTGAAGTACGTTGAGGTATTTGTCCCCGCATCCGTTACGGGCGAGCCGTCGCTCCAGACCGTGTCGGTCGTCATAAAGGCGAAGTCCTCTTCGCTGACAAGGACGATGCCCGTGAGGCGGTAATCTCCGACGGTAAGCAAAAGGTCGCCGCGGACGGTCTCTCCCTCGGAAAACGGTCCGGCCTCTCCCGTCTCGGCCGACGTGAATACGAGTTCGGACGAGTAGGCGTCCGCTCCGAGATCACGTGACGGAACGGTGAGAGATACGTCGCTCCTGATCGGGCCGGTCTCTTTTTCCCAGAACATGATCTTCGACTCCGCGAGCTCGCCGCCCGCCGCTGCGATACAGGCCTTGCCGTAATCGCCTGGCTTTATTCTGAGATCGCGCGTTACGTACGACACGGTATGGGATTCCATGTCAAAATCGTAAGTAACGAGCTGTGAGGAAACGACGGCAGAACCGAGATCTCCTCCCGTAAGGAAGGCGGTCAGCGATACGGTATCGGCGTCGTCGAGGCCGTCCTCGCACGCAGAGACGGTGACGAATCTTCTTCCGGAGGTGAAATCGACGGAAGCGCCCGACCGTCCGACCGTGACCTTTTCCCAGTCCGCGAACGGTTCGACGCCGACCCCCGTCACGATCTCGGAGGAGGCGTCGGCGGAAGTCGTGACGAGCATCCCGCCCTGCGACACGTAAAACGGTACGCCGTCGGGGACAGCCCCGCAATGATCGCTCGGGAAACCGACGCCCGCGTCTGGAACGCCTGATTCGTTCCCGTATTCGTACTCTTCACCGTCGGCTCCCTCGTCGTTTTCGGGAAGAGCGGGGATCGTATGACCGTCCGCGATGAAGTATGCGCGCACTTCGGAGAAGCCGTCGACCGGCCCGTAAGTTACCTGGTCGTACGTCTGACCGATCGGGACGGGCGTGACTTCGAGCGGGACACACCCGTCGAAGAAATCCGCTCCGACGGCGAAGCCCGACGCCATATCCGCCTCGGTCAGGCGGCGCAGAACGGTGCGATACGCCGGGTCGCCGTCCGAGGGGTTCCCTCCCCCTCCGCTTCCGCCCGAAACGGACGGGGGAGTATATCCGGGAGGCGCGTAATCGGGAAATTGGATCATCATTTCGATCATTCCGCGCTTGGCGGAAAGATCGTAATTGAAATACGGACTTGAGTAATCCAAATACGCGTCGAAGTAGTCGCCGACGGTATCCGCGGCGATCTCGTCGTAGTCGTCGTAATCCGGGTCGTACCAGTCGTCGGCTTGCGCGCGCAGTTCTTCAACGGAGAACTTATCGAGCCACGCTCCTTCTTCCTCGTCGTCGTTCCATACCCAGAAAGCGTCCTCTTCGAGCAGATCGCCGTACCACGTGAACAGCTCCTCTGCGGTCGCGTCGTCGTCGGGTATTCCGAGCGTCGGGACCGCTTTCCCGTACTGTGCGACGTAGTAAAGGTCGAACTCCGCCTCGATCTGCGCGTCGGTGAGATCTGATGATCCGCCCGAGCCGTCCGACCCGGAGCCGCCGCTCTGCCGCGGGGTATACGACACGACGGCGTAATACTCTGCGCCGCGATCGAACAGTTCGTCCGTCGTCGCCCCTGCGCGTAAAGTACCGCCGAGATCGTCCCATTCGACCGCGACGGTCGCGTCCGCACGCGCGTCGAACAGCGTGACGAAGAGCGTTCCCTTTTCATACGCTTCCGCGTCGTAGGAGACGGTCCATCTGCCTCCCGCCGCAAAGACGGCAGCGGGAACGAGAGCCGCGAGCATCGACAGTATCAATGCCGCCGACACCATTTTTTTGAAATAGTTCATTACAGTCCTCCGTTTTTCTCCGGCAGATCGCCGACGAGCTGACCGATTTTTGATAAATTGTCTAAATGTATAATAACATATATAGCGATATTATTCAAGTTATAATAAAGAACGGCGTTTTTTACTTGACGGGACGATGACCCCGCGGTAAAATAGAAGCGGAAGGATCTGAAAAAAGAAAGGGATAGGAATGAACGAAGTCATAAAAGCGATGCTCGAAAGAAGGAGCGTCCGCAGATTCAAACCCGATATGCCGAAAAAAGAGGATATCGACTCGATAATTGAGGCGGGTCTTTACGCGCCGAGCGGGATGAACCGCCAGTCGGCGATCATCGTCGCCGTGACGGACAAAAAATTCCGTAGCAAGCTTGCCGCGGACAACGCGGCGATCATGGGCAGGGAAGGGGAAGATCCGTTTTACGGGGCTCCCGTCGTCCTCATCGTCCTCGCGAGAAAAGACGCTTTCACCGGGATCTACGACGGTTCTCTCGTTATGGAGAACCTGATGCTCGCGGCGCACTCTCTCGGCCTCGGAAGCATCTGGATCCACCGCGCGAAAGAGGAGTTTGAGACGGAAGAATACAAAAGGATCCTCAGGGACCTCGGCGCCGAGGGCGAATACGAGGGCGTCGGTCACTGCGCGATCGGCTACGCCGACTGCCCGACCCCCGGACCCGCGCCGAGAAAAGACGGCAGGGTGTTCTATATCTGAAAAGGATGAAGATATGAAAAAAGTCAGGATCACCGTCATGCGCAGGGCGCGATACGACGATCTCATCGAAAAATACGAAAACCCGATCGAGCACGTCTGCGATATGAAAGAGGGACAGGTCTTCGTCGCGAACGGTTGGGAGAAGCCCGAGGGTTTCTGTAACAGCGCGTGGGACGCCGTCTCTGCGTTCGTCATGGCTCTGTCGTACGGCGCGGAGGATCTGTACGACGGATGGATGAAGAACAAAAAGTCGGCGATGATCTCGTGCAACGACGGCTTCCGTCCGGTCAGCTTCCTGCTCGAAGCGACGGATGAGGATGCAGACTGAACGAACTGAACTGCTTCCCGGAATAATCGGGATTGAAAAAAGATACGGGAGGAAACCATGAAAACGAAACGGAAAACCGTAATCAGGACTCTTGCCTTCATTGTTATGATTTTACTTGTGTCTTCTTCGCTGTTCGGCTGCATGGACAAAAAACCGGAAGAGACTGCGCCCGGGAGCGATACGCTCGGAGGTCCGGGTCTTTCTTCCGCATCCTCCGACGCGTCCGAGAGGGCGATGGAGAACTTCCTGTCAAAACTCGAGGCGGGGGATTACGTTATCGACTGTGAGGACAACCTCATCAGAGCGACGGTCTTCTCCGACGATCTCGTCTATTACAATCTCAACATCAGAGACGGCGAGAATACGT
This sequence comes from Clostridia bacterium, assembly GCA_017518975.1. Classification (GTDB taxonomy): domain Bacteria; phylum Bacillota; class Clostridia; order Oscillospirales; family CAG-272; genus RUG11130. The sequence goes on from JAFWTH010000117.1 coordinate 25,450, forward strand.
ACGACGGATTCGCGCTGATGACTGTGAACGGAACAGAAACGTTTATGGGCTACCTCGGGGAGGAGTCGGTCGATCATATTTCTTTCGCGGGCGAGGGCAAAGCGTTCGACCTTGCAAAAGAACTCGAACTGCCGAGCTTGAAATCAAAACTCCCGAATCACTGGATCGACGCCGCGGAAGGCAATATCTGGAACCTCTTTTACAACGATCCCGAAAACGCGCTCAGGTTTTCATCGAGCGGGGACGAGCTGAAGCTGTTTGCCCAGATGTACGCCGGTATCGGGGATATGGCTATGCCCCGTATGCAGGAAGTTTATCTCGAACTCGATGCGGAGGATCCGGCGGAAGCGCACGTCAGGACGTCGTTTTCGGAGGGATATCCCGCCATCAAAGACGTGGATATCGTGATAACGTTCGGAGGCGCCGAGACCGACGCGCGGGCGGAGGCGTGGATGAACGACCCTGACAGAGAATATCCCGAGGCGAGGACGGAATGGGGAGCCGAGGTCGTCGACCTGAACGCGGTATTCCTTCCCGGATACGGCGAGAAAGCGGTCCCGTTCCCCGATTTTGCCACGTACGCTTTCATGATCGATATAAGCCGCATCCTTTCGGACGATCTGATAAGCATACGCGATTGCCGTGCGACGGAGGAGGATATGGAGCGGTACGCCGAGAAGCTTGAAAAAGAGGGCTTCAAGGCGGTCGAAGAGGACGGCAGGATGTTCTACCGTCTTATGCTGAGAGAAGAATACAAGTGCTGGTCGTCGATCGAACTGGAGTACGAAAACGGGGCCCGGATCACCGCGAAGAAATACTACGACCTTCCGAAATATGAGGGAAGGGACGCGATCAACGCGGAACTCGGAAAACTCGGGTACCCCGAGCTGCCCGGGAACGATCATATCTCGGGTTATTCCGCGGTCGATACCGCATATGAGCTGACTGAGGGCTGGCTCTACCTGTTTGACTACGAATCGGTTATGTACGCGGATTTCCGTTACGACGACAGGACGGCGGCGGAGGATTATCTGAACGCGTACGTCGGGTCGCTTGAGGGATTCGTTCCGGACGCGTCCGGCGAGGAGGACGAATATGACGAGGCGGAAACGTATCTCGGCGAAGAGGCGGAGATCCCCGCCCGCTTTACGCTTCTGAGAGCGGAAGACGAGGACGTTTACTACAGACTCCGGCTTCCCACGGGAATGAGATCGTTCAAATATCGCTTCAACGAAGACGGGGAAACGGTATCGCTTCTGTTCAAATCGGAGAAGTACGTTCCCGCGGAGGACGTTGACGTTATGCTCGCCGAAGCGGGATTCCCTGAGGTCGATCTCGGCGCGTACGAACTTTGCAGGGATCTCGTGAAATTCGGGAAGACGATGTTCGGTCAGGATTACGACCTCGATCTGTTCGTTTCGCTGAAGTTCGGATCTCCCGCCGACGCCGAGGCGTTCCTCGACTCATATATCGGCGATCTGAGGGACGGATCGTTCGATATTACGAATCCCGGATCGGTCAGTATGAACAGGACGACTGCATACTCGAAAGAGTCGGGGGACAAGCTGCTCGTGTTCGGATTCGACTATAAGGACGGATGGGATATGACGAATCTGGAATTCAGAATCATGGAAATACCGGAAGAATGGTAATGCGACAAACCCGCCCGGCATAATGCAAGGTGCTCTGAAGGACAGTCAATAAATAAGACAGGGGACTAAGACAGGGGACGGTTCTGTGTCTTTCTTGTCGACGTGATCTTGCAACGTCAGGACACAGAACCGTCCCCTGTCTTATATCATTTATATCTATGTGCCAAGAGAAGAAAGAGACAAGCGCGTTTTCAACAGATCGTTTGAAAAGTTCGGGGAACGGATGCTTGAAGGCGGAGACCTTTATGAAAGAGAAAACTCGTTTATCGTTCTGGCGCAAAACAGACCGGACGATTACGTTGAGCGCTGGATTGAGACAGTGAATATTCCAGTTATCCGCATTGACGGTACCCGCCCGGTTGAAGAGAATGTTGAGTATCTGGCATTGGTTTTGAAATAACAACAATAAGGACTATATATGGAAAACGTAATACTAACGAATATGTGTATGATATGCGACGGGAAAGGTCGTGTACTCGTGCAGAACAGAGTGAACCCGAACTGGCCGGGGATTACCTTTCCCGGAGGGCATATTGAATACGGCGAGTCGGTAGTCGATTCCGTGATCCGCGAAGTGAAAGAGGAAACGGGGCTAACGGTATCAAATCTGACACTCTGCGGGATTGAGGACTGGATGAGAGACAGCGGGGAGCGGTATATAGTTTTCTTTTACAAAACCGAGACCTTTACCGGAGAGCTTGAGTCATCTCGCGAGGGAGAGGTGTTCTGGGTGGATATAGAAGACTTCCCCCAAATGAAGCTTTCAGACGGAATGAAAGAAAAGTATAACATATTCATCAACGACTCTTTTTCCGAGCATTTTTACTATAAGGAAAACGGGGAATGGAAGGGAGTGCTGAAATGAAACGCTGCCCGTTCTGCGACAGAAAGAATATAACTACCGATATCGTATACGAGGACGATCTCGCCCTTGCGTTCTACGATATAGATCCCATAAACGAAGGACACGTTCTTCTCATTCCGAAGGAGCACTTTCTTGACGCCGACGAGATGCCGGACGAGCTTATTGCCCATCTCGCCGCCGTTTCAAAAAAGATAGTCGCCGCTCTCAAGAAAACGTACCGCCCCGACGGTTATACCGTTATGCAGAATGGCGGGAAATTCAATGACGTCGGTCACTATCACCTTCATATCTTCCCCCGTTACGAAAACGACGGCTTTGGTTGGAATTACGGACCTGATGCTCCTCTTCCGTCGAAAGAAACGGCAGATAGAATTAGAAAACTGCTCAAGTAAGACAGGGGACGGTTCAGTAAGACAGGGGACGGTTCTGTGTCTTGCTTGTCGACGTAATCTTGCAACGTCAGGACACAGAACCGTCCCCTGTCTTACGCCGAAAAAATCCCTGTGGGATTTTTTGCTGAGAACACTACCGGGTGAAGAAATCTTCATTTCGAGCAGGACTCGAACTCTCGTTTTGTCGCTTTGCGAGCAAAGCGGTAAAAAACCTTCGGTTTTTTCCTGCGATAGAAATGTGGAAAACGGATACTGAAGAGCGCAACGCGCCGGAAAATGCTCCTGATGAAGTCACCGCGTTTTGGACTCGAACTCCGCGTTGCGCGTTCGTCGAGCGGGTGTGTTCGACACCGCAGTGCAACGCGCCGAAAAAAGCCTGCGGCTTTTTTGCTGAGCTCGAGAGCGGAGCTCTCGGCCATTAAAAAAGGTCCGCTGAGCGGACCTTTTTTAATGGCAGGGGCACTAAGACTCGAACTCAGGACACGCGGTTTTGGAGACCGCTGCTCTACCAACTGAGCTATACCCCTTTATTCCTTTTTGAGAGCGTATCATAGTATAGCACAGTTTCGGGGCGTTTGCAAGAGGAAAAATCAAAAGAGGGAATTTTTTCGTTTTTCTCTTGACACGGAGAAAATGTTGTGCTAACATATCCTACGTCAAAAGCGAAATGCTATGACGGGGAATAAGATATCGGGACGCCGACAGAGAGCTGCCGGTCGGTGCAAGGCAGAGGGCTTCGCGGTATCCGTCTCACCCCCGAGCAGCCGCGGGAAAGATTTTGAAAAAGATCGAGTATCGCCGGACGGGACGCCCGCCGTTATCAGGGGCAAGGCATGAACGTGCCTCAAAAGAGGGCGCCGTACGGCGTCAACGGGAGTGGTACCGCGGAGTTTACCTTCGTCTCTTGGATGAGACGGGGGTTTTTTTGTTCCCCGGCGACCGCTTCGCGAAAGGAGATTACAAAAATGAAGATCGCTTTTTCAACGCTCGGCACGCCCGACTTCACGTGGGACGAGATATGGTCGATGGCGAAGGACCTCGGCTTCGGCGGGATCGAGATGAGAGGGCTCGGAGGGACGAAGTTCTCCGCCTCGTCCGGTCCGTTCCGCGACGAGAATCTCGTCAAAACCAGGGAGACTCTCGAGAGGATGAAGCTCGAGATCAGCTGTCTGTCGTCCGGGTGCGCGCTCCGCTTCCCCGAACAGCGTGAAGAGTCGGTCTCTCTGCTCAAAAGATATATAACGGTCGCCTCCGCGCTGGGATGCAAATTCATCAGGGTCCTCGGCGACAGGACCGCGGAGATCACTACCGATTTCGACGACGAATACGTCATCGCTCCGATGAAAGAACTCGCTCCGATCGCCGAGGCGGCGGGAGTGACGCTCCTGATCGAGACGAACGGCGTTTATTCCCACACCGACCGTCTCGCCTCCGTCCTCGCCGCGATAGGGAGCGACGCCGTCGGCGCGCTTTGGGATATGCACCACCCGTACCGTTTCGCGGGTGAGAGCGCGGAGACGACGATCCAGAATCTCGGCGCGTTCATCAAGTACACCCACGTCAAGGACTCCGTGACGGAGAACGGCGAGGTGAAGTACCGGATGATGGGCGAGGGCGATCTGCCGATCGACGACTTCATGAGCGCGCTGCGCTCGATCAACTACGAGGGTTACGTCTCCCTCGAGTGGCTGAAGCAGTACACGCCCGATCTGTCGGACGCCGCCGTCGTCTTCCCGCATTTCGTCCACTTTATGGGCAGATATATCGAGGAAACGGTCGGAGGAGGACGCCTTCAGACCTCGATCCGCGGCGACGGCAAATATATATGGGAGAAAGAGCATCTGATCGACCTGACCTTCCCGCAGGTCCTCGACCGCGTCTGCGAGGAGTTCCCCGAGCAGTACGCCTTCAGATACACGACGCTTGACTACACGCGCACCTATCCCGAATTCCGCGACGACGTCGACACTTTCGCCCGCGCCCTGATCTCGCTCGGCGTCAAGCAGGGCGACCACGTGGCGATATGGGCGACGAACGTGCCTCAGTGGTATATCACCTTCTGGGCGACGGTCAAGATCGGCGCTGTCCTCGTCACGGTCAACACCGCTTACAAGATCCACGAGGCGGAGTATCTGCTCCGCCAGTCGGACACGCACACGCTCGTCATGATCGACGGGTACAAGGACTCCGACTACGTCGCGATCATGAAGGAGCTCGCCCCCGAGCTTGAGACCGCTCCGGAGCATCAGCCGCTCCACCTCAAGCGTCTTCCTTTCCTGCGCAATATCATCACCTGCGAGTCGAAGCAGAAGGGATGCTACACGTGGGAAGAGGCGATGGAGCAGGCGGGCAGAACGCCGATCGAATCGGTATACCGCCGCGCGGCGATGATAAACAAGCACGACGTCTGCAATATGCAGTACACGTCCGGAACGACCGGATTCCCAAAGGGCGTCATGCTCACCCACTACAATATCGTCAACAACGGCAAGGCGATCGGTGACTGTATGGACCTCTCGACCGCCGACAGAATGATGATCCAGGTCCCGATGTTCCACTGCTTCGGGATGGTCCTCGCGATGACCGCCTCGATGACGCACGGCACCACGATGTCGCCGATCCCTGCGTTCTCACCGAGAAAGGGGCTCGAGTGCATCAATAAAGAGAAGATCACCGCTTTTCACGGCGTGCCGACGATGTTCATAGCGATGCTCGGCCACGAGCTGTTCGAGAAAACCGATTTCTCCCATATGCGCACCGGCATCATGGCGGGCTCTCCCTGCCCGATAAAGGTCATGAAAGAGGTCGTCGAGAAGATGCACATGGACGAGATCTGCATCACTTACGGTCAGACGGAGGCATCTCCCGCGACGACGATGTCGAAGACGACGGACTCGCTCGAAACACGCGTCAACACGGTCGGCGCGGCGATCTTCGGCGTCGAGTGCAAGATCGTCGACCCGGAGACCGGGGCGGATCTGCCAGACGGCGTCGACGGCGAATTCGTAGCCCGCGGGTACAACATTATGAAGGGCTATTACAAGATGCCCCACGCGACGGCTCTCGCGATCGACCCTGACGGATGGCTCCACACCGGAGACCTCGCCCGCCGCGACGAAAACGGTTATTACAAGATCACCGGCCGCATCAAGGATATGATAATCCGCGGCGGCGAGAACATCTACCCGAAGGAGATAGAGGATTTCATCTATACCCACCCGAAAGTGAGCGACGTTCAGGTCATCGGCGTGCCGGACAAGGCGTACGGCGAGGAGATCATGGCGTGCGTGATTTTGAAGGAGGGAGAGGAGTGCACCGCCGACGAGATCAAGGACTACGTCCGCGATCATATGGCTAAGCACAAGACGCCGCGCTACGTCACGTTCGTCGATTCTTTCCCGATGAACGCGGCGGGGAAGATACTCAAATACAAGATGCGCGAGGAGGCGGCGAAGCTTCCCGAATTTGCGGAAGCGGCGGGTATCGTAACGGCGTAAAAAAACAATAAGAAATAGATCCGCGGATCCCATCTTTCAGATGAATGATCCGCGGATCTATTTTTGCGCGAGCATTCCAAAACGATGTAAAACTTATGTGTATCGAAAAAAGTTTACTGTCTTTCGATAAAAAGTATTGACAAATATTTCATCGGGTGGTATAATCCTGTTCAAACCATAAACCCGTATAGAAAGGACGATCGAAATGAACGCTTCTTACAACTTTGATCCTATGACGGGGAAGCCGATCGCCGGGGCGGCAGGGACGCCTTCCGTACAGGTCCCCTCAAAACCGAAGAGAGAGTATTCAAAAAAGGAAATTGTGCTCGCCTGGGTCTCCGCTTTGATAGGATACTTGTTCTGTCGGACGTTCTGGGTCTGGCAGAAACCGGCGGTCGGGCTTATTTTTACGGTATGCGTTTTCGCATTCGGATTCGTTTTTTTCGGACGGAAAAAAAGGAAAGCGAGGAGTTTTTTCTATCCCGTTTCCGCTCTCGTTCTGTCATGCTCGCTCTTTTTCTCGTCAAGTCCCGTTCTGCAGTTTTTAGTTTTCGCCTATATCTGCTTCGCTTTTCTTCTTTTTTGCCAGACCGGTTCGGAAACGGCGCTCGAAAGGCGGGCGGGACAGCTTTACGTCTTTGAGACGGTCAAAGCGATCTTCGTTTCGCCATTCAAAAGCATCGGCTCGGCAGTCGGCGCGATCAGCACGAATAAAAGCGCGAAAAAAGGATGGAAAACCGCGCTGATCGTTCTCGCCGGTCTCGGGATCGCCCTGATACCGACGCTGATCGTGTTCGCTCTGCTTTCTTTCGACAGCAATTTTACCGACAGTCTTGAAGTTATCCGTTCCGTGATATTCGACAGGATCCTGACTCACGTCGTGTCGCTTTTGTTCGGCGTGCCGATAGGAATGTATATTTACGGCGCGCTTTACACGTCGGCACACCCCGCGCGCGATTCGTTCAATGAAGAAACTTGCGTGCGGATCGAGGACAAAATGAAGTTCGCGCCGTCGCTCGTCGGCGCCGTGGCGATCGCGCCGCTGCTTTTCCTTTACGTCGTATTCATAACGGCGCAGCGCGACTACTACCGGGCTGTATTTACCTCCACTCTGCCAGATGCGTATACGTTCGCCGATTTCGCCAGAAACGGATTTTTCCGCCTTTGCGCCGTCGCCGCGATCAACGCGCTGGCGCTGATCGCCCTGCGCGTCTTTTCGAAAAAGACGAAAAACGGTAAGATATCTCCCGTCGTGAAGATATACACCGTCGTTTTATCGCTTATCACCGTAGTTATTTCCGGGACCGCGATCTCGCAGATGGTCATGTACGTTTCGAATTACGGGCTGACCAGACTTCGCCTTTATACGCTGTGGTTTATGGCGCTGCTGATCCTGATCTTTATTGTCGCGATCATCAAACAGCTCGTCGGGAAATTTCCGTTCGCCGCGACCGCGATCACCGTCTTCGTACTGTGCTTCGCAGCTCTCGCCGTTCCGGACGCCGACGCCGTCATCGCGCGGCACAACTACAATTGCCGGCTTGCCGATCCCGCTTGCTCCCTCGATGTGGAGTATCTGGGGCAGCTGTCGCCCTCGTCCGTCCCCGTGCTTTGCGAGATATACGGGAACGATGATCTGCCGGACGATATCCGTGACGCGGCGCTCCGTGAGATAGGCGGGTACGCCGCCCGGGAAGATCACCCGTTCAATTTGCCCGAACTGAAAGCGGAAAAGGCGTACGCCGCCCTCGACCGTGAGACGCAGCTGCAAGCCGCCGTCGCTTTCGACGGGTTTATCCCCGGCGTATATCTCTCCCGCGAGGAGCAAACTGTCAGAGACGATTACTATTCCCTTTACCGGCTCGTCGTTTACAGGTATGAGAAAAATGAGGGCGTCGTATTTACCGACAACCCCGTATACAGGCCTCTCGGGAAAGGCGACCGGAAAACCGTCGTCGAAAGGATCGATGAATATGCCCGAAAGTGTGAATCGGCGGGGAAAAAGAGCGTTTTGCCGTTTGAATCTCGGGATCTCACCGCCGAAGGGAGGTTTTACGTCGCTCTCGACAGTACCGGTTCGGACGGGTTCGTTTCCTCAACCGTTTTCATATACGATACGGAGAGCGGAGAACTCTCGGTCCTGTGCACGGATTATGATTACGATATGTAAAGACCCGACAAGCCGTTTCGCCGAAAGGCGGAACGGCTGTTTTTTTTGTTGAATTCTTCCGTTCGGTATGGTATCATTTAATAAAATGAATAAAAATGGAGGATACGACTTTGAAACTTGATTTCAGGATAGATTTCGGATACCTTTATCTGTATTCGAGAAGACACTATCACCCGCAGTACGTCTGGGACGGATCGCTTACCTGCGAGGGCGGGAAGATCGAAAGATCGGTCCGCCTCGATTACCCCGTGATCTGGTTCGGACCGGGCCACACGGCAAAGGAGATCGAACTCGACTCTCCCGAATGGGAGATCCGCACAAAGCGCGGCGTCGCGGGCGTGCGCTTCGAGACGGAAGTCGGCGACGACGCCGTGTTTCACCTCAGAACGAAAAGCTTCGACCTCGATTTCACGGCGAAGGACGTGACGGAGAAGGGAAGACTCGATTTCCCGGTCGGTCCGAAATACCTCGGCTGTTCGGTAACGGTCACCCGTGATCGTTACCTTTGGTTCAGACCGGAGCCCGCCGAGGGAGAGTGTGCGCTCGAGTCCTACGACATGGGTCTCCCCGTTCACAACTGGCACAGGATGGACGTCGCGTGGGTCGGACCCGGCGAGTCGCTGAAGTTCGACGTCGAGATACCCGAGAAGACGCACGACTATGAGGAAACGCTCTTCCACACGCAGGGGATGGCGTCGACCGGCTACGATCCCGAAAAGAACACGATGGCGAAAGGGTATATCGAGACCGCTCTCATCTGCGACGGGGTCGAACTCAAGAGATATAAAAAGTACTACCGCCACCACGACTATTTCATGCAGATCTTAGAGGACGACTGGGTCAGAGCCGTGATCCCCGCGGGGAAGCATACGATCGAGATGAAAAATCTCTCAGGTCTCTGGTTCGCCGTCAGCCGTCTGAAATGGAGACAGAGCGTCCGCGATCACGGTCAGCTCTCCCTGCCCGAATGGGTCCTCAAAAACGAACCGTTCTTCGGGCGCGTCTACGCCGTGCGCGAGGACAAGATAACGGTCACGTATCCGGGCGGCGAAGTCACCCTCGACTGTACTCCCGGATGGAACGAATTCAACTTCACCCTCACCGAACCCGGCGAGGCGGTCTTCCGCGCGGCGGGCGAGGCGAAAGTCGAAGTCCTTGACTTTGAGCCCGAGGCGGATCCGGTCAGGGTCGGCTATGATATGACCGTCGTCCCGCACGACGACGCGGGCTTCATGGACTGGCTGATCGACTACACGGCGCGCACGCGCCTCGGTAACTACGTCGTATTCCGCAACTTCATGGAAAAGCCCGTTCCCGACGAACTTCTCGCCCGGTGGGCGAAGTTCTGCCGCGAGCACGGCATCTGGGTCTCCGCGTGCAACGAGTACGACAGCGGCGCCCTGACGACGGCGGCGGGCGATATGCTCTCCGACGTCGGGCCGCACGAATACCCCGGCAAGGTCTACGCGTGCGATCCCGAGGAGCCGTACGCATCGGACGATATGAAGACCGCGGCGGAGAAATATATGAGAGATCTCAAGATCGAGATCGACCGCGCACACAAGGTCTGCTCCTGCGCCGCGTTCGGCGACGCGTCGGGCGGCATCAGATACAGCTTTCTCTCCGGCGCCGATTTTGTCCGCGCCGAGACGATGGTCCCCAACACGATGACGCTTCTGACGCAGGCGAGACCCGCGGCGGAAGCGCTCGGAAAGGGCCGCTGGGGTGCGCACATCGCGATCCAGCATTGTCTGCAGCCGTATCACGAATACCACCTCGGCCAGTATTTCCTCTCGATCTTCCAGCCGTGGATGATGGGAGCGAACACGATTTACGAAGAGGACTCGCTCTTTGAGCTTTATAAAGAGGAAAGACAGTGCTGGGACGACGCGCTCACGAAGGGCAAGCGCGATATGACGAGGGCGTTCTTCCGGTTCGTATCGACTCATCCGCGCCGCGGCAAAAACGTCCGCAGGATCGCGTTCCTCGAGGGGCGCTGGGCGGCTCCGTTCAACGGATTCATCTGCGACGTCGAGCAGGACCCGCACTACGCGGTATGGGGTCTTTACGGCAACTCCGCTCCCGAGTGGGGCCACGGTCAGCCGGAGAAATCGCGTCAGGTCATCGACGTTCTGATGCCCGGCGCGTCCACTCATCCGCTGCGCCAGCGTTTCGATAAGAGAAGATTTTTCTTCGCCGGCACGCCTTACGGCGACTTCGACTGTCTGCCCGTCGAGGCGAGAGCCGACTTTTACAAAAATTACGAGCTGATCGCCAACCTCGGCTGGCATACGGCGAACGAAGAAGACGAGGCGAAATTCACGGAATTCGTGAAAGACGGCGGCGTCCTTCTCACCGGTATCCCGCAGTTCTCACGCCACGTGAAAAGAGACTTCCTCGCCGATATGGAGGATCTCGACCTCATCCGCGGCGGCGATCTTACGGGGCTCTGCGGCATACGCGTTCTCGGACGCGGTACGGAGTATTCCGGCCAGTTCAACGTGAAGGACAAAGAGATATATCCGGAACCCGAGCTCTCCGCTCTCCCGAGCGACGATATCACCGAAGACGGAAAAGCGTATCTGGCGAAAGTAGAACTCTGCGGAGCCGAGCTCGTCGCGTGGGACGCGTTCACAGGCGAACCGATGCTCGTTCGAAACAAGGTCGGAGACGGTTACGTTTATACGCTCACTCTCTGGGCGTATCCGGGTCACGAGCTGTTCCGCGAATTCAGCGCGGCGGTCCTCGCAAAACTTGCGGGAGACACGCTCGACGGCACGTACGTTTTCGATCCGACCGGCGAGGTGTTCTGGACGAGATACGAGGACGAAGACGACGAGATCCTGATGCTCCTCAACACCGACTGGACCGAGGCGGGGAACACGAAACTCGTCGAGATCGTCACCGGAGACGACTCCTACCTGACGCCCGTCAGGGAGAGGGAAGCGCTCATCATAACGGTCAGAGACGGAAAGGCGACGGAAGAACGCATCACCCTTTGATCCTCAAAAAGAAAAGCGGGTCAGCCGAACGGCTGACCCGCAGTCTTTTTATTGCTTATTTAGCCAATCTGTAAAGGAAGGTGACGACCTGAGCTCTGGTGCAGGTAGCAGTCGGAGCGAAGGAAGTCGAGGATATGCCGGTAGTGATCTCATTCTCTACCGCCCACATAACGGGAGCGTAGAAGTAATCGCTCGATTTGACGTCCTTGAAGGGATTGGTCGCCGAGGGAGCGGTCCCCTTCGCGTATCTGTAAAGGAAAGTCACGATCTGCGCTCTCGTGCAGGTCGCGTTCGGAGCGAAGGAAGTCGCGGACATACCGGTAGTGATCTCGTTCTCGACCGCCCACAGAACGGCGTCGTAGTAATACTGACCTGACGGAACGTCGGTGAACGGATTGTCGGATTTCGTCGGCTTCGGCTCGCCCGCGGCACGCCACAGGAAAGTCACGACCTGAGCTCTGGTGCAGGGGTTGCTCGGTGAGAAGGTAGTCGGGGAAGTTCCGGTGGTGATGTTCTTCGATACCGCCCAGGCAACGGCGTCAGCGAAGTAAGCGTCCGCCGGAACGTCGGTGAAATTGATCGCCGGGACCGTCTTGATCGGCTCGTCGGAGAGGATGAATTCCGGGAATCCTCCGGCTTTGTCGACCTTCGCGTCGATCATGAAGCATTTGTCACCCAGTCCGATACCGTAGGTATCCTGGTACATTTCGTCCTCAGGTCCCGCGTTGCCCGTCATCGCCGTGATGCTGGCAAATACTGAATAACCAGCGCCGACCGTACCGCTCGAAACGGAGGAGAACGGAACGCTCCACTCGATGATCGCGTATCCGTCGTCAGTGTAATTGATGATATAGTCGACGTCCGGCTCGGGATCGTAATCACCGTTCATGCCGAGCTGATTCTCGTTATAGTAACCCTCGATGTACTCGCCGTTATCGGTTCGTTTTGCAAGAACGTAATAAACGCAGTAATGAGGAACTTCCGTGGTCCCGGACACATAACCTTCATCGTCCCGCGTCCCCTCCGCGCCGTTATCGGTCAGCATATTCAGAACGAACGCGGTGTTGTTGGCAAAATCGTCGCCCGGGAAATCGCCGTCTTTGGGGTTGAGGATCTGCTGGATATTCGCAGGTTTATCCTTTACCGCAAAATTGAAGCCGTGGACCTCGTCCCACGAGAAGTAGAACTCTATGGTCGCGAGCATATTGAGTCCGTCGGTGAGGTTGTCGTTCGAGACATACATCACGTGCAGGGGAGTTTCTTCCTCAGACTGGTCGATCACGAGCTTCTCGTACTCGTTCTCGCTGATGACGCCGTCTTTTTTGACGTCGGCGGGATCCGCCTTTTTGACGGTGATCGGACCCTGACCGGACTTTTTCCATCCGCCGACCGGAGTGTATGACTGCGCGTTCGCTGCTATGACGCAGATCGATGCCAGCATCAGAAGAGCCATGAGTACAGCAATTATTTTTTTCATATTTTACCTCGTTTCACCCGAAAAGGATCGGTGTGTGATGGTTTGTTAAAGATAGGGGCCGCGGAGGACCCCTATCTTTAAAGTCATTGGATTATTCGCGGATCAGCCGGCCAATCTGTAAAGGAAGGTGACGACCTGAGCTCTGGTGCAGGTAGCAGTCGGAGCGAAGGAAGTCGAGGACATGCCGGTAGTGATCTCATTCTCTACCGCCCACATAACGGGAGCGTAGAAGTAATCGCTCGATTTGACATCCTTGAAGGGATTGGTCGCCGAGGGAGCGGTCCCCTTCGCGTATCTGTAAAGGAAGGTCACGATCTGCGCTCTCGTGCAGGTCGCGTTCGGAGCGAAGGAAGTCGCGGACATACCGGTAGTGATCTCATTCTCGACCGCCCACAGAACGGCGTCGTAGTAATACTGACCTGACGGAACGTCGGTGAACGGGTTGTCGGATTTCGTCGGCTTCGGCTCGCCCGCGGCGCGCCACAGGAAAGTCACGACCTGAGCTCTGGTGCAGGGGTTGCTCGGTGAGAAGGTAGTCGGGGAAGTTCCGGTGGTGACGTTCTTCGA